>NZ_PVLV01000696.1 GCF_002982015.1 Streptomyces solincola
GCAGGCACCCCTGCCAGGGGCTCTCACGCGCCGCTGCGGGCGGCCGGGGGGGCGTCGCGCCCTTCGTCGGCGGACGGTCGGGGGCGGCGGGGGCGGCGCCGGTGGCTGGTGTCGCACCAGGGGTAGCGCTTGCTGCGGCGGCAGGTGCAGACGGCGACCATGAAGCGGTCGGAGCAGGCGGTGCGGCCGTCGGGCAGCTCGATGCGGACCGGTCCTTCCAGCAGCAGCGGACCCTCGGGGTCGATCACGGCGCGGACGGCCGGACGCGGGCCGTCCGGGACCAGGTCCGCGCCGGCTCCACCGGGCTCGGCTCGGCTGGGCGCGGTCGCACCGGGCTGCGACGTTCCGCCGGACCGCGTTCCGCCGATCCCGGTCCCGCCAGGCTCGGTTCCGTCAGGCTCGGTTCCGTCGGGCTCAGTTCCGCTGGGCACGGATGACCACCAGTTCCTCCTTGCGTACGCCGGGTTCGATGAGGCCGCGCTGCTCCAGCCAGCGTGCGTGTCGGGCCATCACCGGGCCGAACGGGACGAAGGCGCGCAGCTCCACGCGGGCCGTCAGGCCGCGGTCGGCGAGCCGTTCCAGGGTCTGCCGCGTCCCGCACAGGGCGGAGTGCACCACCAGCAGCACTCCGGAGTCGCGCAGCAGCGCCGGGGCGTCGGCGATCAGCCGGTCCAGGACGACGCGGCCGTCGGCGCCCGCGTGCCAGCTCAGGCTGGCGGGGCGCGGCGGGCCGGGCGAGAGCACGTACGGCGGGTTGGACAGGATGAGGTCGAAGCGGCGGCCCGCGACCGGGGCGACCAGGTCGCCCCGGCGGACGGCGACGCGCAGGCCGCGCCGGCGGGCGTTGTAGCGGGCGGCGAGCACGGCGCGCCAGGAGATGTCCACGGCGGTGACCCGGGCGGCGCCGGACTCGGCGGCCATCAGGGCCAGCGCGCCGGTTCCGGTTCCGATGTCGAGGATCTCCGCGCCGAGCCGCCGGCCGAGGACGCGCAGGTCGTCCTGTGCCGCCCGGGCCAGCAGCTCGGTGTCCTCCTGGGGCGCGTACACGCCGCGTGGTCTGAGTAGACGCATGCGCCCTGGGTACCTCGGACCTCTCCGGCGAAACGCCGGTGCAGCGGCGTGGGAGGAGTGCGCGATGGGCCTGGAGTCCGCTTCCGGTTCCCGGTGGACGGAGTACGCCCCGGGGCCGGACCGGCCGGCGGCTGAGGGGCCGGCGGAGGCAGGTGCGGCCGTGTTCGGGGCGGGGATCGCCGGGCTGTGCCCGGGGGGCGACGACGGGAAGCAGGCCGGGGGGTGCCCGCGCCATGGGGCCAGGGTCGCCGTGGCCGGGCAGGTGGTGCGGGGTCCGGCGGCACGGCCGCTGGAGCGGGTCGGGCCGGCGTCTGCGGGCCCGGAGCGCTCCGCGCACGAGGGGACCGGCCGGTGACCGGCGGCGCGCCGCTGCCGCGGGAGCGGGGTCCGCTGTCGGCGGCCGTGCTGGAGGTGCTGCGCGGCGGCGGGCCGGTGCGCGGGCCGGACGCGGCCGCGGCCGATCCGTTCGGCGACGACCTGCAACTCGCGCTGTATCTGGCCTATGAGCCGCACTACCGGGACCTGGCGGGGGTGGCGGCCGAGCGGGAGTGGGACCCGGCACTGCTGGGACTGCGCCGGCCGATGGAGGAGGCGTTCCTCGCGGCGCTGCGCGCGGCGGTGCCCGCGGCGCGGGCCGAGGGGGCGGACGGCGGGGTCGCCGCGGCGGTGGAGGAGCTGCTGGTGGATCCGGTGGACGGGGAGGGCGTGTCGTACCGGCTGGCCGCGGACGGCGACTGGCGGGGGGTGCGCGAGTATCTGGCGCACCGCTCGCTGTACCAGCTCAAGGAGTCCGATCCGCAGGTGTGGCTGATCCCCCGGCTGGAGGGGCAGGCCAAGGCGTCGCTGGTGGCGGTGGCGTACGACGAGTTCGGCGGCGGGCGCGGGGAGCGGGTGCACGCCCGGCTGTTCGCAGAGCTGATGGAGGGCGCCGGGCTGGACTCCTCGTACGGGCGGTATGTGGACGTGGCGCCGGCCGCGACGCTTGCCACGGTGAACGTGATGTCGCTGTTCGGGCTGCACCGGGCGCTGCGGGGCGCGGCGGCGGGGAACTTCGCGGTGCTGGAGATCACCTCGCCGCCGGGGGCCCGGCGGATGGTGAAGGCGCTGGAGAGGCTGGGGGCGCAGGAGCGGTGCCTGCGGTTCTTCGAAGAGCACGTCGAGGCGGACGCGGTGCACGAGCAGGTGATGCGCCGGGACGTGCTGGGCGATCTGCTGGCGCGGGAGCCGGGGCTGGCCGCCGATGTGGCGTTCGGCATCCGCGCCACGGTGTGGCTGGACGAGCGCTGGGACGCGGCGGTGCTGACGGCCTGGGACGCGGGGCGCTCCTCGCTGCGCGAGCCGCTGCCGGAGCCGCCGGCCGGCTTGGGCGACCGGGCGGGGTGACGCCCGGCGCGGACGGGGTGTCCGGACGCCGGCGCGGACGGGGTGTCCGGACGCCGGCACGGACGGGGTGTCCGGACG
>NZ_PVLV01000697.1 GCF_002982015.1 Streptomyces solincola
CAGACCGCGCGGCAGTGCCCCCCGCTGCCCGGAGCGCCACCCCCCGACGCGCCGGCCCGCCTCCTCCCGCGCCCACGTCACTGGAAGAGCTGTGGCGCTCGTACAAGGACACCGGCGACGAGCGGCTGCGTGAGCAGTTGATCCTGCACTACTCCCCACTGGTCAAGTACGTGGCAGGCCGGGTGAGCGTCGGACTGCCGTCCAACGTCGAACAGGCCGACTTCGTCTCCTCCGGGGTCTTCGGTCTCATCGACGCCATCGAGAAGTTCGACATCGAGCGGTCCATCAAGTTCGAGACCTACGCCATCACCCGCATCCGCGGCGCGATGATCGACGAACTGAGGGCCCTGGACTGGATCCCCCGCTCCGTACGGCAGAAGGCCCGAGCCGTCGAACGCGCCTACGCGACGCTGGAGGCCAAGCTGCGGCGCACTCCCTCCGAGACGGAGGTCGCCGCCGAAATGGGCATCGCCGTCGAGGACCTGCACGCCGTTTTCAGCCAGCTCTCGCTGGCGAACGTCGTCGCCCTGGAAGAGCTGCTGCATGTCGGCGGTGAGAGCGGCGACCGGCTCAGCCTCATGGACACCCTCGAGGACACCGCGGCGGACAACCCCGTGGAGGTCGCCGAGGACCGCGAACTCCGCAGGCTCCTCGCCCGCGCCATCAACACCCTCCCCGAGCGGGAGAAGACCGTGGTGACGCTCTACTACTACGAGGGCCTCACCCTCGCCGAGATCGGCAACGTCCTCGGTGTGACCGAGAGCCGGGTCAGCCAGATCCACACCAAGTCGGTGCTCCAGCTTCGAGCGAAGCTGGCCGACGCAGGACGCTGAGTTCGAGGGGGCGGCCGTAGAGTGGTGGGGTGCCCAGGATTCGAGCGGCCTCCGTGGCCGAGCACCGGACCATGCAACGCGGCGCCCTGCTGGACGCCGCGCGTTCCCTGCTGTCCGAAGGCGGGACGGAGGCGCTGACCTTCCCCGCCCTCGCCGAGCGCACCGGTCTTGCCCGGTCCTCCGTCTACGAGTACTTCCGCTCCCGCGCGGCCGTCGTCGAGGAACTGTGCGCCGTCGACTTCCCCGTCTGGGCGGCGGAGGTCGAGACGGCGATGGAGCGCTCCGCCGGCCCCGAGGGCAAGGTCGAGGCGTATGTCCGCCGCCAGCTCGAACTGGTCGGAGACCGCCGCCACCGGGCCATCGTCGCCATCTCCGCGAGCGAACTCGACGCCGGTGCCCGCGAGAAGATCCGCGCCGCCCACGGCGGCCTGGTCGCCATGATCGTGGAAGCCCTGGCCGAACTGGGCCACGCACAGCCCCGGCTGGCCGCGATGCTCCTCCAGGGCGTCGTCGATGCCGCAGCCCGCCGCGTCGAACTGGGCGTCGCCGAAGAGCCCCAGGCCATCGCCGACACAGCCGTCGCCATGGCCCTCCACGGCATCAGCCGCCGCCCCTGAGACCATCCGGCCCCGCGATCGGATCCCAGGCGGTCGACGAGGACGGTTCCGGCCCCCACCGCCGGCCTGCCACCTTCCTCGTCTGGTGGGGGCCTCCCCCCTC
>NZ_PVLV01000698.1 GCF_002982015.1 Streptomyces solincola
GGCGGGCGGAGCGGGCGGCGGGGCTCGGGGCGTCGGCACCGTCCGTCGCCCGGTGGCTCGGCGACATCCGCGCGTACTTCCCTCGCCCGGTCGTGCAGGTCATGCAGCGCGACGCCATCGACCGGCTCGGCCTGGCGCATCTGCTGCTGGAGCCGGAGACCCTGGACGCGGTCGAGCCCGACGTCCAGCTGGTCGGGACGCTGCTCTCGCTCGCCCAGGCGATGCCGGAGCGGGTGCGGGAGAGCGCTCGGGCGGTGGTGCGCAAGGTGGTGGAGGACCTGGAGCGGCGGATCGCGGTGCGCACCCGGGCCGTGTTGACGGGGGCGCTCGACCGCAGCGCCCGCACCAGCCGCCCCCGCCACCGGGACATCGACTGGAACCGCACCCTCCGCGCCAACCTCGGCACCTACCTGCCGGAGTACGGCACCGTGGTGCCCGAGAAGCTGGTCGGCTACGCCCGGTCCGCCCGCTCGGTCCGCAAGGACGTGGTGCTCTGCGTGGACCAGTCCGGGTCGATGGCGGCCTCCGTGGTGCACGCCGCGGTGTTCGGCGCGGTGCTCGCCTCGATGCGGTCGCTGTCGACCCGGCTGGTCGTCTTCGACACCTCCGTGGTCGATCTGACCGACCAGATCGACGACCCGGTGGACGTGCTGTTCGGCACCCGGCTCGGCGGCGGGACGGACATCGACCGGGCGCTCGCCTACTGCCAGTCGCGCGTCACCCGCCCCGCCGACACGATCGTCGTGCTGATCAGCGACCTGTACGAGGGAGGGACGCGGGACGGGATGGTGCGGCGGATCGCGCAGATGCGGGCGTCCGGCGTGCGGTGCGTGGCGCTGCTGGCGCTCTCCGACGACGGGGCCCCCGCCTACGACCGCTCGCGTGCGGCGGCGCTGGCCGGGCTCGGCGTACCGGCGTTCGCGTGCACCCCGGAGCTGTTCCCCGAGGTGATGGCCGCCGCTATCGAGGGCCTGCCGCTGCCGGTGCCCGACCCCGAGGCCGCCCGTCCGGCTGACTCCGGAGGCGCTGGTCCGGGCGATCGCGGGGTGGCCGGTCCGGGGTAGGCCGGGCGGTGCGGAATCCGTCGCCGCGGGGGTACGGAATCCGCAGGTCGGGGCGGGGCGAGGG
>NZ_PVLV01000699.1 GCF_002982015.1 Streptomyces solincola
GACGCCCGAGCGGGGGTCCGGGGCCGTTCGGTCCATGGCTTGCCTACCTTTTCCGTGGGGATTGCCACTCCGGAGTGTGCGGGGGCGCCGACGCCCCGTCAAGGGTGTGTACGCAGGGTGGACACGAGCCCGTGCGGCCGGGCGGACACGGCGCCGCGCCCGGAGCGTCGGGGCGCCGGGCGCGGCGGGTGCGGCAGGTGCGTGCGGGAGACGGGTGGCGGTCAGCGGACCAGGCGCAGGGGGCGGCGGGCGGTGGCGAGGAGTTCCTCGACGGTGGCCAGCCTGACCCGGGGACGGCCGTCGTCGCGGCCGCGGGCGGTCTCGGCGCGGTCGATGGCCGCCATGCCGCGGGCGTCGACGAGGCGCGGGGTGCGGCGGCGGGCCAGGCGGTGGAACGCCTTCGCCGATCCGGTGGGCGTGGGCAGCCGGCCCTCCACGGCGTCGGCGAGCAGGGTGGCGACGGTCTCCGCCGCGCAGGTGCGGTTGGCGCCGATGCCGCCGGTGGGGCCGCGCTTGATCCAGCCCACGACGTAGCAGCCGGGCATCGCGGTGATGCGGCCGGCCTGGTGCGGGACGGTGCCGGTGGCCTCGTCGAAGGGCAGGCCGGGGACCGGTTGGCCTCGGTAGCCGGCGGCGCGTACGACGAGGCCGGCGGGGATCTCCCGTACGCCGTCGTCGCCTTCGCGGGCTGCCACGGCGCGGACCGTCTCCTCGCCGAGGACGCGGGCGGGGGCGGAGTGGAAACGCAGGACGATCCGCCGCCCCCCGGCAGGTGGCCGGGCGTAGTCGACGCGCCGGCGGGGGACGTCCTTCAGGGCGGCGGCCTTGGCGCCCGGTGCGGCGGCGTCGATGGTGGCGCCGGTGCGCGGGTCGTGGTCGTCCACGACGAGGTCGACGCCGGGCAGGTGGCGCAGCGCCAGCACCTCGGAGCGGGTGTAGGCGGCGTGTTCGGGGCCGCGCCGGCCGAGCACCACGACCTCCCGGACGGCGGCGTCCCGGAGCCGGGCCAGGGCGTGGTCGGCGATGTCGGTGGCGGCCAGCGCGTCGGGGTCGGCGACCAGGACGCGGGCGACGTCGAGGGCGACGTTGCCGTTGCCCACCACCACGACGCGGGCGGCGGAGACGTCGACGGCGTCGGCGGCGACCTCGGGGTGGGCGTTGTACCAGGCGACCAGCGAGGTGGCGGAGACGACACCGGGCAACTCCTCGCCGGGGACGCCGAGCTTGCGGTCCGAGGAGGCCCCGACCGCGTAGACCACGGCGTCGTGGTGGGCGCTCAGCTCCTCGGCGCTCACCTCACGGCCGGCCTCCAGGCCCAGGTACATCCGCACCCGGGGGTGCCGGTGGAAGCGGGCGAAGGACTCGCCGGCCCGCCGGGTCGAGGGGTGGTCGGGGGCGACGCCGTGGCGCAGCAGCCCGCCGGCCACCGGGAGCCGGTCGACCAGGGTGACCTCGGCGCCGGTGTGCAGCAGCAGGTCCTGGGCGGCGTACATGCCGGCGGGGCCGGTGCCGACGACGGCGATCCGCAGGGGCGGGAAGTCGGCCGGCAGGGTGCGCTCGAAGGACGGTGCGCCCCAGGGGTGGAAGTTGGGGCCGGTGCGCTCGCCGGCCGGTTCCGGCTCCGGGGCGCCGGCGAAGTAGGCGGCGTTGATCTCCGCGTACTCCGCCAGCTCGGGCCGGCCGGCGAGCAGTTCGTCGACGGGGTGGATGGCGTCGACCGGGCAGGCGTCCGCGCAGGCGCCGCAGTCGATGCAGGCCCGGGGGTCGATGTGCAGCATCTCGGTGGAGCCGAAGGCGCGTTCCTCCGGCGTGGGGTGGATGCAGTTGACCGGGCACACGGCCACGCAGGCGGCGTCGCTGCAACAGGTCTGGGTGATGGCGAAGGTCATGTGCCGGGTCCCGGTTCGGATCGGACGTTGGTCAGATCAGGTGGGCGCGCTTGTAGAAGGCCAGCGCGGGCTTGGTGAGCAGGCGGACCGAGGCGAGGAAGTCCATCAGCCCGGCGCAGCTCGAACGCATCATGGCCTTGTGGTGCTCGTTGGCGCGGGCCTCGGCGAGCGCGCGGTCCCGGTCGAGCCCGGCGTGGGCGTACACCTCGCGGTTGACCATGCTGGTGACGATGAAGTACGAGGCGACGGCGACCACGAAGGCGTTGAGCTGGCGGCGCAGCCAGCCCGCGCCGGCCAGGCGCTTGCGGGTCTCGTCCCGGGCGAACTTCATGTGCCGGGACTCCTCGACGACGTGGATGTTGTTGATGGTGCGGACGAAGGGCACCACCCGCTCGTCGCGCATCCAGTCGCGCTGCATGACGTCGAGGACCTCCTCGGCGACCAGGATCGCCGCGTAGGCCGCCTCGCCGAAGGCCAGCGTCTTGAAGGCGCGGCCCAGTTCGAGCACCGCCCGGCGCGGCCGGTAGGCGGGTGCGCCGAGCTTGTGCGCGCCCCGGGCGAACATGATGGAGTGCCGGCACTCCTCGGCTATCTCGGTGAGCGCCCACTGGAAGTCGGGGCTGGTGGGGTCCTTGGCGTAGATGTCGCGGAGCACCATCTGCTGGAGGATCATCTCGAACCAGATCCCGGTGCTGGCCACCGAGGCGGCCTCCTGCCGGGTCAGCTCGCGGCGCTGCTCCTCGGTCATCTCCCGCCAGTAGGCGGTGCCGTAGAGGGTGGACCACTCGGGGCTGGCGCCGTGGAAGTCCTTGTCCAGCGGCGTCTCCCAGTCGACCTCGACCGCCGGGTCGTAGGAGAGCGTCGCGGAGGACGCGAGGAGGCGCCGGGTGACGTCCTGGTCCTGGTTCCGATCCGGCTTCGGGTCCTGGGCCTGGCCCGCGGTCTGGGTCTGCCGGCCGGTGGTGCGGGGTTCCGGCCGGGCCGTGCTGCCTGCCATGTGCGGCTCCTTCCACCGTTGTTAGACGGACCGTATAGTAGGGGCCCCCTCGGGGCCTACCCCTCGGTAGAAGATTTGTCAGCAAGGCGGCGTGCGGTGTCCGGATACCGCCGGAAGCGGAGCCCGCAAGCGGCCGGAAAGCGACGGAGCGGGCGCGGAACCGTGAGTTCCGCGCCCGCTCGCCCCTCGATGCCCACCCACGCATACGGTTGCCGGTCGGACCTCGGCGGTCAGACCTCGGCGGTCAGCACCACCGCCGCGTTCTGGCCGCCGAAGCCGCTGGAGGTGCTCAGCGCGGCCCGCATCCGCAGCGGCCGGGGGACCTTGGCGACGATGTCCAGGTCCAGCGCCGGGTCGGGGTCGTCCAGGTTGGCGGTGGGCGGGACGACCTGGTGGCGCAGGGCGAGCACGGTGGCGGCCGCCTCGATGGCGCCGGCCCCGCCGATGGAGTGCCCCAGCACGCTCTTCAGCGCGGTCACCGGCGGCGTGCGCGGGAAGACCGCGTGCAGCGCGCGGGCCTCGGCCTCGTCGTTGTACGGGGTGGAGGTGCCGTGCGCGTTGACGTGGTCCACGTCCTCGGGGCGCAGCCCGGCGGCGGCGAGCGCGCCGTGCACGGCCTGCGCCAGTCCGCGGCCGTCCGGGTGCGGCGAGGTGACGTGGTGGGCGTCGCAGGAGGCCCCGTACCCGGCCAGGTGCGCGAGGGCCCGCGCGCCCCGGGCCCGGGCGTGGTCGGCGCGCTCCAGGACCAGGACCGCGGCGCCTTCGCCGAGCACGAATCCGTCGCGGCCCCGGTCGAAGGGGCGGGAGGCGTGCGCGGGGTCGTCGCGGCGGCCGGACAGCGCCCCCATCTGCCCGAAGCAGATGGCCGGGATGCGGTGGCAGACCGACTCGGCCCCGCCCGCCAGCACGATGTCGCAACTGCCTGAGCGCAGCAGGTCGCGGGCGACGCCCAGGGCGGTGGTGCCGGAGGCGCAGGCGGTGCTGACGGCGAGGTTGGGGCCCTGCGCGCCGAGGTCGAGGCCGATCTCGCCGGGCACCATGTTGGGGATGGAGCGCGGCAGGGCGAACGGCGAGACGGTCTCGGGCCGTCCGTCGGCGGCGCGCGCGAACTCCCGCTCGTAGTGCTCGAAACTGCACGTGCCGACGCCCATGACCACCGCGACCCGGGGCGCGGGCCAGTCCGCCGGGTCGAGCCCGGCGTCGGCGACCGCCTCCCGGGCGGCGACCAGGGCGAGATGGGTGCCCCGGTCCAGCCGCCAGGCGAGCCGGCGGCCCAGCAGCGCGTGGGCGTCGAAGCCGGGGACCCGGCAGCAGAAGTCCTGGTGCAGCCCGGCGAGCACCGGGTCGGTGGCGGCGGTCGGTGCGCCGGCGAGCAGACCGTCCCAGGTGGCGGCGGCGCCGATGCCGGCGGGCGTCACCATGCCCAGACCGGTCACGGTGACGCCGGCGCCCCCGGCGGCGGCGGTCACCGGCGGACGCCGGCGGCCGGCGCGGCAGCGGCGGGGTCGGTCGCGGTGGAGCCGGCCGCAGCGGAGCCGGTGGCGGTGGGGTCGGCGGAGGGCGCGGGCACGTCCGGGCCGGCGGCGACCAGGCGGTCCACGGCGGCCGCGGCCTCGGCGAGGGTGGCGGTGGCGGGCAGTTCCTCCAGCCGGTGGCCGGTGCGCTCCTCCAGCAGCAGGGACAGCTCCACCAGCGCCAGGGAGTCCAGGTCGAGCTGGTCGAAGGTGGTCTCGGGGTGGACGGCGTCGGCCTCGACGCCGAAGGTCTCCGTCAGGATTCCGGCGATCGCCGGGTAGCTGTCGGCCATGGGTGAGGGCTCCTGGTGCTGGTGGTCGGGCGGCGGTCGGCGCGGGGCCGGTGAATCGGTGCGTCAGCCGGGGGGACGCGGGCCCACCCGGGTGAGGTGGGCGAGCAGGGTGTAGCCGGTGGTGTCGGACTCGACGCGCAGGCTCTCGGTCCGGTGCGGCGCGGCCGCCTGGACCAGGGCCCGGACGTCGTCCTCGGCACGCTCGATCAGCGGCCAGTCGGCGAGGTACTTCATCAGGTGCGCGAAGGGGTTGCCGGTGGCGATGTTGGTGAAGAGGAACAGCCCGCCGGGGGCGCACAGCCGGGTCATCACGGCGGTGACCAGCAGCCTGGCGTAGCGGTCCGTCAGGTAGTCGAAGAGGCCGCCGGCCAGCACCAGGTCGTAGGGGCCGTGCCGTTCGAGCGCGGGCAGCGCCTGGAAGGCGTTGCCCTCCTCGGTGACGGTGTGCCGGGCCGTCTCGGGGGCGAGCCGCGCGGCCGCGTGCGCCAGGGCCGCGGCGTCCACGTCGTTGAGGACGACCAGGTCGCCGGGGGCGAACAGCTCCGGCTCCACGGCGCGCAGGTCGGCGGCGGCGCCGGCGGCGATCAGCAGCACCCGGCGGCCCGCCGGGTCCGCGCCCGGCGCGGAGAGCGTCCGCCGGATCAGGCCGGCCTGGTAGGTGATCTTGTTGCGGTGCTGGCCGGTGATGGCCGAGTCCTGCACATAGGCGTCGATCTGCCAGCCCAGGGTGCCCGGTTCGGCGTCGTTGCGGCCGGAGAGCAGATACTCGATCATCTCGAAGTCGCCCGCGTGGCCGCGCCGGCGCTCCTGCCCCCGGCGGATCAGCGGGGAGCCGGCGAGCGCGGCCCTGAGCGGGGCCACCGCCTGCCGGACGCAGGCGTCGGCGGCGCCCGCGCGCAGGCAGCGGCCGACCGTGTCGGTGAACTCCGCGATGAACAGGTCCACCGGAGCCGGCGTCTGCGGCGCGGCGGACATCCGGGCGATCTCGCGGGCGTAACCCTCGCTGAACGCCGCCAGTTCGGCGAGCGCGGACCCGGCGGAAGCCTCGCGGGCGGAGGCGCCGCGAGCGGCGGCGCCGAAGGCGGAAGCGTCGAAGGCAGGAGTAAGCCCCATGCGAATCACCCTAAAGGTCCGTTATCTTCCGACCGGCTACCCGCCGCGCCGCACGGAGGGAATCCCCCGTTGGACGGACATTCCGATCATCGGCTCGACGGCCCGGGGCGGCCCCGCTGCGCAGGCGGGTGACGGGGCGACGGCGTCCGGGTGAGCGGCGCGTCCGGGAGGTGTGCGGGGCGGGCGCGGCGGAACATGGCCGCCCATGAACCGCGAGTCCCGAGAACCCGGCCCCGTCGTCCCGTCCGCTCCCCCGGACCCCGCCCGCGCCCTGCGCAGGGCGCGG
>NZ_PVLV01000069.1 GCF_002982015.1 Streptomyces solincola
CGCCGACATCCGCCCCTCCTCGTCCCGTGCCCGTGCCCCGTACCCTGATCGCATCGGTACGGGGCACGGGCACGGGACGAGGAGGGGCGGATGTCGGCGATCCGGATGCTGGTCCTCGGGGCGGTCCGCCAGCACGGGCGGGCGCACGGCTACCAGGTGCGCAACGACCTGGAGTACTGGGGCGCGCACGAGTGGTCCAACGCCAAGCCGGGCTCGATCTACCACGCGCTCAAGCAGATGGCACGCCAGGGACTGCTGCGCGCCTACGAGACCGCCCCCAGCACCGCCGGCGGCCCGCCGCGCACCGAGTACGAGATCACCGAGACCGGCTCCCGGGAGTTCCTCACCCTGCTGCGCACCGCGCTGTCCACTCCGGACGCCGGCCCGGACGCGCTCTCCGGGGCGCTCGGCTTCATGACGGAACTGGAGCGCGCCGAGGTGCTGGCGCTGCTGGCCGAGCGGGTGGCGGCGCTGGCCCGCTGGCGCGAGTCGGTCACCGCGTACTACACGCCCGCCGACGGCCCCGGCCAGCTCGGCCACATCGGCGAGATCATGAACCTGTGGGTCGACTCCGCCGACACCGGCGCCGCCTGGACCCGCGGCCTGATCGGCCGGCTGGAGGCCGGGGCGTACACCTTCGCCGGCGAGGGCGAGACCTTCGTCGGCATCCTCGCCGAAGGCCAGGAGAACCCGTACGCCACCGGCGTCCCGCACCCCGGCGACACCCGCTGACCGGCTCTTCCGCACCCGCCGGCCGCCCCGTCCGCGAGCGCGCTTGCACCTCACGTCGCGTGAGGACCCAGGCTGGGTCGCGTACCGAGGAAGAAGGGAGCGGGGAGCCGTGGACTACTCCGTGGGACAGGTCGCCGGTTTCGCCGGAGTGACGGTGCGCACGCTGCACCACTACGACGGGATCGGGCTGCTCTCGCCGAGCGGCCGCAGCCACGCGGGCCACCGGCGCTACGACGCGGCCGACCTCGACCGGTTGCAGCGGATCATGTTCTACCGGGAGCTGGGCTTCCCGCTCGACCAGGTCGCGGCCCTGCTCGACGACCCGGACGCGGACCCGCGGGAGCACCTGCGGCGCCAGCACGCGCTGCTGTCCGCCCGGATCGCCGAGCTGAGGAAGATGGCCGAGGCCGTCGAGCACGCCATGGAGGCGAAGAAGATGGGCATCGATCTCACGCCCGAGGAGAGGTTCGAGGTGTTCGGGGGCCACGACCCCGAGTACTACGAGGACGAGGTGCGCGAGCGCTGGGGCGGTACCGACGCCTACCGCGAGTCGCGCCGGCGCACCGCCGGCTACACCAAGGCGGACTGGCAGCGCATCCAGGCCGAGGCCGCCGACTGGGCGGCCCGCTACCAGGAGGCGATGGCCGCCGGCGAGCCGCCCACCGGGGCGCGGGCCATGGACCTGGCCGAGGAGCACCGGCTGCACATCACCGGCAGCTACTACGCCTGCGACCACGCGATGCACCGCTGCCTGGGCGAGATGTACGTCGCCGACGAGCGCTTCACGGCGTACTACGACACCATGCGGCCGGGCTTCGCCGCGCACCTGGCGGCGGCCATCGCGGCCAACGCCGACCGGCACGGCTAGTTGATAATTTGGGGGGCCGCCTTGTCGGAAGGCGGCCCTCCGTCCACCGAACCGGGAGTCCGGAACTCGTGAACACGCTTGCGCTAGGTCCGAGCTGGCTGGCCCCGGACTACCTCATCCAGACCTTCGGGCTCATCGGCGTCCTGATCATCGTCTTCGCCGAGTCCGGTCTGCTGATCGGGTTCTTCCTGCCCGGTGACTCGCTGCTGTTCACCACCGGTCTGCTGGTGACCACCGGGGTCATCGACCACCCGCTGTGGCTGGTGTGCACCCTGGTGGTGCTGGCCGCGGTGGTCGGCGACCAGGTGGGCTACCTGTTCGGACGGAAGGTCGGCCCGGCGCTGTTCCGGCGGCCGGACTCCAGGCTGTTCAAGCAGGAGAACGTGGAGAAGGCGCACGTCTTCTTCGAGAAGCACGGCCCGAAGTCGCTGATCCTGGCCCGCTTCGTGCCGATCGTGCGGACCTTCACGCCGATCATCGCCGGCGTGAGCCGGATGGACTACCGCTCGTTCATCACCTTCAACGTCATCGGCGGCCTGCTGTGGGGCGCGGGCGTGACCCTGCTGGGCGCCTCGCTGGGCAAGGTCGAGTTCGTGCACCAGCACATCGAGGCCATCCTCATCCTGATCGTGCTGATCTCCGTGGTGCCGATCGTGATCGAGTTCCTGCGGGCCCGCGCGCAGAGCCGCAGGGCCGAGGCGGCCGGCACCGCGGGCCCGGACGCCCCCGCCGCCGTCCCGCCGCCCGCCGGCGGCGAGCCGTACGGCGCCGCCCGGCCGCAGGCTGCCGCGTACCAGGAGGCCAGCGGCTACCCGCAGGCCGGCGCCCAGCCGCAGGGCTACGGACAGCCGCAGGGCTACGGCCAGCCGTACGGCGGCGCCCAGGCGCAGGGGTACGGCGACCCGTACGGCGGCGGTCAGCCGCAGGGTCACGGCCGGCCGGAGTACGGGCAGCCGTACGGTGGCCAGCCGCAGGACCACGGGCAGCCGTATGGAGGCGGCCACCCCCAGGGCTACGGGCAGGCGTACGACGGCGGCCAGCCGCAGGGCTACGGGTACCCCCAGGGCTACGGCCCGCCGTACGAGGGCGGTCAGCCGCAGGGTTACGGGCAGCCCTACGAGAGCGGTGTCCCGCGGTCCGGCAATCAGCACCCGGAGGACGGGTACGGGCGGCACCCCAGGAACTGAGCCGGCCCCGCGGCCGTACGGACTAGGCGCCCTCGGAGGGGCCGGTGGACACCGCGTCCGCCGGCCCCTCCGCCGTACCCGCACCCGAGCTGGGATCTTCCGCGCCCGCGTCGGGGGCCGCCTCCGCCGCGGCTTCGAGGCGGCGCCGCACCAGCGGGCCGATCGCCGTGCCCGCCAGGGTCGCGGTGGCGATCGCGCCCAGCGCGATGGACCAGGCGACCGGGCCCAGCGGCGTACAGCCGAAGAACTGGCTCACGCCCGGCGTCTGGATCACCGCGGCCAGCACCACCGCCGAGCCCAGGCTGGCCGCCAGCACATTGCGGTCCAGGCCGCCGGTGGCGAGCGTCTGCGCCAGCTGGGTGCCGACCACCGCGGCCAGCGCCACCGTCCCGGCGCGCCGGTGCCGGCCGGTCAGCCGGGCCGCCCCGAACGCCAGCCCCGCGCCGGTCGCCGTCACCGCGCCGCGCAGCAACATCTCGCCGGTGAGCGCCGAGCCCAGCGAGCGGCTCGGCCCCTCCTTCAGCAGCCGCCGCGCGGTCTGCCCGGTCGGCTCGCGGACCGCGATGGCGAGCGAGGGCGCCAGGTCGGTCAGCAGGTTGACCAGCATGATCTGCCGGGCGCCCAGCGGGGTGCGCCCGGTCAGTCCGGAGACCAGCACGCTGAAGGCGACCTCGCCGAGGTTGCCGCCGATCAGGATGCCCAGCGCGGCCCGCACCGAGGCCCACATCGCGCGGCCCTCCATCAGCGCCGACACGATGGTCTCCAGCCGGTCGTCGCCCACCACCAGGTCGGCCGCGGCGGTGGCGGCCGGGGTGCCGCGCCGGCCCAGCGCGATGCCGATGTCGGCGAGCCGGATCGCGGGCGCGTCGTTGGCCCCGTCGCCGGTCATCGCCACCGTACGGCCGGTGCGCTGGTACGCCTGGACGATCCGCACCTTGTGGTGCGGCCCGCAGCGGGCGATCACGTCCACCTCGGGCAGCAGCGCGTCCAGCGCCTCGTCGTCCAGCTCGTCCAGCTCTCCGCCGGTGATCACCTTCGGCTCGGCGACGTCGCTGACCTCTGCGGTCACCTCGGCGGCAATGGCGTCGGCGGTGGCCGGGTGGTCGCCGGTCAGCATCACGGTGTGCACGCCGGCCGCGCGCAGCCGTGCGGTGGCCGGGGCGGCGCCCTTGCGGACCGGGTCGGCGAGGGTGAGGAAGCCGAGGAAGACCAGGTCGCGGACGGCCTCGTCGGTCAGCTCCTCGCCGTCCGCCATCCGGCGCTCGGCGACCGCCAGCACCCGCCGCCCGGCCCCGGCCAGCTCCTCGGCCCGGGCCGCGAGGGCCGCCCGTCCGGCGGAGTCCAGCGGGGTGCGCCGGGCGCCCTCGCGCTGCCGCGCGCAGCGGTCCAGGACGTTCTCGGGGGCGCCCTTCACGCTCAGCAGCCCGCCGCCGGAGGTGCGGCCCGAGGTGGCGTGGTAGGCGCGGGACGGCTCGAAGGGGAGGGTGTCGCCGCGCTGCCAGCGCGGCGCCCCCTGCCGCACGCCGACCTTGGCGGCCCTGGCCCCGTCGGTGACGGCCCGGTCGGTCTGGTGGGCCATCGGCTCGGACTGGCGGGCCGCCGGGGTGGCCCGCAGGGCGGCGGCCAGCACCTCCTGGCGTACCGGGTCGAGCCGGGCGGCCGGCTCCACCCCGTCGCCGCCGTCGCTGACCCCGGCCAGCGTCAGCCTGCCCTCGGTGAGGGTGCCGGTCTTGTCGAAGCAGAGCACGTCGGCGCGGCCCAGCGCCTCGATGGTGCGCGGATTGCGCACCAGCGCGCCGACCTCCGCGAGCCGCCGGGCGGCGGCCAGTTGGGCCGCGTTGACCAGGAACGGCAGCCCTTCGGGGACGGAGGCGACGGCCAGGTTCACCGCCGAGGACAGGTTGGCGGCGAGCGGCCGGCCGTGCAGCAGCCCGGCCGCGGCCACCGCCCCGGCGGAGGCCAGCGCGATCGGCAGGCTGGCCCGGGTCAGGGCGGCCAGCCGGGCCTCCACCCCGGTCTCTGGGGCGGCCTGCCGGGCGGTGGCCAGCGAGCGGCCCACCTCGGTCCCGGAGCCGGTGGCGACCACCACCGCCACCGCCTGCCCGGCGGAGACGGTCGTCCCCTCGTACACCATCGAGCGCCGGTCGCCCAGGTGCGCGGCGACCACCGGCGCCGGGTCCTTGCGCACCGCCAGCGACTCGCCGGTCAGCGACGACTCGTCGACCTCCAGGCCCTCGCACTCCAGCAGCCGGCAGTCGGCCGGGACGACGTCCTGCGGGCGCAGCAGCACCACGTCCCCGGGCACCAGGTCCTCGGCGGTCGGCGCGCGGGTGCGGCGGGCCGGGCGGGAGAAGCTGGGGACCGCCGAGGACCTGCGGCCCCGGGACGTGGGGCTGCTGCGCC
>NZ_PVLV01000006.1 GCF_002982015.1 Streptomyces solincola
CCCGACACCCGCACCCCCGCCGGGACCGGACCCGCCGGGGGTGCGGGTGTCGGGCCGGACGGCTCACCGATCATCCCCGCTCGGGGCCCGTCCGCCGGGGAACCGCGCCCGTCCCCGCCCCGCCGGTCCCCCCGAGGACCGGGCGGGTCCACCGGTCGGGTCAACGGCCGGGCGCGAGTCCGGTGACCAGGACGTCGAGGGCCAGGTCGACCGCCTCGTCCAGCGGTGTGTCGTCCAGCAGACCGCCCAGGGACAGGGTTGCCAACCCGTGCAGGGTGGAGAAGGCCACCTGGGCGAGGCGGGCGGCGTCCCCGGGCCGGACCGCGCCCGCCCGCTGGGCCTCGGTGACCAGGTCGGTCGCGATCGCCAGGCACTCGTGCCCCAGGTCGCGCAGTTCGGCGCTGGAACCCTCGGCGTGCTTCACCGTGAACATGAGCTGGAGGAGGGCGGGATGGCCCACCGCGAAGTCGAGGTAGGCGCGTCCCACGGTGGTCAGACGGCCGGGCAGCGGCCCGGCCGCCCCGGCCGCCGTTCGCAGGGCCGCGTTGAGACGGGTGAATCCGCTGACCGCCAGGGCGTCCAGGAGCGCCTGCCGGTCGCGGAAGTGGCGGGCCGGGGCGGCGTGGCTGACCTCGAGGTCGCGGGCGAGGGCGCGTAGGGACAGACCCTCGGCCCCCGACCGGGCCAGCACCCTCTCCGCGCGCTCCAGCAAGGCGGTCCTGAGATTGCCGTGGTGGTATGGGGTCTCGGCGGCCAAGGCGGTTCCTTCTCCGGGCGGGTAGGGACGGGGCGGGTGCGGGCAGCGGGTGCGGACAGGGCCGGTGCGGACGGGAACGGACGGGGGACACCGCAGTATCCCGTGAAACAATGTTGTCATTGACTACAAAGATGTCGCTGTCTACATTGAGCGGCGTCGACCGATCCACACGCGGGGATGAAAGCAGGCGGCGATGGCGATGACCTACCGGGGCACCACAGCCCTGATCACCGGTGCCAGCTCCGGTCTCGGAACCGAGTACGCGCGGCAGTGGGCGCAGCGCGGCGCCGACCTGGTGCTGGTGGCCCGCCGTCGGGAGCGGCTGGAGGAACTGGCCGAGCGTCATGGAGCGCGAGCACCGCGTCCGGGCCCGCACCCTCCCGGCGGACCTCGGACGCCCCGGGGCGGCGACCGAGCTGCGCGCGGAGCTGGACCGGCTGGGCGTCAGCGTGCAGACCCTGGTCAACAACGCCGGCTTCGGCAGCCACGGGCCGCTCGCCGACCAGGAACCGGCGCGCGTCGCCGAGATGGTCCAGCTCAACGTCATGGCCGTCACCGAGCTGACCCGCCTCTTCCTGCCGGACCTGCTGGCCGACGGCCGCGGCGCCCTGGTCAACATCGCCAGCGCAGCGGCGTACCAGCCCACCCCCGCCATGGCCGTGTACGGCGCCACCAAGGCGTATGTGCTCAGCTTCACCGAGGCCGTGGGCTACGAGGCGCGCGGCTCCTCCCTGCGCGTCCTGGCCGTCTCGCCCGGCCCCGTCCGCACCGAGTTCTTCGACGTGGTCGGCACCAGGGACGCGGCAGTCGGCGCCATGGCAACCCCCGAGCAGGTGGTGACCGCGACCCGGCGCGCCCTGGAGCGCCGCGCCACCCCGCCCAGCATCGTCGTCGGCTTGGGCAACCGGCTCTCGGCCGCCGCCGCCACCCTCAGCCCGCGCCGGGTCGCCCTCGCCGTGTCCGGACGGGTCCTGAAGGCCTGACCGCCACCGCGCCGTCGTCCCGTCGGCCTACCGGCGGTCCAGATAGCGGTGCAGCGAGTCCCTCAGCGCCGAGGTGAAACGTTCCCGCACGGCCGGCTCCACCCGGTCCAGGGAGAGGTACGGATTGAGGTCCTCCAGCTCCACCAGCAGCAGCCCGCCGTCCCGGGTGCGGCAGGCGTCCACCCGCTGCACCCCGTGCGCCAGGGTGTTCCACGCCGTGAACCGCCGGGCGAACTCCACGTCCTCCGGGGTCGCCCGGTACGGCTCCAGCTCCCAGCGCCGCTGCGGATCGGGCGCGTACACCGCGTACTGGAAGGCGTCGTCCACGAAGACGAAGGACACCTCGTAGCGGAAGTCGATCCGGGGCTGCACCAGCACCTCGCCCCACTGGATCTCCGCCAGTCGCCCGGCGGCCACGAACTCCAGCCCGATCGAGTCCGCCCCCTCCCTCGGCTTCACCGCGTACGCCGCCGCCTCCGGCAGCCTGTGCAGGTCCTCCGGCCGGTCCGCGGTGGCGATCACCGGCAGCCCGGCCGCGGTCAGCTCGACGAGGTATCCCTTGCCCGCCATGTCGCCGCGCCCCGTCAGCGGGTTGTACACCGGCACGCCGAGCCGCGCGGCGCGCTCCCGGTAGGCGTCGTACGCCTCCCGGTGGTGGAGCACCGGACCGCTGTTGCGGACCACCACCGCGTCGAAGCCGTCCAGCAGCGCGGCCGCGTCGCCCGGCGGGCACACCGCCACCGCGAAGTCCTCCCGCAGCGCGGCCGTGAGCGCCACGTCCTCGTCGCCGTAGCGCCGCCCGCGCGCCGGGTAGGCCAGATCGGAGACGTACAGCAGACGCGGTCGGGCGGACACCGGGACTCCTCGCGGTCGAAGGCGCCCACCGTATCTCCCACCTGCGGCGACGCCGGCGGGCGGCCCGCGCCCGGCCCGCCGCCCACCCCCGGCGCACCCGCAGCGGCCGGGCTTGCGCCGCCCGGAAAACCGGACGACGCGGGCCCGCCCCGCTGGTTACGGTGCGACCATGAACCCGCTCGACGAGAAGGCCATCCGTGCGTCCTTCGTGAACTGCTCCAAGGGCGAGGCCGGGCGCCTCAGCCTCCCGCGCGACCTTGCCGAACTACCCTGGCAGGACCTGGACTTCCTCGGCTGGCGCGACCCGGGCGCCCCCGACCGCGCCTACCTCGTCGCCGAACGCGGCAGCCGGCCGACCGGCGTCGTGCTGCGCGCCCCGCAGCACCGCAACCGCAGCTTCGTGAAGACCACCCTGTGCAACCTCTGCCTGACCGGTCACCCCAGCTCCGGCGCCGCACTGCTGGCCGCGCCGAAGGCCGGACCGGCCGGCCGCCAGGGAAACACCGTCGGCGCCTACATGTGCGCCGACCTCGCCTGCTCGCTGTACGTGCGCGGAAAGCGCGACCCCGGCCGCTCCAGCTACGAGGAGAGCCTCACCGAGGAGGAGCGGATCGCCCGCCTCCTCGCCAACCTGGACTCCTTCCTTGCGAAGGTGTCCGCCGAGGACTGACCCGCCCGCGCATGCGGAAGGGCACGCGGAGGGGCGGACGGGGTGCGTCCGCGCGCAGGTCTTTGTCCGTCGGGCCCTGTTCGCCGCGGCGCACCACGTGAGGACGGCAGGCGCCTGGGTACCCGCCGGGGCGGCCCACCCCCGGGGGCGACGGACCGTGTCGCCCCGCACGAGACGAGGAGGTGCCGCGTGAGCACCGTGAAGGAAACGATCGAGGTGGACGTCCCGGTCCACACCGCCTACAACCAGTGGACGATGTTCGAGGAGTTTCCCCGGTTCATGGAGGGCGTCGACGAGATCCGCCAGGTCGACGACCGGCACAACCACTGGAAGACCAGCTTCGGTGGGGTGCACCGCGAGTTCGACACCGAGATCGTGGACCAGCTCCCCGACGAGCGGATCGCGTGGCGCACCGTCGCCGGCGACACCCGGCAGAAGGGCGTGGTCACCTTCCAGAAGGTGGACGACACCCACACCCGGGTCGAGGTGGTGATGGACCTCGAACCGACCGGCGTGGCCGAGAAGGCCGCCGACGCCACCGGCGTCATCGACCGCCGGGTCAAGGGCGACATGCGGCGGTTCAAGGAGTACATCGAGACCCAGGGCGGCGAGTCCGGCGGCTGGCGCGGGCGCATCCGCCCCGGCGCGAGCTGAGCGGGCCGACCTCCCGGCCTGGGTACGCGCGGCGGCGAGTCCAGGCCGGGACCAGGCGATCCGAGCCGGTGCGGCCTCCCGCGGCCGCACCGGCTCACTCCGTGCGCCGCTTCGCGGCCGCCGGAGCCGGATGCTCGCCCTGCCCCTCCGCGTCCACGGTGGGCAGCACCTTCTCCAGCCACCTCGGCGTCCACCAGGCCGCCCGGCCCAGCAGCGTCATCGCCGCGGGCACCAGCAGCAGCCGCACCACCGTGGCGTCGATCAGCACGCTCGCCGCCAGGCCCAGGCCCAGCATCTTCACCACGATCTCGTCGCTCAGGATGAACGCCGCGAACACGCTCACCATGATGAGCGCGGCGCAGGTGATGACCCGAGCGGTGATCTCCAGCGAGTGCGCCACGCTCGCCTTCGGGTCGCCGGTGCGCAGCCACGCCTCGTGCATTCGGGACAGCAGGAAGATCTCGTAGTCCATGCTCAGCCCGAACACGATGGCGAACATCATCATCGGCACGTAGCTCTCGATCGGCACCTCGCCGTTGACGCCCAGCGCGGGACCGCCCCAGCCCCACTGGAAGACCGCCACGACCACCCCGTACGAGGCGGCGATCGACAGCACGTTGAGCACCGCCGCCTTCACCGCCACCAGCACCCCGTGGAACACCACCAGGATGACCAGGAACGCCAGGCCCACCACCACCGCGATGATCAGCAGCAGCCGGCTGGAGACGATGTCGAGGAAGTCCACCTGGGCGGCGGTCGTCCCGGTCACGTAGGTCCGGGCGCCGGTGCCCGCCACCGCGTCCGGCAGCACGTCGTCCACCAGCCGGTTGACCAGATCCGTGGTCCCCTGGTCCTGTGGCGCGGTCGCCGAGTACGCCGTCGCCAGCAGCACGTCGCCGTCCTTCGTCGGGGTCACCGGGGTGACCGCCGCCGCGCCGGGCACGTCCGTGAGCGCCGTGGCCACCGAGGAGGCCAGCGCCGAGCGGTCCGCCTGCGGCACGTCCGTCTGGTCCACCACCAGCGTCAGCGGTCCGTTGGAACCGGGGCCGAACGCCTGGGACATGAGGTCGTAGGCGCGCCGGTCGGTGAACGTCTCCGGATCGGCGCCGTCGCCGATGTGCCCGAGCCGGATGAACAGCAGCGGCACCGCGAGCACCGCCAGCAGCACCACCCCCGGCACCAGGAACCACCACGGCCGCCGTTCCACCCGCCGCGCGTAGCGGTGCCACACCCCGTGGGCCTCCTGGCCGGGCTCGGCGTCGGTCTCCGCCACCGGCCGGCGCACCCGCAGCCTGTCGATGTGCCGCCCGATCAGCCCGAGCATCGCCGGTACCAGGGTCAGCGCGCCCAGTACGGCCGTGACCACGGTGACGGCGGCGGCCAGCCCCAGTTTGCCGATGAAGGAGATGCCCGACGCCCACAGCCCGGACAGCGCGATGATCACCGTGCAGCCGGAGACCAGCACCGCCTTCCCGCTGGTGGCCGCCGCCGTGCCGGCCGCCGTCACCGGATCCCGGCCGTCCATCAACTGCTGCCGGTGGCGGGTGACGAGGAAGAGCGCGTAGTCGATGCCCACGCCCAGACCGATCATGGTGGCCAGCGTGGGCGAGACGGTGGCGAAGGTCGCGGCGGCCGCCAGCAGGGCCAGCAGCGCCAGCCCGCACACCACCGCGATCAGCGCGGTGATCAGCGGCATGACCGCGGCGACCACACTGCCGAAGCCGATCAGCAGCACCACGATCGCCACCGCGAACCCGATCGCCTCGCTGGTGCGGTCCCCGGCCTCCGGCCGGGCCAGCTCGCCGAGCGGACCCCCGTACTCCACCTCCACCCCGGCCGACCGCAGCGGCGCCACCGCCTTGTCCACCCCGTCCAGATAGGAGGAGCCGAGCGTGGCGGGCTGCACGTCGAACCGCACGGTGATGTAGCCGGTCCGGCCGTCGGAGGAGAGCGGGCCGGTGCTCTGCCCGGACCCGGCCGGCGGCGGGGTGCTCCCGGGCGGCGGCAGCGGGCTCTGCGCGCTGAGTACATGCGGCAGCCCGTTCAGCTCGCTCACCGCCGAGCCCACCTGGCCGCTCACCGAGGTCAGTGGCGCGTCGGCGTCGCGCAGCACGATCTGCGCCCCGTAGCCGCCGGCCGCCGGGTCGTGCGCCCGCAGCACCGCCAGTCCGTCGTCGGACTGCGAGCCGGGCAGCGTGAAGTCGTCCGAGTAGTCACCCCCGAAGGCCCCGGACAGCGCCTGCGATCCGGCCACCGCCGCCAGCCACAGCACGATGACCACCACGCAGTGGCGGGCGCACCAGCGACCGGTGCGCCGCAGCAGGCTCACCCGGGCCCCGGAGTTCGCGGGGGCCCGCTCTTCGGCAGGACGCGGCGGTACGGGCATGGGGCCTCCGACGACCACGGGCGAGCGTGTGCCATGCCACCCGGCCCCGCCCGCGCGAAGCCGTCCGGACCTGGCACCGGACTGACGCCATTGAAGGCCGCCCGCCCGCCCACGGCACGCCGGACGGCGAAAACGGGTGACGACCCCGAGCCGCTCGCAGGCGACGCGTCCCGATGCCGCCTACGGGGCAGGGCGTCGGGCAACGTGTGCTCAGGGGCCGCCCGCGGTCGACGGAGATGGGCGACGACGCCGGGCAACGGCGTCCCGATGCCGTCTACGAGCTGCGGAGGCGGGCAACCGGTTTCCCGGGCCGCCAGCGGCCCACGACAACGGGCTACGTCGACGGGCGACGGGTTGCCCGGGGAGCACGCCGGTCGGCTACCGCTGCCCGTG
This sequence comes from Streptomyces solincola, assembly GCF_002982015.1. GTDB lineage: Bacteria > Actinomycetota > Actinomycetes > Streptomycetales > Streptomycetaceae > Streptomyces > Streptomyces solincola. Next base: position 6,699 of record NZ_PVLV01000006.1, read on the forward strand.
CTCCAGAGCACGGCCGATGACGCGCGCGCCCTCCGGGAAGGCCCCCGGGTTCGGACCGGAGTAGTTCAGCCGCAGGTAGACCCCGGTCGGCTCGGCGGGGAACCACTCGTCGCCCGCTGCGACGATGACACCGGCGTCCTCGCAGTCCCGGGCCAGCTTCACCGCATCAGTGGCGTCCGGCAGCCGCAGCCACAGGTTCAGCCCGCCCCGGGGCAGCGCCTCCAGCCGGGCGGCCGGCACGTGCGCGCGCACCGCGTCGGCCAGCAGGTCGCGCCGGGCCGCGAGCTGCCGGCCCAGTCCGCGCAGATGGGTGCGCCAGGCCGGCTGGCTCACCACGTCGAGCGCGACCGCCTGGAGCAGACCGCTGACGTACATCGACTCGGCCTGCGACGCGGCGAGGATCCGGGCCCGGGCGGGCCCCCGGGCGACCACCCCGGCGACCCGGACCGCCGGGGACACGCTCTTGGTCAGCGACCGCAGCCACACCACGTGACCGCCGTCATCCCGCGCCGCCAGCGGCGCCGACGCCGCGTCGATCCCGAAGTCGTGCGCCCAGTCGTCCTCCACCAGGAACGCACCGTGTCCGCGGACCGTCTCCAACACCCGGTCGGCCAGGTCGGGCGACCACTGGGCGCCGGTCGGGTTGGCGAAGTTGGGCTGGGCGTAGAACACCCGCGCACCGGTCTGCTCGAAGGCCCGCGCCAGGGCGTCCGGATCGGGTCCGTGAGCGCCACTGGGCACCGGCACCAGCCGTACGCCGGCCTGCGCTGCGGCCAGCAGCGCGCCCCAGTAGGTCGGCGACTCCACCAGGAGCGGCCCGCCCGCGCCCACCAGGCTGCGGAACACCGCGCCCAGTCCGCTCTGCGAGCCGGGTAGCACGATGACGTCGCTGGACGCCGGCGGCCGGCCGCCGAGCGGCGTCACCGCGGCGAGCTCGGCCGCGAACCACGCCTGGAGCTCCGGAAGCCCCGCCACCGGGGGGCGGCTCACCGCGGCGTCGGTGCGGGCCGCCCGGACGAAGGCGGCCCGCACCAAGCGCTCGGGCAGCAACTCCCGGTCCGGGTAGCCCGCGTGCAGGGCGATCGTGTCGTTGGGCGTGGTGCGCAGCGCCGCTGACAGCGCCGGCGCGCGGTCGCGCGGTGAGCCGAGCGCCGCGGTCTGCCAGCCGTAGTCGTGCGGGCGGGCGGCCGCCCGCACCGCCCGGACGAAGGTCCCCACCCCTGGCCGGCTCTCCACCAGTCCCTGGGACGCCAGGGATCGCAGAGCCTTCTGCACGGTGACCGGACTCGCCGCGTACCGGTCCACCAGCGACCTCGTCGACGGCAACCGCGCACCGGGCGAGGCGGCCGCCACCCACGCGCGGAGATCCGTCGCGATACGGCTGCTGCTATCGTTGTTCATGACGATACATAGTAGCGCTACTCGCCCTGATGCTCCGGTGCTATCCACCCGTCGCGCACCGGCGGCCCGTCCCGGCGCCGCGCGGTCCGGCCTCCACTGGGGGCTGCTCGGGGTCGCCGCCTTCTCCCTCACCGTCCCGTTCACCAGGATCGCCGTCGGGGGCGGTGGCATGTCACCGCTGTTCGTCGGGGCCGGCCGGGCCGTCATCGCCGCGGCCCTCGCGGCGGTGGCCCTGACCGCCACCCGCCAGAGGCTGCCCCGCGGCGTCCAGTGGGCCCGGCTCGGCGTGGTCGCCGCCGGTGTGGTCGCCGGGTTCCCCCTCCTGACCTCCTACGCGCTCACCACCGCCTCGGCCGGCCACAGCGCGGTGGTCATCGCCCTGCTGCCGGCCGTCACCGCGGTCCTGGCGGTGCTCCGCGGCCGCGAACGCCCGCCGGGGGCCTTCTGGTGCACGGCCGCGGCCGGAGCCGTCGCCGCCGTCGGCTTCGCCGCCGCGCGGGGCGGCGGGGGCGGCGGCGTCGCGTGGTCCGACCTGCTGCTGCTCGGCGCGGTGCTGGCGGCCGGCGCCGGATACGCCGAAGGGGGCCTGATCGCCCGTGAGCTGGGAGCCTGGCAGACCATCTCCTGGGCGCTGGTGCTGTCCGCGCCGCTGATGGCCGCGCTGACCGCCGTTGCCGCCGCCCGGCACACCCCCACCGGCACCCCCGTCGAGTGGGCCGCCTTCGGCTATCTCGGCGTGGTCAGCATGTTCCTCGGCTTCTTCGCCTGGTACCGCGGACTGGCCGTCGGACCGATGGCGCGGGTCAGCCAGATCCAGCTCGTCCAGCCAGTGCTCACCATCGGCTGGGCCGCACTGCTGCTCCACGAGCGGATCACCTGGCCCACCCTGGTCGGCGGCCTCGCCGTGATCGCCTGCGCCGGCACCGCGGTCCGCAGCCGGTCGGCCCGCCGGCCGTTATGACGTCCCGTCAGGCGGGCGAAGAGCCCTGCCGCAGGCGTACCAGTCCGCCGAACGGCGCGCCGAAGAGCGGGTTCAGCAGGACGGTGCCGGCCGCGACCGGGAGCACGGCCGGTCCGGCGTGCGGGACGACGATCCGCTCGCGGTCGGCGCGGACATGGCAGAACGTGACCGCGGCGCTCCGGGTCTCCTCCCGATGGGAAACGTCCAGCAGGCTGGACTGCCGTGTCACCAGCAGGACCCAGGGACTGCACACGTCCGGCAGCAGCGCCAACGCCCGGCCCGCCGCCCGAGCCCCCTCACGCAGCAGCCCGTCCGCCCGTTCCGCCGCCCGCCGCGGCGGCGTCCACCAGCACCGCGGCACTCGGCTCGGGAACGATCCCGCGCAGCACCGCGGTCCGGGCCGACGCCGTGTCCGACGCCGTCGCCTCCAGGCAGTCCAGCCGTCCGCACGGCACGCGACGGCCGCCCCCGTCCTGCGTCGCAGGCGTTGCCCACGACGACCACCGTGTTGCGACGTCATGAAAAGCGCGGGACCACGGCTCCATCCGGCCACGCCGCCCGGCCGCCACCCCGAAGGCATCGACGGCGAGGTCGAATGCGCAGGTCAGCGCCGTGTGCGGCGACGGGCGCGGCCCGCTTCCGCCCGGCGCGCCCGGCCCCGATTCCAGCAGTCCGCCCCGCCCCGCGGCAGCCGGGGACCGCCTTGACGGCCCCTGGGGGCGCTGCCACGCTCCTGGCCACGGCCGGGCCCCACCGCGCCGACCCGCCACCCCACCACACTCCCGGCACCTCCCAGCCGACCCTGCCGCCGGGGTCTCCTCCGCAGCGGAAAGGCCGGCACGCCCCTGGCTCGCCCCGGCGACCGCCGTACACCGGGGCAGGGGAGGTCAGGCAACCGAAAGGTCCCCACCATGGCAACTCCGGTCACCACCATCGACGTCCACCCCACTGAGCTCACCGAGCCCAGCGCCGGCGCACCGACCGCCGCCCAGGCGCCCGCCGTCCGCAAGCTCGGCGGCCGGATCGGGGCCCTGATCACCGGCGTCCGGCTCGGCGGCCACCTCGCTTCCGAGACCGTCGCCGCCGTCCGCGCCGCCGTCCTGGAGCACAAGGTCGTCTTCTTCCGCGACCAGCACCACCTCGACGAGGAAGGCCACGAGGCGTTCGCCCGCCTGCTGGGCAACCCCGTCGCCCACCCGACCGTCCCGTCCGCCGACGGCCGCTACGCCCTGGGCATCGACTCCGACCACGGCGCCCGCGCCAACCAGTGGCACACCGACGTCACCTTCGTACCGGCCTACCCGGCCTTCTCCATCCTGCGGGCCGTCACCATCCCGCCCTACGGCGGCAACACCCTGTGGGCCAACACCGCCACCGCGTACGCCGGACTGCCCGAGCCGCTGCGGGTCCTCGCCGACAGCCTGCGCGCCGTCCACTCCAACGACTACGACTACGCCGCCCTGCGCCCCGACGCGGTGCCCGAGGCACTGGCGCAGTACCGCGAGGTCTTCACCGCGGTGACGTTCCGCACCGAGCACCCGGTGGTCCGCGTCCACCCCGAGACCGGCGAACGGACCCTGCTCCTCGGCAACTTCGTCCAGCGCCTGTCCGGACTGGCCGGCCGCGACTCGCGCGCCCTGCTCGACCTGTTCCAGGCGCACGTGGAGAGCCCCGAGAACACCTTCCGCTGGCAGTGGCGGGAAGGCGACGTCGCCATCTGGGACAACCGCGCCACCCAGCACTACGGGGCCGACGACTCCGGCGACCACGTCCGCACCCTGCGCCGCGTCACCGTCGACGGCGACGTCCCGGTGGGCCCCGACGGCCGCCCCTCCGAACTGCTGGAGCCCGCGGCCGTGCCCGAGCCCGCCTTCGGCCCCGCCTCCGGAGCCTCCGCCGACGCCTAGCCGGCCGCCGCCGGCGCGGCCATACGTCGTACCACCTGCCGATGTGACGGTATCGGCGGACGCTCGTTGTGCACACCAGTGGAGTCGCACGTCCCAACGAGCCGAGGTCCCATGCCCACACCACGGGAACCGTCGCCGAAGGTCCCCGCCGACCGGCGCCCGGGCGTCGAGGAAGCGGAAGCCGTCCTCGTCGAGCACTACGGGCGGCTGGTCCGCCTCGCCCACCTCGTCCTGCCGCCGGCCCTGGGCCGCCACCGCCGCGTGGTCACCGCCCACACCGTCGTCCAGGACGCGCTGCCCCGCACCCCGGCGGCCCCCCGCCCGCAGGACGGGGACGCGGCGGGCGACGGATACGTCTGGATACGGGAGCGGGTGCTGCGCACGGCGCTGCGCCACGAGCGCCGGCGGCGCGCCCGCCCCTACCCGCGGCTCCCCGTCGTCCTCGGCCTGCGGCTCTCCCCGCACGCCGGCGGCGCCGGAGAGCTCGCGCTCAGCCGGGCCCTGGCCGGAGTGCCCGCCGCCGCCCGGGCCGCACTGGCCCTGCGGCTGCTGGAGGGGCTGGCCGACGACGAGACCTCCGCCGTCCTCGCCGCGGCCGGTGTGGCCGACCCGAACGCCGCCCTGGCCGCCGCCGCCGGTCTGCCCGGCCTGTCCGACGGCTCGGCCCGAGTCCTGCTGGCCGCCGACGAGTTCGACCCCAGCCGGGTCCAGCTCCACCCCACCGACCTGCTGCGCCGCCGCCACCGCGCCCGGGCGGCCGCCACCGCGGCCGTCGCGCTCCTCTTCGCCGCCTCCACCCTCACCGCGGCCCTCGTCACCTCCGACCGCGACCGGACGGCGGACGACGCCAAGCCCGCCGCCCCCGCGCAGCCGGCCGGCAGCTCCTACCGCTCCGACCCGGCCACCCTGCGCAGCGCCCCGGCCGGCAAGTGGGCCGACACCACCCGGCTGGACCTCACCGCCTGGCCCGCCCGCGGCGCCCGGCGCGGCGACCGCGCGCTGCTCGGGCGCGCCCTGCGCGCCTGGGCCGGCAGCGGGGAAGCGAAGATCACCACCGCTCCCGGCGCCTCGGCCGCCGCGCCGACCAGCCCGCCGCAACTCCTCTACGCCGCTGACGTGGACGGCCTCGCCGTCGTCCTGCTCCTCGACGCCGCCACCGACCGGGTCGCCCGGTACACCGAGCCGTCGGCCGGCGCCCGGCCCGCACTCGCCGTCGCCCGCAGCGACGACGCCGGGGTCACCACCGCCGCCGCTCTCGTGCTCACCCGGGACCCCGGCCGCGCCCGGTACCTCCTCGCCCCCTGGATCGCCGAGAGCGGCACCCGGGACCTGCTGCGCCCGGCCGAACGCACCCGCCCGCTCACCCCGGTGGACGGCGTCACGCCCCCGGTGCCCGTCCCCTCCGACGGCCGCTCCTGCGCCTCCTGGCCGGTGCTCAGCCTGCGCTCCTCCGAACTCATCGTGGAGAAGCACGCCTTCCTCGTCACCGATCTCGGCGAACTCGCCCCGGCCCACCTCACGCACACCCCGTCCCCGGACACCGGCACCCCTTCCCGGCAGCCCCGGGAGGTCACCGGCCGGACGGCGCTGGAGAGCTGGGCACGCAGCGCCTGCCTGCTGGCCGACCTGCGCGGCGACGGCGTGCGGGCCGTCAACGACTGGGTCTACGCCCGCCAGACCCTGCCGGACGGGGCGGGCACGGCCACCTGGGTGTGCACCCGTGCCGACACCTGGCGCGGCCCGGGCGGCGTCCGCGTCCAGTTCCAGCCGCCCGCCGCCGCGGGCCCGCCGCGTCCCGGGACGGTGGTGGCCGAGCGGGAGGACACCGCCGCGTGCAGCCGGTTCGGTCAGCACGTGGTGGCCGGCGCGCGCTGGCGCTCGCCCGGAGGCCAGTGGTACGCCCTGGCCGCCGGCAGCCGGCACATCGTCCGCATCCGGCTGACCGGCGGTGTCTCCGCCCAGGCGCCCGGCCCCGTCGCGGCGGTCCGAGCCGCTCCCGCGACACCGGTCCGCGTCACCGCCGTGCAGTCGGACGGCGCCACCCTCGCACCGCCGGGCTGAACCAGTCGCGACTCTCACGGCTCCCGGCCCGGAGCCGTGAGAGTCCCAGGCCGCTGCCGAGCACGCTCAGCCCGCCTGGCCGCTGTCCTTCAGCGAGCCCCAGCCGTGCCAGCGCTCCACCTCGATCCACGCGCTGACCCGGCCCCGATCCCGGAGCGGGTACTCCTTGCCCGTGTACTGCCGGGCCAGCCGGTCGATGTCCACCAGGCCCTCGTCGTCCCGCAGTTCCACCACCCGGCCGATCAGGCTCACATGGGTGTACCAGGACTCCTCGTCCAGCACGGTGAGCGTCACGCGGGGGTCCTTGCGGATGTGTCCCAGCCGCTTGCGGCCCTCGTCCATGTTGACCAGCACCCGGCCGTCGTCCTCCCAGAGGTACCAGGTGGCCGTGGACACGGGCTGGCCGTCCGACCGCAGCGTGGACAGCACCGCCGGATTCGGCTTGCGCAGCATGGCGACCGCAGCCTCGGGAAGCGGGGGCTTGGACATGGCGTTTCCTCCTTGTTCAACCCTTTCCGGCCGTTGCGCCGGAACTGTCGGCAGCCTACGCCCGGCATCCCTCGCTCGGCCGTGCGGGCGTCACACGTAGCTGACCGTCACCTGCTCGAACCCCAGCGAGCCGAGCAGCCCCTTCAGCATGGCGGTGGTGTTGCGTTCGGCCCGCGCGGTGAGCCCGCTCTCGCCCGCGGCCTCCCCGATGCGCTGCGCCGCCAGGCGCTGCACCGCGCGCTCGTCGTTCGGGTTGTCGGAGAAGAGGTCGCCGAGCCGGTCCAGCAGGCCGCGCTGCTTGGACACGGCGTAGGACCGCTCCGGGTCCAGGGCGGGCGACCCGAGCGCCGCCCGCGGCAGCCGGATCACCGCGGCCGTCCGGTCCTCGTTCACGGTGACGTCCTTGGGCCCCGCCTTCCCCAGGTCCACGTAGGCGGAGACGGTGCCCGCCGCCACATAGAGGGTGCGGGTGCCCCGGATGGCGTCCGGCAGGAACTTCGCGTCCTTCTCCAGGTCCACCACGATCTGGTAGGAGCCCGCCGCGCCCTCGTAGCGGCTCAGGTCCTGGATCGACTGGAGCAGCGCGGGCCCGGAATGGTCCCGGGTCTCCTCGCCGAACACGTCGTCCCAGCCGGGCACCACGTCGAAGCGCGCGGCGACGGTGAACAGCACGACCAGCACCAGCAGGCCCGCCGGGACGGTGAACCACCACGGGGTTCTGCGGCGCGCGGCCCGCGCGCGCGGAAGCTTTTCGTCGGAGGTCTCCACGGGGTCCGGATGCCCCGGCCGACGGCGAAAACTCCCACCGGACGCCGTGCTCGGCGTCCTGACGGGGCGTCGGGAGGTCGATGGGCCCGGGGCGCGCTCCCGCGCACGGCTCCGCCGAGCCGGCTGCTGAACCCGCGGCGTCGCCCGTCCGTATGGTCTGGCAACCCCGCCAGGCAACGGACACCCGGACGCATGGGAGCAGACGATGAGGCACGCGCGGCGCACGCTCCGACGGATCGTCCGGACGGCCGCCGTCGGAGGGATCCTCTGCGGGACGCTCATGGTGTCCGACGCGATGGCGGGCGCACCCGCCCAGGGACCGCACGCCCCGGCGTCCGACCCCTCCGGCCGAGTGGTGGCGGACGCGGTGGCCAGGCTGGGGCCGGAGCGGACGGCGGGCCGATGGACCGGCGAGGACGGCCGGCCGGTCGTCGCCGTCACCGACGAGGGCGCCGCCGCCGAGGTCCGCCGGGCCGGCGCCCGCGCCGAGATGAAGCGGCACAGCATGCGCGAACTGCGCGCCGCGGCCGACGCGCTCGGCCGTACGCCGCGCATCGCGGGCACGGCCTGGTCGGTCGACTACGCCGCCAACCAGGTGACCGTCTACGCCGACCGCACCGTCTCCAGGGGCGCATGGGAGCGCCTCCAAGGCGCCGCGCGGCAGGCCGGGCAGAGCGTGCGCATGCGGCGGACCGGCGGGGAGTTCACGCTGCGCGTGGACGGCGGGTCGGCGCTGCTCGGCCGGGGCGGGCGGTGCTCCGCCGGGTTCAACGTCACCGACGGGCGGGACAACTTCGTGCTCACAGCCGGCCACTGCGGTCCGGTCGGCACGTCCTGGTTCCGCGCCGCCGACGGCGCACCCCGCCCGCTGGGCACCACCGTGGCCCGCACCTTCCCGGGAGCCGACTTCGCGCTCGTACGGTACGAGGACCCGGACGCCTTCGACGGCGCCAACGCGGTCGCGGTGGGCGGGGGCCGCACCGTCGCCGTGGTCGGCGCGGCCGACCCGGTCGTCGGGCAGCGGGTGTTCCGCAGCGGCAGCACCACGGGGCTGCGCAGTGGGCGGGTGACCGCGCTCGACGCCACGGTCAACTACCGCGAGGGCACGGTCACCGGACTGATCCAGACCACCGTCTGCGCCGAGCAGGGCGACAGCGGCGGCCCGCTGCTGGCCGAGGGCGTCGCCCTCGGCGTGACCTCCGGAGGCAACGGTGACTGCGCCGAAGGCGGGGTGACGTTCTTTCAGCCGGTGACCAGCGCCCTGTCCCGACTGGGGGTGCGTGTCATCGACGGACGCCTGCGCCCTGGCGCCTCGCCCTCCGGCTCCGCGTCGCCCACGCCCACCGTGTCGCCGTCCGCCGATTCGAGTGCGGCCACGGGAGGCGGGACGGACGCCGGAAACGCCGTGGGAGCGCCTCCGGTCGACCCGGGACGGTCGCGCCCCACCGTCACCTCGATCGTCGAACTCCCGCTCCTGCTCACCGGTCTGGTGGTCATCGGCATCAGCCTGATCGGGCTGGGCGCGGTGCGGTGGCTGCTCACCGAGCGGGCCGACCGGGACGAACTGCGCACGTCCTACGCCCAGAGCTGGGGTTGACGGCCGCACACGGCTGGACGGGGTAACCGGTTGGCGTTGCCCGTGTCGAATAATCCGGTTATCGACCCATGTGCTTACTTTTCCGGTGAAGCGCCTTCCCTCTTCTTTTCCTCACCTGGGAGACAGAGCATGCGTCAGTTCGTCCGTACCTGGGGTGCCGGTATCGCCGCCGCGGCCGTGGTGGCCGGCTCGGTCGGCACGGCGGTGGCCGTCGCCTCGCCGGCCCCCGCGCAGCACAAGCCGGCCGCCGCCGCGGCCCCGGCCTTCGCGGCCAAGTCCTCCGCGAAGAGCGTGCGCGCCTGGCAGCAGTTCCGGGTCCGCGGGGTCGCCCACAACGTGCGCCCCGGCACCCGGGTCACCCTCCAGCAGAAGCTGGGCGAGCGCCGCTGGGTCACCCTGCCGGCCTCGATGACCACCAACTCCCGGTCGGCTTACAGCATGCGCGTCGTCCTCGGCATGCGCGGCCACAACAAGCTCCGCCTGGTCGACGGCAACCGGCGGGTCGTCTCCCCGGTCATCGACGTCTGGGTCCGCTGACCTCGCGGGACACCCCGCACACACGAGGGGCGCCTCCACCGGCAGAGCCGGGGGAGGCGCCCCTCGTGTGCGTGACGCCGGATGCCGCCGGCGCGCCGTCCGTGCGCCGGGCCGTGGGTCAGCCCTGCGCCAGCGCGTCCACGGTGCGCGCGAAGGTGTCCCGCGAGACCTCCAGCGTCTCGCGCGAGGCCTCCCTGGCCCGGCGCAACCGGACCTGTCCGTAACGGAAGAGCGCCGAGGCCCCGGTGGCGTACGCCAGTGTCAGCGCGCCCGCGGCCAGCTCCGGCGACCACGCCTTGGCCAGCCTCTGCTGGATCGCCGTGTGCGCGGTCAGCGCCGCCAGCAGACCGCACGCTCCTCCCGCCGCGATCGCCGACAGCCCGCCGCGGGTCTCCCCGACGGCCTCTGCCACGGTGTCGCCCAATTCCTCGCGTGCGCTCGTCGCTTCCTCGACCACCATGGCCACCACATCCTGGGCTGAGTCCGGCATGCTGCCCGCCTACCCGCCCTGCCGCCGCTCATACGGGGGTTGCCCGTCACCCGGTGAACGCCCAGCTCGGGAGGGGTTTCCCAGTCAGCCCGCCGACGGGCAACAGGCAACCCCGCCCTCCGGCCCCATGAGCCGGGCACGCTGAGACCGTCACCACCGGCACCACCACCCGAACGGGAGATCCCATGCGTTCCACGCTGCTCCGCGGCGCCGCCGCCCTCGCCACCGCGACCGCCGCCCTGCTCACCCTGCACGCGCCCGCCGAGGCGCGGCCGGCCGCCGACTGGGCCAACTGCCCCTCCGGCGCCGTGTGCATCTACCCGCAGGACCAGAACCCGGCCGTCCGTCCCACCCACGTCTTCTACCGGTACGGCGCGCACAACCTGAGCAACCAGTTCGGCAACCACTGGGTGCTCAACAACCAGACCGGCGGCGCCACCGCCAACCTGTGCACCGGGACCAACGGCGCCGGCTGCGGCAACCCCATCGCCGCGCAGACCGGCGTCTACGCCAACCTGACCCCGATCAACTCCGTCCGGCTGAACCGTCCCTGACCGCTAGCGGAAGCGGACGGTCCGGTTCGGTGTGGCGAGTTCTCGCCACGGGAGGTAATCGCCTGGCGGTCTGTCAGTCACTCAGGGTAACTTTCGGAGCATTGACTCTGTCACAGCACGCTCACGGAGCGTGCGGAGCATCGGGGGATGCCATGGGGGACCGACGACCGACCGACCACCTGAAGACCGACCGGCAGCAGCCAGTACGCCCGTCCACGCGCCGTCACGAGAAGCGGGCCACCCGCCGCCCGGCACAGCCGGGCGGCGCGGCGGGGGACTTCCCGGCGGAGCTGCGCCGCCTGAGGTCGCGGCTCGGGCTGTCCCTGGCCGACCTCGCCCGCCTCACGCACTACAGCAAGGGGTATCTCAGCAAGATCGAGACCGGGTCCCGACGCGTCACGCTCGACGTGGGCCGCCGGTGCGACGACGCACTGAAGGCCCACGGCGCCCTGCTGAAGCTGGTGCCCGCCGCACACGACCCGGCCGACGAGGACACCGGCAGCCCGCCCTACCGCGGACTGCGCGCCTTCGGCGAAGACGAGGCCGCCTGGTTCTTCGGCCGGGAGCAGGCCACGACCGCCCTGGTCGAGCGGGTCTTCGAGCGGATCGGAGCCGGCCCGCTGCTCATGGTCGCGCCCTCCGGCGCCGGCAAGTCCTCCCTGCTCCGGGCCGGACTGCTGCCGGCGCTGCGCCGCCGCGGCGGCTTCCCCATGGCGGGCGCGGAGCACTGGCCGGTGGCGGTGTGCCGGCCCACCGCACACCCCCTCGCCGAGCTGCTGGCGCGCACGGCCGAGGCCCTGGGCGCCGACACCGGCGTCACACCCGACCGGCTGCGGCGCGATCCCGAGGCGCTCACCACCGCCGTACGACGCCTGACCGCCGGAGCCGCCCCGCCGCCGGGCGACCGGACCGGGCGGCGGCGAGCGCCGGACGACGACCCGTCGGCCCGGCCGGGCGGCCTGCCCGCGCCCCGCACGAGCAAGCCCGGGGGAAAGCGGCCCGGCGCGGCAGGCGAGACGAGCGCCCGCCGCCGTCCGTCCGTCCGCCTCGTCCTGGTCGTCGACCAGTTCGAGGAGCTGTTCACCCTCTGCGCCGACGAGGCCGAACGGCGCGCCTACGCGGGAGTGCTCAGCGCCCTGGCAGGCGCCGGCCCGGCCGGCGGGAAGGAGACCGCCCCGGCCGTCGTGGTGCTCGGCGTCCGCGCCGACTTCACCGGGCGGTGCCTCAGCCTGCCGGAGCTCGCCTCCGGCCTCGTCGACGGCCTCTTCGCCCTGCCGCCCATGACCGCGCCCGAGCTGCGCGCCGCCATCACGCGCCCGGCCCGGCGGGCCGGACTGCGACTCGAACCGGGCCTGGAGCAACTGCTGCTGAGGGACGCCGGACTGCACGGGACCGACGCACCCGCCCCCGGACCGGTCACCACCGCCGCGCTGCCGCTGCTGTCCCACGCACTGCTGGCCACCTGGCGGCAGCGCCGGAAGACCCTGCTCACCGTCGCCGGATACGAGCGGACCGGAGGCATCCAGGGGGCCGTCGCCCGCACCGCCGAGGACGTCTTCGCCGACCTCCACCCCGCCGAGCAGCGCACCGCCCGGCACCTGCTGCCCCGCCTGGCCCGCATCACCGAGGGCGCGGGCGCCACCCGCCAACGGGTAGACCGCGCCACGCTGGAGGACCAGCCGGCGGCCGCCGCCGTGCTCGACCGCTTCGCCCGCGCCCGGCTGGTCACCCTCGACCGGGACACCGTCGAGATCACCCACGAGGCACTGCTGCACGCCTGGCCGCGGCTGCGGGACTGGCTCACCGCCGACCGCGCCGCCCTGATGGCCCACCAGCACCTCTCCCAGGCGGCAGCCGAATGGGAGCACGGGCTGCGGGACCCCGCCCTGCTCTACCGCGGCTCCAAGCTGGAGAGCGCCCGGGCCCTGGCCGAGGGCCCCGGCGGCCCCGCCCGGCTCGGCCCGGCGGAGGCGGCCTTCCTCCGCGCCGGGCAGACGGAGGAGAACCGCCGGGCACGGCACGCCCGTCGACACGTCCGGCTGCGCCGAGGCCTGGTCGCCGCCCTGATGGTGCTGCTCGCCGTCGTCCTGGCCGCCGGCGGCGTCGCCCGGCAGCAGCGCTCCGAAGCGCTGGACCAGGAGCGCACCGCACGGTCCCGGGCCCTGGCCCTACAGTCCGCCGCCCTCGCCGCCGGGCGGCCCGAGGCCTCCATGCTGCTCGCCGCCGCGGCCTACCGCGCCGCGGACACCCCGGAGGCACTCGGCGCGCTCCTCAGCACCCAGGCGCAGCCCTTCGCGGCCCGGCTCACCGGTCATCGCGGCCCGGTCAACGCGGTCGCCCTCACCCCGGACGGCGCCGTGCTGGCCACTGCGTCCTCGGACGGCACGGTCGGCCTCTGGCGCACCGCCGACCGGCGCCGGATCGCGGCGCTGCCGGTCGGCGGGCGGGTCCGGGCGCTTGCCTTCAGCCCCGACGGCCGGCACCTCGCCGCCACCTCCACCCGCGGACCGGTGCGGGTGTGGGACCGCCTCCGCCGCCGGCCGGTGACCGTACTGCCCGCCGCCACCACAGCAGCCCGCGCCCTCGCCTACGACCCGCTCGGCCGCACCCTCGCCACGGCGGGAGCGGACGGACGGGTCCGCCTCTGGTCCGCTCGCGGCGGAACCCGCCCGGCAGCCGTCCTGACCGGGCACGCCGGCGAGGTCAACGCGCTCGCCTACGGTCCCGACGGCCGCACCCTGGTCTCCGCGGGAGCCGACCACACCGTACGGGTGTGGGACGTCGCCCGGGGCCGCGCACGGGCCGTGCTGCGCGGGCACACCGGCGCCGTGCTGGGGCTCGCCGTCGCACCGGACGGCCGCGGCGTCGCCAGCGGCGGGACGGACCGCGCCGTCCGGCTCTGGGACGCCGGCGCCGGGCGCGCCACGGCCGTGCTGACCGGCCACAGCGACGACGTCAACGGCGTGGCGTACACCCCCGACGGAGCCACCGTCGTCAGCGCCGGCGGAGACGGCGTCACCCGGCTGTGGGACGTCCGCACCGGGCGCACCGCCGCGACCCTGGCCGGGCACACCGACTACGTGCTCGGGGCGGCGGTCGCGCCCGGGGGCAGGTCCCTGGTGACGGCCGGCTTCGACCAGACCGCCGTGCTCTGGGACCTCTCCCGCCGCGCCCTCTTCCCCCGCCCGTTCACCGAGATCCGCCAGATCGCCTACAGCCCGGACGGCGCGCTGCTCGCCAGCGCCGATGCCGACGGCACCGTCCGGCTGTGGGATGTCGCCGGCCGCCGGGGCGCCGCCACGCTCACCGGCCACCGGGGCGCGGTCTCGGCGGTGGCCTTCGCCCCCGACGGCCGCACCCTGGCCTCGGCCGGCCCCGACGGCGCCGTCCGGCTGTGGGACGTGCCCAGCGGTCGCGGGGTGGGCGCCCTCACCGGCTCCGGCGACGATCTGTTCGCGGTGGCCGTCGCGCCCGACGGGCGCACCCTCGCCTCGGCCGGCGCCGACCACACGGTCCGGCTGTGGGACATGCCCCGGCGCACCGCGCTGGCCACCCTGACCGGCCACACCGACTTCGCCAACGCCGTGGCGTTCAGCCCGGACGGCACCCTGCTCGCCAGCGCCGGCGACGATCTGACGGTACGGCTGTGGGACGTGCCGCGCCGCCGCCCGCTCGCGGTCCTCACCGGACATCGCGGCGCGGTCCGCTCGGTGGCGTTCGCTCCGGACGGCCGGACCCTGGCCAGCAGCGACAACGACGGCGCGGTCCGGCTGTGGGATCCGCTCCGGCGGCGCGCCCTCGCCGTCCTCGCAGGGGGCCACACCGGTTCCGCCCGGGGCGTCGCCTTCGCCCCGGACGGCCGCACCCTGGCCAGCGGCGGCAGCGACCGCGAGGTCCGGCTGTGGGACGTCGCCACGAGAGCCCTGCGCGCCGTGCTCACCGGCCACACGGCCCCGGTCTGGGCGGTCGCCTTCGCCCCGGACGACGGCACGGTCGCCAGCAGCGGAAGCGACGGCAGCGTCCGCCTCTGGAGCCTCGACCCGGCG
>NZ_PVLV01000700.1 GCF_002982015.1 Streptomyces solincola
GTACGCCTCGGGGGTGCCGTAGAGGTCCGGCGCGCCCCCGGCCGCGTACGGGTCGGGGGCGGCGGCGTAGGGGTCGGCGGCCGGCGCGGGCGCGCCGTAGACCATGGGGTTCTGGCCGGTGTCCCAGGCGCCCTGGCCCTGCGGGTAGTGCTGCTGCTCGCCGTAGCCCTGCTGGTGTCCGTAGGTCTGCTGGGCGTAGCCCTGCTGGTCGGCGTACGGGTCGTGGCCGTACTGCTGGTGACCGTAGGACTGCTGTTCGGCGTAGTCCTGCTGCGACTGCTGCTGCCCGTAGGGGTCCTGGGCGGCGGCGTACGGGGGCTGGGCCTGGGCGTGCTGGTGGGGGGCCGCCTGCTGCCCTTCCCACCCCTGACTCCCGTATGCCGGGTCCTCGGGGTGCCACGGTTCGGAGCCGGGGCTCCGGCCATACTCAGTCATCGATCCCCAAACAGCCGCGAGGCGTCCGGACGATCCGCCTCTACGTCGCACAGCGGGCGTTCGAACGCCGCCGTACCGCGCGGAACGTTACCGTATCGCGATCAGATGACCACTTCGACGCTCTCCCCGGGCGGATTACCCGATACCCGTTCGGACTCAAGAGCGTTCTGGAGGATGATCACAGCGGCCGCCTGGTCGATGACGGAGCGGCCCTTCTTCAAGCTGACGCCGGAGGCGCGCAGGCCCTGGCCGGCGGTGACGGTGGTCATCCGCTCGTCGACGAGCCGGACCGGGACGGGGGCGACGCCCTGGGCCAGGGTGCGGGCGAAGGAGCGGACCTTGGCCGCGGCCGGGCCCTCGCGTCCGTTGAGGGAGCGCGGAAGCCCGACGACGATCTCCAGGGGCTCGTACTCCTCGACGAGTACCCGCAGCCGCCGGTGGGCGGCCGGGACGTCGCGTCCCGGCACGGTCTCCACCGGCGTGGCCAGGATCCCGTCGGGGTCGCACGAGGCGACCCCGATCCGGGCGTCCCCGACGTCGACCGCCAGACGGCGGCCGCGTCGCATGGGGCGGTCGTCCATCAGGCGGTCTCGGCGACGAGCCGTTCGACGGCGGCGATGGCGTCGCCGACGGCGTCCGGGTTCTGGCCGCCGCCCTGGGCGACGTCCGGCTTGCCGCCGCCGCCTCCGCCGAGGGTCTTGGCCGCGGTGCGGACCAGGTCCCCGGCCTTGAGGCCGCGCTCGCGGGCGGCCTCGTTGGTGGCGATGACGGTCAGCGGGCGGCCGCCCGCGGTGGTGAACAGGGCGACCACGGCGGGACGGCCGCCGCCGATGCGGCCGCGCACGTCGAGGACCAGCTTGCGCAGGTCGTCGGCGGTGGTGCCGTCCGGGACCTGGCCGGTGACCAGCGCGGTGCCGTGGACGTCGCGGGCGGACTCGACCAGTCCGGCGGCGGCGGCCAGCACCTTCTCGGCGCGGAACTTCTCGATCTCCTTCTCGGCGTCCCGGAGCTTGCCGAGCATGCCGGCGATCTTCTCCGGCAGCTCCTCGGAGCGGCCCTTGACCAGCTCCTGGAGCTGGGCGACGACCGTGTGCTCCTTGGCGAGGAAGTTGTAGGCGTCCACTCCGACCAGGGCCTCGATGCGGCGCACGCCGGAACCGATGGAGGACTCGCCGAGCAGTTTGACCAGGCCGAGCTGGCTGGTGTTGCCGACGTGGGTGCCGCCGCACAGCTCCTTGGAGAAGTCGCCGATGGTGACGACCCGGACCCGCTCGCCGTACTTCTCGCCGAACTCGGCGATGGCGCCCTGCTTCTTGGCCTGCTCCAGGCTCATCACCTCGGCCTGGACGTCCAGTTCGCGGGAGAGCACCTCGTTGATCTTCTGCTCGACGTCGGTGAGGACCGTGCCGGGGACGGCGGCGGGCGAGCCGAAGTCGAAGCGGAAGCGGCCCGGGGAGTTCTCCGAGCCGGCCTGGGCGGCGGTGGGGCCGAGGGCGTCGCGCAGCGCCTGGTGGGTGAGGTGGGTGGCGCTGTGGGCGCGGGCGATGGCCCGGCGGCGGCGTACGTCGACGGCGGCGTACCCGGAGGCGCCGACGGTGACCTCGCCGACCTGGACCGCGCCCTTGTGCACGGAGACGCCGGGGACCGGCTGCTGCACGTCGCGGACCTCGACGACGGCGCCGGTGTCCAGCCTGATGCGGCCGGTGTCGGCGAGCTGGCCGCCGCCCTCGGCGTAGAACGGGGTGCGGTCGAGGACGACCTCGACCTCGTCGCCCTCGGTGGCGGCGGGGGCGGGCAGGCCGTTGACGAGCAGGCCGACGACGGTGGTCTCGCCCTCCAGGACGGCGTAGCCGGTGAACTCGGTGCCGCCGGCGGTGTCGGCGATCTCCCGGTAGGCGGAGAGGTCGGCGTGGCCGGTCTTCTTGGCCTTGGCGTCGGCCTTGGCCCGCTCCCGCTGCTCCTTCATCAGGCGGCGGAAGCCGTCCTCGTCCACGGTGAGGCCCTGTTCGGCGGCCATCTCCAGGGTGAGGTCGATGGGGAAGCCCCAGGTGTCGTGGAGCAGGAACGCCTTGTCGCCGGCGAGCACGGTGCCGCCGGCGGCCTTGGTGTCGGTGACGGCGGTGTCGAGGATGTTGGTGCCGCCCTTGAGGGCCTTGAGGAAGGCGGCCTCCTCGGCGAGGGCGACGGTCTCGATGCGGCCGCGCTCGGTCATCAGCTCGGGGTACTGCTGCCCCATGGTGTCGATGACCACGTCGACGAGGTGCTGGACGACGGGGCCGGTGGCGCCCATCAGGCGCATGTTGCGGATGGCGCGGCGCATGATGCGGCGCAGCACGTAGCCGCGGCCCTCGTTGCCGGGGGTGACGCCGTCGCCGATGAGCATGACGGAGGTGCGCATGTGGTCGGCGACCACGCGCATGGAGACGTCGGTGTCGTGCTTCTCGCCGTAGCGGACGCCGGTCAGCTCGGTGGCCTTGTCCATGACGACGCGCAGGGTGTCGGTCTCGTACATGTTGCGCACGCCCTGAAGGATCATGGCGAGGCGTTCGAGGCCGAGTCCGGTGTCGATGTTCTTGGAGGGCAGGTCGCCGAGGATCGGGAAGTCCTCCTTGCCGTCGCCGGCGCCCCGCTCGAACTGCATGAAGACGAGGTTCCAGATCTCCACGTACCGCTCGTCGTTGACGGCCGGGCCGCCCTCGGGGCCGAACTCCGGCCCGCGGTCGTAGTTGATCTCGGAGCAGGGGCCGCAGGGGCCGGGGACGCCCATGGACCAGAAGTTGTCCTTCTTGCCCAGGCGCTGGATGCGCTCGGCGGGGACGCCGATCTCGTCGCGCCAGATCCGCTCGGCCTCGTCGTCGTCGAGGTAGACGGTGATCCACAGGCGCTCGGGGTCGAGGCCGTAGCCGCCCTTGTCCACGGCGGAGGTCAGCAGCTCCCAGGCGAGGGCGATGGCGCCCTGCTTGAAGTAGTCGCCGAAGGAGAAGTTGCCGCACATCTGGAAGAAGGTGCCGTGCCGGGTGGTCTTGCCCACCTCTTCGATGTCCGGGGTGCGCACGCACTTCTGCACGCTGGTGGCGCGCGGGGCGGGCGGCTTGGTCTCGCCGAGGAAGTACGGCTTGAACGGCACCATGCCGGCGTTGACCAGCAGCAGAGTCGGGTCGTCCGCGATGAGCGACGCCGAAGGGACGACGGTGTGCCCGCGCTCCTCGAAGAAGCTCAGCCAGCGGCGGCGGATCTCGGCCGACTCCATCAGTGGTCCTCATTCCGGTTGTGCGTACGGGGGTGGCGGGTGGTGCGGGTGCGCTCGGCGCGCCGGGCGGGCGGCGCCGGGGCGGCGCCCTCGACGGCCCGGGCGCGGCGGGGCGCGGGC
>NZ_PVLV01000701.1 GCF_002982015.1 Streptomyces solincola
CGCGGATGGGGGGCCGCCGGGGGGAAGGGCCGTCAAGGCGCCGGTGGACCGCCGGGTGCGCAGGCGGGTGGAAGGACGACGGACGATGGCCCTGAACCATGGCCGCGGGGACGCGCGGTACAGCCGGGACGTGGAGCTGAACCCGATCTTCAGCCGGGAGCCCGTCACAGTCCCCCGGTACGCGATGCCCGAGGGCCCGATGGAGCCGGACACGGCCTACCAGCTCGTCCACGACGAGCTGATGCTGGACGGCAACGCCCGGCTGAACCTCGCCACCTTCGTCACCACCTGGGCCGATCCGAACGCGCTGCGACTGATGGCGGAGTGCGCGGACAAGAACATGATCGACAAGGACGAGTACCCGCAGACCGCCGAGCTGGAGCTGCGCTGCGTGCACATGCTGGCCAGGCTCTGGCACGCGGAGGACCCGCGCCATGTGATCGGCTGCTCGACCACCGGATCCAGCGAGGCGGCGATGCTCGCCGGGCTCGCGCTGAAGCGGCGCTGGCAGCAGCGGCGCCGGGCGGAGGGGAAGCCGGCGGACCGGCCCAACCTGGTGATGGGCGCCAACGTGCAGATCTGCTGGGAGAAGTTCGCCGAGTACTTCGAGGTCGAGCCCCGGTACGTGCCGCTGGAGGGCGACCGCTACCACCTGACCGCGGAGACCGCGCTGCCGCACTGCGACGAGAACACCATCGGCGTGGTGGCGGTGCTCGGCTCCACCTTCGACGGCAGCTACGAGCCGGTGGCGGACATCGCCCGCGCGCTGGACGAGCTCCAGGAGCGCACCGGCCTGGACGTGCCGGTGCACGTGGACGGCGCCTCGGGGGCCATGATCGCGCCGTTCCTCGACCCGGAGCTGGAGTGGGACTTCCGGGTGCGCCGGGTGGCCTCCATCAACACCTCCGGGCACAAGTACGGGCTGGTGATGCCGGGGGTGGGCTGGGCGCTGTGGCGGGACGCCGAGGCGCTCCCGGACGACCTGGTCTTCCACGTCAACTACCTGGGCGGGGACATGCCCACCTTCGCGCTGAACTTCTCCCGGCCGGGCGCGCAGGTGGTGGCGCAGTACTACACGTTCCTGCGCCTGGGCATGGAGGGCTACCGCCGGGTCCAGCAGACCTGCCGGGACGTGGCGACCGGTCTGGCCGCCCGGATCGCGGACCTGGGGCCGTTCGAGCTGCTGACCGACGGGAGCCAGGCGCCGGTCTTCGCCTTCCGCGTCAAGGACGGGGTGGGCGAGTACAGCGTGTTCGACGTCTCGGCGGCGCTGCGCGAGCGCGGCTGGCTGGTCCCGGCGTACACCTTCCCCAAGGACCGCGAGGACCTGGCGGTGCTGCGGATCGTGGTCCGCAACGGTTTCGGGCACGATCTGGCCGACCTGCTCCTCGAGGACCTGCGGCGGGTGCTGGACCGCCTGGAGCGGCAGCAGGGGCCGCAGCGCAGCGCCGAGGACGCCGGCGGGTTCGCGCACGGCGCCGAGACCAGGAACCCGCAGCGGGCCGGCCGGCACTGACGCCGCCCGCCCTTCCTCCCGAGGAGACGCGATGTGCCGACTGTTCGGTCTGACCAGCGCCCCGCGCCGGACCCGGGCCACCTTCTGGCTGCTGGACGCCCCGGACAGCCTGCGCGACCAGAGCCGCCAGGACCCGGACGGGACGGGCCTGGGCTGGTTCGGCGCCGACGGCACGCCGTCGGTGGACCGGGCGCCGATCGCCGCGTACGAGGACCGGGCGTTCGCCGAGGAGGCGCGGGACGTGCGGTCGGCGACGTTCCTGGCGCATGTGCGGTACGCCTCGACCGGACGGCTGGAGCCGCGCAACACCCATCCGTTCCTACAGGACGGCCGGCTGTTCGCGCACAACGGGGTGATCGGGCGGGAGCGGGAGATCGACGCCAGGCTGGGGCCGGAGGAGTCGCTGGTGGGCGGGGACACCGACTCGGAGCGGTTCTTCGCGCTGATCACCCATGAGATCCGGGCCAACGGCGGGGACGTCGGCCGGGGCGTCGAGACGGCGGCCCGCTGGATCGCCGCGCATCTGCCGGTCTTCGCCCTGAACATGGTGCTGACCACCCCGAGCGAGCTGTGGGCGCTGCGCTACCCCGACACCCACCGGCTGTACGTGCTGGAGCGCGGGCCGGGCGGCCGGCACGGCGACCGGCACTTGGACCACAGCGGCGCCCAGGGGCGGATGCGGGTGCACTCCGCCGAACTGACGGACGCGCCCTCGGTGGTGGTGGCCAGTGAGCGGATGGACGACGACCCGGACTGGCGGCTGCTGGAGCCCGGAGAGCTGCTGCACGTGGACGGCGGCCTGCGGACCACGGGCCGGATCGCGCTGCCCGACCCGCCGGCCCGTCCGCTCACCCTCGCCGACCTGGAGCCGTCCGCGGCCGCCTCGCAGACGGCGGCGTGAGGGACGGGCCCGGCGCGATCAGTCCCCCCGGCGGTCGCCGGGTTCGCGGTGGGCGTCGCTCTGCACGGACTCCTCGGCGGCCTCGCCCGGACGCATCGCGTCCGCGGCCTCCTTGTCGTGCGCCGGTTCCCGTTCGTCGTCGATGTCCAGTTCGGCCCGCTCGAACTCGTCCAGCAGCTCCTCGGCGGCGGTCTCCGGACGCTTGTCGGAGTGGCTCATCACAGGCTCCCTCGCTCTCGTTCGCTCGCCGGCCGGGGGCGGCGGGGCCGTTCGGCCGGTTCCTACCGGTTTCCTCGGGAGCCCCTTTCCACACCTTCCGGCCCCCGTGGCACGGCCGGCGGGCCCCGGGAACGGTATTCGGACAGGGCGGGCGCGCGGGCGAACGGAGGGATTGCCCGCATATGGAGCGGCCAGGCGGCGGCCGGGGCGCGGGCGCCCGGGCCGGTGCGTACGCGGCCGCCCACCGCCCGGGCGCGGGCGGGGCCCGGCGTGTTCGAGGCCACCTCGCGGTCGGGCGGGCCGGCGGCGGGCGCGAGGGGAC
>NZ_PVLV01000702.1 GCF_002982015.1 Streptomyces solincola
AAGAGTGAGGGGGTGGGGTGGCGGCCGGGGGGCGGCGGATGAGGCAGAGGGCCAGTGCGCCGGCGAGGAAGAGGGCGAGGACGGGGACGGCCAGGGCGGTCCAGGTGGTGCCCAGCCACTGGCGGCCGAGGTAGCCGAGGGCGACGCTGTAGGTGGCCCAGGCGGCACCGGCGAGGGCGGACCAGGGGAGGAAGTGGGCCGCGCGGCGGCGGGCGGCGCCGGCGGCGAGGGAGACCACGGAGCGTCCGGCCGGGGCGAAGCGGGCCACCACGACGAGGGCGCCGCCGCCGCGGGCCAGGGCGGTGCCGAGTCGTTCCTGCGCCCGGCGCAGCCTGGGGGAGCGGGCCACCGCGCGGTGCAGCCGGGACCTGCCGTGCCAGGCGAGGCGGTAGGCGGCCAGGTCGCCGAGGAGGGAGGCGGCGGCCGCGCAGAGCACCAGCGCGGGCAGGGAGCCGTCGCCGGCCGCGGCCACGGTGGCGGCGGTGACGAGGAGGACGCCGCTGGGCAGGATGGGCAGGAAGACGTCCAGGAGTACCGAGAGGGCCACCGCCGCGTAGATCCACGGGCCGGCGGCCACGCTTTCGAGCACCTTCACTCCCCGGGTCCGGTCAGCCCCCGGTCCCTGCGGGCGGTCCCCGTGCCGCGGCGGCTTGGCTGGAAGCGTACGCGCAGCGCCCGCCCGGAGGGGCACCCGGGCGGGCGCTGGAGAGATGTGCGAGTCGGCGCCGGGCGGCTCAGGCGGTGGCCGGCCGGGGGTCGGCCGTGCGGTTGCGCTCGCGGAGGGTGGTGAACAGCGAGCCGAGGGAGAGGGCGCCTGGGCCGGTGAAGACAAGCAGCAGCATGGTCCAGCAGAACAGCACCGCCGACTCGCCGGAGTTCTCCAGCGGGAAGAGCGCGTTCGGCTGGTGGGCGCTGAAGTACGCGTACGCCATGGAGCCGGAAGCGACGAACGCGGCGCTGCGGGTGCCGGTGCCGAGCATGACCAGCAGGCCGGTGACGAGCTGGATCACCGCCGCGTACCAGGTCGGCCAGGTGCCGGCCGCGACGGTGCCGCCGCCGTGTGCTCCGCCGAGCACGCCGAACAGGGCCGCGGCGCCGTGGCAGAGGAAGAGCAGGCCGACGACCATGCGGAACAGCCCGACGGCGTAGGGGCGTGACTGGTCCAGGCGCGCGGTGAGGGGGTGGGAGGACATGGGACTCCTTCGGTTGGGGACGGAACCGATGGGGCCTTAGGTTAGGGGAGCCTAATATGTGCTTGCAAGTTCAACATTCTGCCATCGGGGAGGAACGGCGGCCGGAGGGTGGAGTGAGGTATTCCGTTACCGGGGGGAAGTGCGTCGGCG
>NZ_PVLV01000703.1 GCF_002982015.1 Streptomyces solincola
CTCACCAGGAGCCCCGATGACCGCCTCCCGCCCCCTCACCCTGGTGGCCCTCGGCGCGCTGGCCGCGGCGGCCGGGCACATCGGGCCGGCGGCCGGATGGCTGCCGGGGCCTCGGGCGCTGCTGTGGCCGGGGCTGGACGGGCGGGGGGACCCCGGCCGGGTGGCGCTCACCTTCGACGACGGGCCGGACCCGGACAGCACCCCGCACTTCCTGCGGGTGCTGGACGGCCTCGGCGTGCGGGCCACCTTCTTCGTGCTGGGCGAGCGGCTGGCCCGCCACCCGGAGCTGGGCCGGCGGATCGCCGCCGAGGGCCACGAGCTGGCCGTGCACGGCTGGCGGCACGAGCGGCCCTGGCGGCCCCGGCCGCTCGCCGACCGCCGGGAGGTCGCCCGGACGGCCGAACTCGTCGCCGGGGCGCAGGGCCACTGGCCCCGGTGGTACCGGCCGCCGTACGGCATCCTCACCGGCGGGCGCTGGGCCGCCGCCCGCGCCGCCGGGCTGCGCACGGTCCTCTGGTCGGCCTGGGGCCGGGACTGGACCGCCCAGGCCACCGCGGACTCCGTCCGGGCCGAGGCCTCCGCCTCGCTGCGCGGCGGCGGCACCGTGCTGCTGCACGACTCCGACGCCACCGGCGCCCCCGGCTGCTGGCGGGCCGCCCTCGGCGCGCTGCCCGCACTGGTCGGCGACTGCCGGGTGCGCGGCCTGCGGGTCGGACCGCTCGCCGAGCACCGGACACCCACCCCTCCCGAATAGCTCGCCTGTTCGGTTGTCTCGTACGCTGGGACCATGCCGGCGCACTTCCAGGGCTCCCTGTTCGACCAGACCGACGACCTCCGGCTCGGCCCGCTCGACGGTCTGCGGCGCACCCCGCTCGGCCGGGGTGCCTGGATCGACCTGCTGCCGGGCTGGCTCACCGGCGCCGACGCGCTGTACGGGCACCTGGCCGCGCACGTGCCCTGGCGGGCCGAACGCCGCCGGATGCACGACACCGAGGTCGCCGTCCCCCGGCTGCTCGCCTTCTACCGCGCCGCCGACCCGCTGCCGCACCCCGTCCTCGACCAGGCCAGGACCGCCCTGTCCGCCCACTACGCCGCCGAACTGGGCGAACCCTTCACCACCGCCGGGCTCTGCTACTACCGCGACGGCCGCGACAGCGTCGCCTGGCACGGCGACCGGACCGGCCGCGGCGACCGCGAGGACACCATGGTCGCGATCCTCTCGGTGGGCCAGCCCCGGGACCTCGCCCTGCGCCCCCTCGGCGGCGGCCCCGCCCGCCGCATCCCGCTCGGCCACGGCGACCTGGTCGTCATGGGCGGGTCCTGTCAGCGGACCTTCGAGCACGCCGTCCCCAAGACCACCCGCGCCGCCGGCCCCCGGATCAGCGTCCAGTTCCGCCCGCACGGAGTCAGATGAACCCCCGCCCGGCCCGGACGCGCCCCGTACCGGACCGGTGACGGCGGGTGACTCATGGTCGCGCCGGGCCGAGCGGTGTTAGAAAGGGGATCGTGGTCCCCTTTCTCGCCCGGCTCCGCGGCAGTTCGGTCCGCTCGCTGACCGAACGCCGTCCGCGGAGCGTCGCGGGGCAGGTCTTCGTCCTCCAGGTCGCCCTGGTGGTCCTGCTCGTCCTCGGCGCGGTCCTCGCACTCGTGCTGCAATCCCGGGGCGACAGCGACCGCGAAGCCCGCAACCGCTCCGTCGCCGTCGCCGAGTCCTACGCCAACGCGCCCGGCATCCGCGCGGCACTGGCCGACGACGACCCCGCCGCGATCCTCCAGCCGCTCACCGAGACCGCCCGCCGGGCCGCCGGCGTGGACTTCATCGTGGTGATGAACACCCGCGGCATCCGCTACACCCACCCCCAGCCCGAACGCATCGGCGGGCAGTTCGTCGGCACCATCGAGCCCTCGCTGCGCGGCGAGGTCCACGTCGAGAGCGTCAACGGCCCGCTCGGCGAGGAGGTCCAGGCCATCGTCCCGGTGCGCGGCCGGGGCGGGACCGTCATCGGGCTGGTCTCCGCCGGCCTGGAGGTCCGCAACGTCACCGGCGTGGTCAACCGCCAGCTCCCCGTCATCCTCGGCACCGCCGCCGCCGGACTCGCCGTCGCCACCGCCGGCAGCGGCCTGGTCGCCCGCCGGCTGCGCCGCCAGACCCACGGCCTGGGCACCGCCGAGATGACCCGGATGTACGAGCACCACGACGCCGTCCTGCACTCGGTGCGCGAAGGCGTGGTCATCGTCGGCGGCGACGGCAGGCTGCTCCTCGCCAACGACGAGGCCAAACGCCTCCTCACCATGGACGCCGACGCCGAGGGGCGGTCCGTCCGCGACCTCCCCGGGCTCGACCCCGTCATCGCCGAGCTGCTGTGCTCCGGGCGCGTCGCCACCGACGAGGTGGTCCCCGCCGCCGACCGGCTGCTCGCCGTCAACCAGCGCCACACCGACCGCCACGGCGGCCCCGCCGGCACCGTCGCCACCATCCGCGACACCACCGAGCTGCGCGCGCTCACCGGCCGCGTCGAAGGCGCCCGCCGCCGCCTGAACCTCCTCTATGACGCCGGCGTCGGCATCGGCACCACCCTGGACGTGGTGCGCACCGCCGAGGAGCTGGCCGAGGTCACCGTCGGCCGCTTCGCCGACTTCGTCACCGTCGACCTCGCCGACCCGGTGCTGCGCGGCGAGGAGCCCACCGGCGCCTCCGCCGACATGCGCCGCACCGCCGTCGCCGGCGTCCGCGGCGACCACCCGCTCTACCCGCGCGGCAAGATGATCGGCTTCGTGCCCTCCACCCCGCAGGCCCGCGGCTTCGGCACCGGCCGCGCCGAACTGGTGCCCCACCTCTCCGAGGCCCTCGGCTGGCACGCCCAGGACCCCGAGCGGGCCGGGCAGATCGTCGACTTCGGCATCCACTCGCTGATCGCCTGCCCGCTCAAGGCCCGCGGCGTCGTCCTCGGCGTCGCCAACTTCTGGCGCATGGAGCGGCCCGAGCCCTTCGAGGACGAGGACCTGGCGCTCGCCGAGGAGCTGGTGGCCCGCGCCGCCGTCAGCATCGACAACGCTCGCCGCTACACCCGCGAGCACGCCATGGCCGTCACCCTCCAGCGCAGCCTGCTGCCCCGGGCCCTGCCCGAGCAGAGCGCCCTGGAGGTCGCCCACCGCTACCTGCCCGCCCAGTCCGGCGTCGGCGGCGACTGGTTCGACGTCATCCCGCTGCCCGGCAGCCGGGTCGCCCTGGTCGTCGGCGACGTCGTCGGCCACGGCCTGCATGCCGCCGCCACCATGGGCCGGCTGCGCACCGCGGTGCACAACTTCTCCACCCTCGACCTGCCCCCCGACGAGCTGCTGGGCCGCCTGGACGACCTGGTCGGCCGCATCGACCAGGACGAGGACCCCTACAACACCGCCGACGGCGACGGCCCCGACGGAGGCGGCGCCGGGATGGTCGGCGCCACCTGCCTGTACGCCGTGTACGACCCGGTCTGCCGCCGCCTGCAGATCGCCCGCGCCGGCCACCCGCTGCCCGCCCGTCGGGGTGGACCAGGGCGGGCAGCGGGTGGCCGGCGCGGGCGATCTGCAGGCGGCGG
>NZ_PVLV01000704.1 GCF_002982015.1 Streptomyces solincola
CCGCTGCCCCTGCTCAGCCGCCAAGCCGAGCGCGAACGCCTCACCGGACTGCTCTCCCGCGGCCGCTCCGCCCGCGTCACCGGCCCGGCCGGCTCCGGCCGCACCGCGCTGCTGGACGCCGTCGCCGCCGACTGCGCCGACCTCGCGCCCGACGGCGTCATCCGGATCAGCGGACTGGGCCGCACCTGCACCGAGCTGCTGCACGAGCTGTACGACGCCGTCCAGCACGCCCCCGGCCGCCGCCCCGACCGGGCCGAACTGGCCAAGGCCGTGGCCACCGTCGGCGCGGTCGTGGTCGTGGACGACCTGGAGCTCGGCGGCGAGGCGCTGGACGAACTGCTGGACGCCGCACCCGAGTGCGCCTTCCTCTGCGCCGCCGGACCCGGAGCCGAACCCTCCGCGCGCGGGCTGCTGGAGGACGTCGCACTGCCCGGCCTGGACCGGGACACCGCCGTCGAACTGGTGCGCAGCTCCGTGGACCGGCCGCTCACCGAGGACGAGGCCAACTGGACCGGCGACCTCTGGTTCGAGTCCGAGGGCCTGCCGCTGCGGTTCGTCCAGGCCGGCGCCCTGCTGCGGCAGCGCGACGACCTGAGCCCGCCCCCGGCCGACGACGCCGACGGCGCGGACGACGACGTGTTCGCCGACCACCACATGCTGCCGCTGCCGTCCCTCGGCGACGGTGCCGCGCCCGCCCCGCTGCTCGCCTCCCGGCTCACCGACGCCGCCCGGGAGACCCTGCGCTTCGCCGTCGCGCTCGGCGGCGAACTGCCGCACCCCGCGCACCTGCCCGCGCTCGTCGGCGACACCCACGCCGACGCCGCGCTCGGCGAACTGCTGCGCTGCGGACTGCTCAGCCCGGCCGGCTCCCGCTACCGGCTGGCCCCCGGGGTGCTCGCCCAGCTCACCGCCGACGGATACGACGAGGGTGCCGACGCCCGCGCCCACAGCGCCGCCCAGCACTACGCCTGGTGGACCGGGCACCCCTCGGTCGGCCCCGGGCGGATCGCCGCCGAGGCCGACTCGGTGCTCGCCGCGATGACCGCGCTGCTGCCCGGCACCGAAGCGGGGCACGCCAGCTCGGTGGTGCTGCTCGCCCGCAGCGCCGCGCCCGCCTTCGCCGCCGCCCTGCACTGGGGCGCCTGGGAGCGCGCCCTGCGCTCCGGCGCCGAGGCCGCCCGCATCGCCGGTGAGGTCGCCGAAGAAGCCTACTTCCACCACGAGTTGGGGATCATCGCGCTCTGCGCCGGGAACCTCGACCGGGCCCGCGCCGAGCTGGAGGCGGCCACCTCGATGCGCGGGGCGCTCGCCGACAAGCACGGCGCGGTCGCCGGCCGCCGGGCGCTGGCCCTGGTCGCCGACTGCGAGCGCGACCGGCCCGGCGGCGGCCCCGCCCCGCTCACGCTGGTCCCGCCCGGCCAGGACGGACCCGCCTCCTCCCCGCCCGGCGGCGTCGCCGCGGCCAAGCAGCACAGCCTGCCGCCGCTGCCCGGCCTGTCCTCGAC
>NZ_PVLV01000705.1 GCF_002982015.1 Streptomyces solincola
CGGGTGGTGCCGACCACGACGATGGGGGGCGCGCCTTCGGCGGTGATGCGGTGGGCCGAGCCGGTGGCCTTGACCGGCCAGTAGGCGCAGCTCAGGGAGGCCCAGGCCAGGCCCTTGCCGAAGACCGGGGAGGCCTTCTCGAAGGAGGGGGCGGCCTTGGTGACGGCCTCGGGGGTGCGGTAGGCCGGGGGCTGGTCGAGGCAGTTCACGGCGGCGTTGGCGTACATCAGGTTGGAGTAGGAGCCGTCCGGGTCGCGCTCGTAGTAGCTGTCGGCGAGGGCGAGGAGGGCCGCGCCCTCGCCGCGCATGGCCTGGGTGAGGGCTTCGCGGAGCTGGGGCCAGGCGGCCTCGTCGTACATGGCGGCCAGCACGCCGGTGGTGGCGAGGGACTCGCCCAGGGGGCGGGCCTCGCCGGTGGGGACGGGGTGGTGGTCCAGCTCGGCGAAGAAGGTCCTCAGGCGGGTGGAGGCTTCGGCGGGGGTGCCGTTGCCGAGGGGGCAGTCCGACTGGGTGGCACAGTCCTTCGCGAAGGCCCGGAAGGCGGTCTCGAAGCCCGCGGTCTGGTCGCGGTTCAGCTCGTCGGCGGGCAGGGAGGGGTCCATGGCCCCGTCCAGGACCAGCCGGCCGGACCGGTCGGGGAAGAGCTCGGCGTAGGTGGCGCCGAGGAAGGTGCCGTACGAGGCGCCGACGTAGCTCAGCCTCCGGTCGCCGAGGACCGCGCGCAGGATGTCCATGTCCCGGGCGGCCTCGACGGTGGAGACGTGCGGGAGGACACGGGAGGAGCGGGTCTCGCAGCCGGCGGCGAAGTCCTTGAAGGCGGCGGTGAGGCGGTCCGCCTCACGGGCGTCGTCGGGGGTCTGGTCGGTCTGGGTGTAGGCGTCCATCTGCGGACCGCTGAGGCACTCGACCGGCTCGCTCCGGGCCACGCCGCGCGGGTCGACGGCCACCATGTCGTAGCGGGCGCGCACCGGCGCGGGGTAGCCGAGGCCGGCGTACTGCTGGAGGTAGCCGACCGCCGATCCGCCCGGCCCGCCGGGGTTGACCAGCAGCGATCCGATGCGCTTGCCGGGGCCGGTGGCCTTGACCCGGGAGACCGCCAGCTTGATCTGCTCCCCGTCGGGGTCCGCGTAGTCCAGCGGCGCGCGCATGGTGGTGCACTCGAAGCCGGGCGCGCCGCACGCCCGCCAGGAGAGTCGCTGACCGTAGTACGGCTCCAGTTCCTCGGCCGAGGGCGAGGAGGAGGCGGCGGACGCGGTGCCTACGTCGGTGCAGCCGGAGACGAGGAGTCCGAGGGTCGCGCACGCGACGGCGGACAACTGGAGAAGACGACGCCTGGGGTCCATCCCCGGAGCGTAACCGCGTCCTGTCGGATTGTTCCTCTTCGTACTCGTATGGGTG
The DNA here is from genome assembly GCF_002982015.1 of Streptomyces solincola. GTDB lineage: Bacteria > Actinomycetota > Actinomycetes > Streptomycetales > Streptomycetaceae > Streptomyces > Streptomyces solincola. The sequence continues at coordinate 1,399 of NZ_PVLV01000705.1, forward strand.
ACTGGGGGGGGAGAGGGAGGGGGC
>NZ_PVLV01000706.1 GCF_002982015.1 Streptomyces solincola
CCCGGGCCGCCGGGTGCGCCTGCCATGTGTGTGGGGGGCGGATCAGGCCGCCGACGCAGCGTCCGACGGGGAATGCCGGGAAGCGGGGCCGTCTCAGGTGCGCGGCGGGAGCTGGGGGCGGCGGAGGTCGGGGGCCTGGGGGTAGTCGGGCGGGCGGGCGGCGGGGTGGTCGGCGAGGAGTTCCATGGCCAGCTCGACGGCGTCGGAGAGCTGGCGGTGGCGGCCCTCGGCCCAGTCCAGCGGGGTGCGCTGCACCTCGATGTCGGGCTCGACGCCCCGGTTCTCGACGGTCCAGCCGTACTCGTCGAACCAGGCCGCGTTCATCGGGACGGTGATGACGGTGCCGTCGCCCAGGCGGTGCCGGCCGGTCATGCCGACCACGCCGCCCCAGGTGCGCAGCCCGACCACCGGGCCGAGCTTGAGGAGGCGGAACGCGGCGGTGATCATGTCGCCGTCGGATGCGGTGGCCTCGTCGGCGAGGGCGACCACCGGGCCGCGCGGGGCGTTGGAGGAGTACGAGACGGGCTGCGCGTTGCGGGTCAGGTCCCAGCCCAGGATCTTGCGGGTGAGGGTCTCCACCACCAGCTCGCTGATGTGGCCGCCGGCGTTGCCGCGCACGTCCACGATGAGCGCGGGCCGGGACACCTCCATGCGCAGGTCCCGGTTGAACTGCGCCCAGCCGGAGCCGCCCATGTCGGGGATGTGCAGATAGCCGCACATGCCCTCGCTCAACTCCCGCACGACGTCGCGGCGTTTGGCCACCCAGTCCTGGTAGCGCAGCGGCCGCTCGTCGAGCAGGGGGACGATGGCGACCCGGCGCGCCCGGCCCGGCTCGCCCTCGGGCGGCTCGAAGGTCAGCTCGACGGAGGTGCCGCCGGCCCCGGCGAGGAGGGGGTAGGGGCCGGTGACGGGATCGACCGGCCGGCCGTCGACATGGGTCAGCGCCGAACCGTCGCGGATCCCGGTGCCGGCGAGGGGCGAACGGGCCTTGGAGTCGGAGGACTCGCCGGGCAGGATGCGCTTGACCAGCCAGCGGCCCTCGTGCGGCACGAAGTTGGCCCCGAGCAGGCCCTGGGCGCGCTGGTAGTGCGGCGGGCCCTCGTTGCGGCGGGCGGGCGTGACGTACGCGTGCGAGGTGCCGAGTTCGCCCAGCACCTCGCGGAGCAGGTCGGCGAACTCGTCGGGGGAAGCGACCCGGTCGAGGAGGGGCCGGTACTGCTCCAGGATCTGGTCCCAGTCGATGCCGCTCATCCCGGGGTCCCAGAAGTACGCCCGGATGATCCGGCCCGCCTCGTCGTACGCCTGCCGCCACTCCGCGCACGGGTCCACCTCGTGCAGGATGCGGCGGGTGTCGACGTAGACGGTGCTGTCGCCGTCGCCCGGCTCGGTGGCCGGGACGGCCCGCAGGTCGCCCTCGTCCACGACCACCAGCCTCGTCCCGTCGCCGCTGACCGCGAACGAGTCGAGACCGCCGGCCAGTTCGGTGCGCCGGGCCTTGGCGAGGCTGAAGTGCTCCAGGGTGGGCCGGCCGGAGGTGTCGGCCGGGCTGGCGAAGGTCTCTCCGAGCGCCCCGGAGATCGGCCAGCGCAGCCAGACCAGTCCGCCGCCCGCCACCGGGCGCAGAGAGGAGTACTTGGAGGCGGAGACGGGGAAGGCGGTGACCCGGTTCTCCAGCCCCTCGAACTCCACGACCACGGTGCCGTCGCCGGCCCCCACGCCCGCGTCGAGCCCGCCGGCCGCGGGCCGCCCCTCGGGGGAGAGCGCGAAGGGGGAGGGGGTGGTGGAGGCCAGCGGTACGAGGT
>NZ_PVLV01000707.1 GCF_002982015.1 Streptomyces solincola
GGTGGGCGGTGCCGGATCGGTGGGGTGCGCTGGCATTCTGGGCGGGTGACGAAGCTGCGTACGGTCCAGGTGCTGGGCGGCGGGAGCGCGGGCAGCAGCGCTCACGTCAGGTCGCTGGCGGCCGGTCTGGTGGCCCGGGGCGTGCGGGTGACGGTGTGCGCGCCCGGCGCGCTGGAGGAGGAGTACGACTTCCGGGGTGCGGGGGCGGAGTTCCTGGCGGTGCCGCGGCGCAGTGATCCGCTCGCCCTCGCGGCGCTGCGGGCGGCGTGCGAGGGGGCGCACGTGGTGCACGCCCACGGGCTGCACGCGGCGCTGCGGGCCGGGCGGGTGGTCGCGGCGGCGCCGCGGCAGCCGCTGGTGGTCACCTGGCACGCCCTGTCGCAGGCCGAGGGGGCCCGGGCGCAGTGGTTGCGGCTGCGCGAGCGCCGGGCGGTCCGGGACGCCGCGGTGGTGCTGGGCGCCTCCTCCGTGATCGTGGACCGGGCGCGTACCCGGGGCGCCCGGGACGCGCGGCTCGGAGCGATCGGCATCCCCGCGCCGCGGCGGGGCGCCGGGCCCCACCCGGGCAAGGTGCGCGCGGAGCTGGGCGCGATGGACCGCGCCCTGGTGGTGGCGGTCGGCGCGCTGGAGCCGCACCGGGGGCACGGCACGCTGCTGGACGCCGCCCGGGTCTGGCGCGGGCGGGAACCCGTGCCGCTGGTCGCGGTGGCGGGGGAGGGGCCCTGGCGCGCCGGGCTCCAGCGGCGGATCGACGCGGAGGGCCTGCCGGTGCGGTTGCTCGGGCGGCGCGACGACGTCGCGTCGCTGCTCGCCGCGGCGGACGTGGCGGTGCTGGCGGACTGCCGCGAGGCGCGCCCCCTGCTGGCCCAGGAGGCGCTGCGGCTCGGCGTCCCGCTGGTGGCGGCGTCCGTCGGCGGGGTGCCCGAACTGGTGGGGGAGGCCGTCGAGCCGGTGCCGCACGGGGACGCGCCCGCGCTGGCCGCGGCGGTCGGCTCGCTGCTGGACGACCCCGAGCGCCGGGCCGCGCTGGCGGCCGCCGGCCGCGCCCAGGCGTCGAGCTGGCCGACCGAGGACGACACCGTCGCCCAGGTGCTGAGCGTCTACGACGAGCTGCGGGCGGGCAGGGGTTAGGGCGTCATCCGGGCCACCGCTCCGGTCTCCAGGGCCACCCACAGCGCGCCGTCGGGGCCCGCGGCGATGCCGTGCGGCTCGGAGCCGGGGGAGGGCAGGTCGTAGGAGGTGAGGACGCCCTCGGCGGTGAGGTGGCCCACCCGGTTGCCGGCCCACTCGGTGAACCAGCACGCTCCGGGGCGGGGGGCGGCGACGGCGTGCGGCTTGGCGG
>NZ_PVLV01000708.1 GCF_002982015.1 Streptomyces solincola
CTGTCACACCGGGCCGACGACGCCCCCGCCGTCCCGCCCGTCGGAGGCGTCGTCGGCCCGGTGTGACAGAAAACGCAGGCGCGGCGCTGAAGGGAGTACGGGCCCTACCACGGACCCGTGGACGGCGACCGGGGCCTCTCCTGTGGGGGGTGGCGGCCCCGGTCGTCCGTTGTCTTCCGGGGCTGCCCGGGTGCGGGCGGCGGGTCCCGCCGTCAGCGGTCTTCGCGCGAGGCGGCCGGCGAACCAGGCGGGCCGGTCGGTCAGCGCCTTCCGGCTCGACACCGCCACCGGCCGCCTCTCCCCCGCCGGCCGTGGCCGGCCACGAGCCGCGTACTGCCGCGCTGGTCCGCGGCCCGTGCGCGGAGCACGCCGGAGCGCGGGGAGGCGGACGTCATCGCCTCCCCGCGGCTGCTATGGAAGGTCTCCTCATCCGGCTCTTCACACATCCCTTGTCGTCGAACGAGAAACGCACCCCTCGGCGGGGGTGCGAGTGGTGCGGGCGCTCGCCTCCGGCGGTCAGGGACGCCGGGTGGTCGTGGTCCACCCGGGCGTCCACGACCGACACCCGAAGACGTCGCCGGCGCGCAGGCGCCTCGCGCGGGCGCCGCCGGGAGGGCCCGGGACGCCCGCGCTCGGGTCGCGGCGCAACCGGTCAGACCGGGTCGACCGCGAAGCCGCCCTCGCCGGAGCCGCCGCCGCCCTCCGCGAGACCGTCCTCGCCGAGGTCGCCGTCCTGGAAGTCGGCGCCGCTGGGCTGGGGGCCGCCGAAGGCGCCGGCCAGGTCGTCCGGGTCGAACTCGACGGCGCCGGAGGGGGCGGTGGGCTCGGCGGCTTCGGCGAAGCGCACGACCAGGCCGAGCTTCTTGACCTTCGCGGTCTCGGCGAGCTTGGCCAGGTCGAGCCGGACCTCGGTCAGCTCGCCGTTCTTCAGGGCGAAGTCGGCGGAGACCTTCTCGTCCGGAAGCTCCTTGATCTCCTTGGCCGTGGGCAGTTCGCTGCCGGGCGGGAGCTGCTTCTCGAAGGTGCGGATCTCGTCGATCAGGTCGCCGACCAGGGTGCGGAACGGCGCGACGGCGATGATGTGCTCCTCGCCGTCCGTGCTGTCGGCGGTGGTGAAGTCGACCCGGTCGGAGAGGACGCCCTTGACGGCCTCGACCAGCTTCTTCTGGGTCTTGGCGTCCAGGCTGGGCTCCGGCGAGGGCTCGCCCGCGGGCGTGTCGCCGGCGGCCTTCTCCAGCTCCTTGGTGTCGAAGCGGACCCAGCCGCCGTCCAGCAGGGTGCGGAACGCGCCCGCCTCCGGCGGCAGGTCGGACGCCTCGGGCAGCGGGGCGCCGAAGGCGTCGCCCAGGGCGTCCAGGTCGGTGCGGACGTATCCGGTGTCGCCGACCATCCGGAACTCGACCACGTCGCCGTCCGGGACGCTGACCTTGAAGGTCGCGCCGGTGATGTCGCCCTCGCCGGAGTCCTGAAGCGGCTTGTCCGAGTGGACGCTGAAGCTGATCTTCGCGTCGCTGAGCAGCTCGGCGGCCTCCCGCGGCATCGGCTCCTGCTCGCCGCTCCACTCGTCCGCGGAGCCGGCGGCGCCCTTGTCCTCACGGGACTTGTCATCCAGCGCCTTCAGCGAGGCGGCGTCGGTGTCGAGGTCGATCTCGACGGCGAGGGACTTCTCCTTGCCGAGCCGGTCGAAGGCGCGGTCGAGCTTCTGCCCGGCCGAGAGCTGCTCGACCGTGCCGCAGGCGGCGACGCCGGCCAGGGTCGCGGCGACGACGGCGGCGGCGGTCAGGGTCTTGCGCATGGCGGTGATGACGATCTCCTCATCGGTGCGTACAACCGATCACCCCCCGTGGTGTGATCGATGAGGAGACGCGCGAGCGAGCCGAATGGTTGTGCGGATCCGCCGGAATCCGCGCGGATCCGCACACGTCGGCGTGGTCCGCCGTCAGCCGCCCAGGCGGTCGGCCAGCTCGCGGAACTGCGGCCAGCTCAGCGGCGGTTGCCCGGCGTCCCACAGCTTCTGCGAGGTCGCGGCGAGCGGCAGCCGGATGCCCTCGGCCACCTGCGCGGTGGTCTGCGCGTCGGCCAGGTCGCACCAGACGGCGAACCGTCCGCCGAGGATCTGCCGGTCGTAGCGGGCGTCCACCGGGGTGGTGCCGCGCAGCACCCGCGGCGTCCACTCCTGGTAGATCCGCTCGCCGGTGGGATAGGTGAAGTCGTTGGGCTCGCCGAGGACGTAGTAGAGGTACTCGTCGTTGAGGTTGACCACCGGGCGGCCCTCGGAGAGGTACGCGGTCGGGGGCCGGGCCCCGATCTCCTTGCCCGTCCAGTACTCGACCTCGATGGACTTGTCCGGCGTCACCGCGCTGTCGGCGAAGAAGCCGTCGTTCCACGCCTTGGCCTTCTTCTTCGCCTCCCGCACGGTGGCGGCGCGGTCGTTGAGCCAGCCCTCGGCGAGGTCCTGGACGGTGCCGTCGGCCCCGTACCGCTGCCGGGCGGCGGCGGCCAGCTGCGGGAAGGAGGCCGCCGGGTCGGAGACGGTCAGCGCCTGGTACTCGTCCGCGCCGACGTGGAAGTACCCGCCGGGGAAGAGCGCGGCGTACTCCCGCAGCAGCTCGTCGACGAGCGTGGCGGAGGCGGGCTTGGAGATGTCGATGGCGCCCTGGCGGGCGTTGCCCTGGGCGCTGCGGAGTTGCAGGTCGGGGTAGGCGCGCAGCACGGCCCCGAGGTGCCCCGGGGAGTCGATCTCGGGGATGACGGTGATGTGCAGGGAGTTCGCCAGCGCGATGATCCGGCGCACCTCGGCCTTCGTCAGGTGCGGGTCGGAGACGATCTCGGGGTGCGAGGACGACTCGATGCGGAACGCCTGGTCGTCGGAGAAGTGCAGGGCGAGCTGGTTCATCTTGAGGTCGGCCATCTCGCGCAGCCGGGCCTCGATCCACTCCGCGTCGAAGAACTTGCGGGCGATGTCCAGGTGCAGTCCGCGTTGCGGCTTGGCGGGCGCGTCGCTGACGGTGCCCTCGGGCACGGCCCCGCCGGAGGCCAGCGCCTGCTTGACGGTGCGGGTGCCGTAGAAGACGCCGGCCTCGCCCGGCCCGGATATCCGCACCCGGTCGCCGCGGGTGGTCACGGTGTACGACTCGGGGCCGCCGCCCTGCTCGGGGTCCAGCGCCAGCTCGATGTCGCCGGGCCGGGCGGCGGCCTGGCCGCGGTAGCCGGTCTTCAGCTCGCCGGCCAGCAGCCTGCCCTCGTCGGCGAGGGCGCCGCTGCCCTCGGCCAGCACCACGGCGCTGGAGCCGCCGGGCTTCCAGCCGGGGCCGCGGGCGGCCCGGTGGTCGCGGACCGCCGGGATGGTCTGCGGGGCGGTGGACAGCGGGTGGCTGGGGGTGGGCG
>NZ_PVLV01000709.1 GCF_002982015.1 Streptomyces solincola
CCGGCCACCGGCCCCGCCCCGCTCCACCCGCGCCCGTCCGGCTCGACGGCCGAGTGGGCCGAGCGCGCCGGGACGCACCCACGGCACATCGTCTTCCTGGCCCACCGCGACCTGTCGCACCCCTCGGCCGGCGGCTCGGAACTGCTGGTGGACCAGTTGGCGCGGGGGCTGTCCGCCCAGGGACACCAGGTGACGCTGCTGTGCGGTGGACCCGCCGTCCACCGCCCCTACCGGGTGGTCTCGGCCGGCTCCGACCTCGGCCACTACCTGGGCGCGCGCCGGGCCTTCGCCCGCCAGGTCGGCTCCTGCGACCTGCTGGTCGAGGTCTGCAACGGCGTGCCCTACCTCGCGCCGCTGTGGCACCGCGGACCCACCCTCTGCCTGGTCAACCACGTGCACACCGACCTGTGGGGACTGCGCTTCCCCCGGCCGGTGGCCCGGGCCGGACGGAGGCTGGAGCACTGGGCGCTGGCCCGGGCGCACGCCGGGAACCTGCTGGTCGCCGTCTCCCCGTCCACCGCCGCCGCGCTGCGCGGCATCGGCGTGCCGGGCGACCGCATCCGGATCGTGCCCAACGGGGTCCACGAGCCGCCGGCCCGCGCCCCGCGCGCCACCGAACCGGTCTTCACCGTGCTGGGCCGGCTGGTCGACTACAAGCGCGTGGACCTGCTGCTGCGCCTGTGGGAGCGGGTCCGCCCGGTCACCGGCGGCCGGCTGGTCATCGCCGGCGACGGCCCGGAGCGGCAGCGGCTGGAACGGACGGCCGGACCCGGCGTGGAGTTCGCCGGGCACGTCAGCGAGGACGCCAAGCACCGGCTGCTCGCCGCCTCCTGGCTGCTGCTGCACCCGGCCGCCGTCGAGGGCTGGGGCCTGGTCGTCACCGAGGCCGCCACGCACGCCACCCCCACCCTCGCCTTCGACGTCCCCGGCCTGCGGGACTCGGTGCGCGACGGCGTCACCGGAGTGCTGGCCCGCGGCGAGTCGTCGTTCGCCGCCGCCTGGTGCGCGCTGGCCCTGGACCACGAGCGCCGCCTGGCCATGGGCCGGGCCGCCGCCGAACACGCCGCCGGCTACCGCTGGGCCGGTACCGTACGCCGCTTCCGCGCCGTCGCCCTGGAGGCCGCCGGCGCCCACCCCGGACATCCGCGCACCGCCCCGAGCGCCCCCGTACCGGACCCGGCGGCCGGCGGCCACCGGGTGCCGCTGCCCGCCGGTGCGCCCGGACACCCCCGGCCGGGCGGCGGTGCGCGCGCGTGACGGACCCCCGTGCGTGGCGGGACCCCTCGTTCCGCCGCTCGCTCACCCTCTTCCGCGCCTTCCTGCGCGAGCAGCAGGACCCGGCGGCCGTCTACGACCTGCTGGCCCGGGACGCCGCCGACCAGGTCGAGCGGTACCTGCCGGTCGACGGCCGGGTGGTCGTCGACGTCGGCGGCGGCCGCGGCCACTTCACCGCCGAGTTCCGCCGGCGCGGCGCCCACGGCTACCTCTTCGAACCGGACGCCGCCGAACTGGCCGCCGCGCCCGCCGGGGCCGCGGTACGGGCCGACGGCTACCTGCTGCCGCTCGCCGACGGCGCGGCCGACGTGTGCTTCTCCTCCAACGTCCTGGAGCACGTCGCCGACCCCGCCACCTTCGTCAGCGAGATGGTGCGGGTCACCCGCCCCGGCGGCATGGTCTACCTCTCCTTCACCAACTGGCTCTCCCCCTGGGGCGGGCACGAGTGGGCGCCCTGGCACTACCTGGGCGCCGAACGGGCCCGCCGCCGCTACGAACGGCGCACCGGGCGCGCGGCCAAGCACCGCCTCGGCGTCAACCTCTTCCCGGTCGGCGTCGGCCGCACCTTGCGGGACGTCCGCGCCCGCACCGACGTCACGGTCGTCACCGCCCGCTCCCGCTACTGGCCGGTGCTGCCCGAACTGGCCCCCAGGCTGCCGGTGGTGCGCGAGATCGCCACCTGGAACCTCCTCCTCATCCTCCGGCGGTGCCGATGACCAGCACACTGCACGCCCGTCCGCCC
>NZ_PVLV01000070.1 GCF_002982015.1 Streptomyces solincola
CACCATGGCCGCCCCCTCCGCCTTCGCCAGCACCACCTCCCCCCAGTCGGTGGCCGCGACCCCGCTGACGCCGCCGCCCAATCTGACCAAGTAGGTCGCCCCACAGACGCGTATGGCGGCTTGCCCGGCGGCCGGGTGGGTCCACTGACCCGAACCGCTCTACCTGTTCGGCCTGGTGAACCTCACATCGAGTCCGCAGGAAAGGTCAGGGTCATCGGACGCACACAAGCCCTTGCCTCCGTCGATCACGTCGAGGCTCAGCGCACACTGCCCCTGAGGCACATCGGCGAACGACAGTCCCAGCGAGTCTCCGGAAGAGGCTTCGGACGAGACCCAGAGCATCCCGCCCGGCTTTCCCTCATCTTTCCAGAAGCCCCATACCCCGGCAGCCTCACCTGTGGGACACCCCTTCTTCGCACTCGACCACCGCACGCCCGAAGTGGTGAAGGTTCTGTCCGCCGCCAGCGTCAGGCGACCCGAGTCAGCGGTCTCCCAAGTGCCCGTCACAGCCTGAACACCAACAACCGTGGTGGGTTCCACATGGGCGCAGCCGGCCATCGTCAGAAGAACTACGACCGCTGCCAGCGCTCGAATGACGACCCACAGCCTGTCGGACGATCCGGGGCGCGCGCGCTTCGTCGCACAGGAAAACACACTCACATCAAGATCCCGTCCACATTTACCCCATCATTCCGACTACTCGAAAGCACACAGGCAATCACTTAGCGGCCAAACCTCCTGCCAAGAGAAATTCTGCTTGACCGTTGCCCCATAAGTATGCTCGACCACTGCATCCACGTCTTCACTCCTCTCAACGAAGTGAGTGGCGGAATTCCAGTCTGATGTGTTTTTGGCCGTAAAACGGAGGCGAACTGTTCCATTCTTCGCATCGATGGAGGTTATCTGCCCCGTACCCGTATATGACCCCAAGAAGGCGTCCGCCATATTCGACGTACCCATCGCGCCGTTCGTGACGTTACCCAAGACGTCATTGATGACACCACGCGGCGTGTTGAACCTCCAGTACGAACTTCCCGGCTCAGGTCCCGCATCCTTGTAGGCGATGTCGGCCGCACCCTTAGCAAACTTCGCGTTCACGCCATCCCTGACGGCCTGGCGTACGAGCCTCACCCGCCATTCGGAGAAGGTCGCATCACTGGCAAGGGCAGCAGTGAAAGCGTCACCACCCCTGAAATTCTGCTGCGGCTCCAGGGGCCATCCTCCACCCCAGATCCACCCAAAGAACAGGGCACGGGACGTCTCCCATTCATTCCGCTCACCCTCTTCGTGCACTATCCCCCAGAGGGGGCCTTGACCTGCGATGAGGCTTGCAAAGTTCCCGTAATTCCGAAAACGGGGTTCCCAGCTCTGGCTGATCAGATTGTACGTAGCGCCGGAGGACCAGCCGTTGATGCTGCCGGACCTGGCACCTGAGGATGCGGTACCACCTCCACCCCCGGAGTATCCACCGCCGCCACTTGCACCCCCGCCGCCGTTGGCTCCCCCGCTGCTGGGCCCCGAAGTCACAGGCAGGTACGGGTCGGGCTTCTGGGGCGGGCGCTTGCCGCCGTCGTCGGGCTGGCAGTGACCGGTGCCGGGGTCCATGCACAGGCCGGTGGGGTCGGAGAAGGTGACCGGTGTGTTGTTCGCGTAGACGTAGCCGTTGAGGGACTGGTGCTGGTCGAGCATCAGCACCGGGTCGACACTGATGAACTGGCCGATGGCCGGGTCGTACTCGCGGGCGCCGATGTGGGTCAGGCCGGTGGTCTTGTCGGCCGGCTTGCCGAGGAAGGCCTTGTCGTCGGGCCAGGTCGTCGCCGCGGTGCCGCGCGGGGCGCCGAAGGGGGTGGTGTAACGCTTGGTGAGTGCCAGGGTCGTGGCGTCCAGGGCCAGGCTGCTGGTGCCGTGGTGGTCGCCGGCGAGGAAGCTGAGCTTGCTGCCGGTCACCCCCGCGGTGGCCGTGCGGACGGCGATCGTCTTGCCGGCGCCCGTGTAGTAGCGGGTGCCGCTGAGGGTCCTGGTGGCGCCCTTGACCGTGAGGCGGACCTCGTTGCCGCCCAGGTACAGGACGGTGTCGCCGTCACCGGCCGAACGGCGGATCAGCAGCTCGCCGGAGGCGTCGTAGAGGTAGGTGGTGCTGAGGGCGGGCTTTGTGCCGGCGGCCGGCTCGGAGGTGCCGACGAGCTTGCCCTCGGTGTTCCAGGTCAGGGTCTGCTTGCCCTGCGTCCCGGGGCGGCTGGTGGTGTTGCCCGCCTTGTCGTGGGAGTAGGTGGCGGACCTGGCGCCGGTGGTCTTCGCCAGCGGGTGCGGCTGGCCCGTGGAGGTGCCGTAGGTGTACGTGGTGGTCTTCGCGCCGGAGGTGGTGTTCTCCGTCTCGGTGGCCCGCTGACCGGCTCCGGTGTAGGTGTAGCTGGTCCAGTACGGGGCCGCGCCGCCGAGATTGGCGGTGGTACGGCCGGATGCCGCGCAGTCGGCGGTCTTGGGGGTCCAGGCTTCCTTGAGCCTGCGGTGTCCGTCGTAGGTGAAGCACTGGTAGTCGGACTTGCCCGCGCCGCCGAGGGTCGCGGCGTCGTGCACGGAGGTGACGTTGCCCGCGTCGTCCTGGCGGAACTTCAGCTCCTGCGGCATGTAGCCGTGCACGTCGTCGGTGACGTAGGAGCGGGTCAGGCGCCGGGTGCCGTCCTCATAGTCGTAGCCGAGGTAGGCCTTCTTCGCGGAGGAGCTGGTGCCGAGGGTGAGCTGACGCAGGTCGCCCTGGGGCGAGTACAGCGCGGACTGGAGGTACTGGGTCGTGCCGTAGGCGGTGAGCTGCTGACCCAGATCGCCGTAGGTGTAGGCCGTCATCTCGGATGGCAGGCCCGCGACGGCCGGGCTGCCCGCCTGTCGGACGGTTCCGTCCAGGTTGTAGTGGGTGCTGGCGGACAGCGTCTGCGGCACGCCCGCGGCGACCAGGGGGTCGTTCGCCGGGAGGGTGAGCTGTGAGCCGGTCGGCTGGTAGAGCGGGTCGTAGGACGTGATCTTCTGGGTGTACGCCTTGCTGGCCGCCTGGTTCACGCCGTTCTCGTAGCGGACGGCGGTGTCCTGCTGTCCCTTGGCCAGGGTGTCGAAGGTCCAGGCCGCGAGCTTGGTCGCGTCGGACTTCGCACCGTCCCAGAGGCCGGTCTTGCGGCCGAGCGCGTCGTACTCGGTGGTGAGGGTCCTTCCCCGGGAGTCGGTGGTGGTGACCACCTGGTCCAGGTCGTCGTAGGTGCTGGTGGACTTGCCCTTGTCGGGGTCGGTGGCGCTGGTCTGACGACCGAACAGGTCGTAGCCGTAGCTCCAGGCGGCGTCGTCGGGACCCTTGACGGCGGACTGCTGTCCGGCGGGGGTGTAGGTGTAGGCCGTGGCCGTGAAGTCGGTGCCGGTGGGCTGCGGTCCGCCGTACTCCCGGCGCTCAGTGGTCTGGCCGAGGGCGTTGGTGGTCGTCCTGGTCGCCTGGCCGCCCGCGGGTGCCGTGGTGGAGACGGTGTCACCGGTATACGTGGTCTCGACCGTCCAGCGGAGGACGTTCTTGACCTTGGTCTGCGTCTTCACCGGCCGGCCGACTCCGTCGAAGACGGTGTCCGTCTGCAGGGGCGCCTGTCCGCCGTCGGTCTGTGCCAGCGCCCCGGTGGGAGTCTTCTTCTCGTCCCAGATGTCGGACTGGGAGGACACCGCGAGACCCCGCTCGTCGTAGAGCGTTTCGGCGATGAGCCGGCCGCCGACCGGGCTCGGCGCCTGGATCTGGCGGAGACGGAGCAGCGAGTCGAAGATCTCGTAGCTGGTGTTGTAGCCGCTTCCCTCACCGGTGACGGTATCGGTGGAGACCCAGGACGCGCCGTTCGCGGTGACGTGGTAGCCGTAGACGTAGTTGGGGGGCTTGAGGAGGGACTTGAGCCGGTTGGGCAGCCAGACCTTGGTGACCCGGCCGAGGCTGTCGTACTCGCTCTCGGTGATCTTGTTGTTGGGGTCCGTCACCTTCAGTGCCGCGCCGGTGGCGAAGTCCAGCACGGTGCTGGACTTGTGCCCCTTGGCGTTGGTGGCGGTGGTCGCGGTCAGCGGACCCGCGGCAGCCGGCGTGTAGGTCGTGGTGGCGGCGGTGGTGCCGTTGGTGTCCTTGACCGTCAGCGGGCGGCCGAGCGTGTCGTACGTGGTGGTGGCGAGCTTCTGCCACACGGGCTGGTCGTCCGTGCCGTAGCCCTTGGCGCGCCCGGTCCACCGGACCTCGCCCTTGGTGGGCTTCTGGTCGGCGCTCCAGGCGGTGGTGTCGTAGGCCAGGGCGGTGTCGGAGACGACGTCGCCGGGCCGTGTCGAGTCCGCCGGGAGGTCCAGCTCCGAGTCCGTGGTGGCGCAGGGCTCAGCGGTGGTGCGGGTGCGCGAGACCAGGCTGTTGATGCCCACCGCGTCGTTGCGGGCATACCAGGTGCGGGTGCACTTCTCGTCGCCCGTCACGGCGTTGTCGCCGCGGTCCTCGACGGTCTCGGCCATGCCGTAGTCGTCGAAGGTCGTCGAGGTGGTGCGCACCCGGTCGGTCGCCGGACTGGTGCTGGTGACGCGGGTACGGGCGTGCGTGGCCGACGTGCGGACGAAGTACGCCTCGGTGTCGGCGTAGGACTTGTGCTGGGTGGCGGTCCTGCGCGACCAGGGGTCGTGGACGGTGCCGCCGACCTCTTCGGCGCCGTTGTAGGTGACGGATTCGCGGGTGAAGCCGGCGTACTGATCGCTGTCGGTGATCTCGGGGGCCTTGATCCCGGTCACCTTGGCCGTCTTGCGCGCATCCTTGTCGAGGGTCTTGCCGTCCGCCTCCAGGACACGGTCACCGTGCATACCGCGGAGGTAGACGGCGACCTCCTTGGACTGGGTCTTGCCGGCCAGTCCGATGAGGTGGGTGACCTTCCCGAATCCGCGCCAGACGGACCAGGTGCGTTCCTTCTCCTTGACGAGGGGGTCCTCGTTGTAGTGCCAGGCGCCGCCGCCGGAGTAGGTGTAGGTGTGCTGCACCGCCTCGGACCCGCCGTGCGGGTCGACCGTGGACACCGACTGCACCGGGTACTTCTGGAACCAGTCGAGAACCGGGGTCTTCTCACCGTTGGGCGACCAGTGGACGGGGTAGCAGCGGCGGGTGTTGGAGTCCGCCTTGGGCATCGTCTGGCCGGCGAGGCAGTCGGCCGGCAGGTAGTCGACGATGGTCTGCGCACCGGTCTCGGAGGTGACCGCCTTCAGCCGGGGCTTCTCCAGGGAGAGGATGTCGTCGGCGGCGCCGTCCACCCGGTTCGGCCGCCACTCGTGGATGAACTTGACGGGATCGAGGCTGAGGTCCGTTCCTCGCTTGCCGGTGTGGCGGATGTCGGACAGCCACAGGGACTGGTCGGCGGAGTCCCCGGTGTCACCTGGGTCGATGTAGTCCTGCTTCAGCGCCCAGGAGTCCACCGAGGCGTACGCGGGGGTGGCAGCGGCCGCATCCCACACCTGGGTGGCGATGCCGGTCATCCGCTTGCGGGTGTAGTAGGTGGGGCCGACGTTGTCGGTGCACTTCTGGTCCGCCTTGCACTCCGCGTCGAAGGGGACGTCCGGCCACTTGTCCCGGGTGTCCTCGGTCAGCGAGCCGCAGTCGGCGGCGACGCAGCGCTCGGCGTAGGAGAAGACGGCCTGGTGCGAGGCCGCGGGGGTGGCGGAGAAGAGGGCGTCGGCACGCTGGCCGTACCGGATCCGGCTGAGGTAGCCGCCACGGGTGTACGGCGTGCCGGTGTTGTCGTCGCCGAGCATGTCGTAGTGGTTGGACTCGGCGGTGTACCAGTACGTCATGGCGTTGCCGTGGGTGTCCTCGACGAGGTCGAGGTTCCACCGCCAGGCCTGCCGCTTGTGACGTGCCGAGAACGCCGATCCGCTGGAGTACCCCGGCTCGCCCGCGTCGTCGCCGAAGACGGGGACGGTCCAGGTCGAGTTGGTGCGGTCGGCTGCCGTGGCGCCGGGCAGCTTGTTCAGGCCGAAGACGTACTTCACGCCGTCGCCGGTGACGACCGTCCAGTGCTCGCCCTTGCCGTCGCCCTTGCCCGCGGCGACGTCGTCGCCGTCGTCGCCGTTGTCGGCGCCCGTGGAGTGCGTGACGGTGGAGGCGTTGTCGTTCTTCAGACGCCACGTGCCGGTGGTGTCGTCCTTGACGAGTTCGGTGGCCTTGCCGTTCAGGACCAGGGAAGCGTTGTCGTACTTCCAGCACAGGTCGTACTTGTCCGTCTGACCGTCGTCGTCACACGTTCCGTACCGGCGCTCGACGTAGGACGAGGTGATGTCGAAGCCCTCGCCGATGACCGTGCCCTGGTTGTTGGTCGACGCGGTGCGCCCGTCCACGCTGCCGGAGTCGTAGGAGATGCCCAGTTCCGGCTGCGGCCCGGCAGCGGGGGCGGGGACGCGCAGGGGGTAGGACCAGGTGAAGGTGCCCGAGGAGCCCCCGGCCTCCCAGGTGGACGCCGGGGACAGCGGGGTGGCTTTGTAGTCGCCGCCGCCGGACTTCGGCCCGCCGGTGGCCACGGCGAGAACCGCCGTCCGTACGGCGGTGGGCGACGACGCGGACCGGTGGGACGGTGCGGTGGCCGGGGCCGTGCTCTCGCGGAACGTCACGGCGGCGCCGAGCCGTTCGGCGGCCCGGTCGTTGGACGTCTTCAACGGCAACCGGGTGCGGCACTTGGCCGCGGACGGGTCGCTGAGTGCGCAGTCCGGGAGCTGCAAGACCTGCAGGCGGCCGGCCCAGTCACCGCCGTACGCGGCGGCGAAGGCGCCGTAGTCGACACCCACGCGCGCCTTGGCCCCCGTGGCAGGTGCCGTCAGGGTCAGCACGACACCCTTGACGCCGAGCTGTTCGGTGCGCTGCCGGTCCAGGACGTTGACCGTCACGGGACCCGCGAGGGCGACAGCCGCCTTCTGCTCCGTGTCTGCGGCGACGGTGACCGGGAGCGCACCTGGAGAGGCCGTCGCCGACCCCTTGGCCGGCACGTCGACGGTGGCCGTGCCCGCCGCCGGCCACACGGTCTTCCTGTTCTGGTCGGCCCGAGCGCGAGCCGCGTCCGCGCGGAGTCGTTGCTCCCCTTGCGCCATGATGGCCGCGGTCTTCTTGTTCACCCGCGCGGTGAACGGTGAGACACGGGCGGGCGTGGGCGCGTCGAGACCAGGCCTGCCGAGTGGCTTGGCGTCGGCGGCGAACGCCACCGGTGTCAGCAGGCCGGGAAGCATGGCGAAGCCGATGGCCGCTGCCAGGCGGTTGCGGATCCGGGTGCGGCCGCCGCTACGAGCGGCCGGTATGGGCCGGTTCAATTCTTCTTCTTCCGTCTCCGGTGAGCCGCGCTCGGCGGCAAGTTCCGTGCCCCGCAGCCGACGGCCGGGGGAAGTCGTACGAGGTGCGGCGAACTACCCTCCGGTGGCCGTGCCGTGGGGCACGGCCACCGGACGGTCGGCCGCTAGGCGCCGGAGGCGCCCATCACCTTGGTCCTGACGTGCTCCTCGGTCATCGCGCCGACCCAGATCCGCATCTCCGTCAGCGACCCGGGCAGGTAGTGGCCGTTGACCCCGCCGGCCGGACCACGACCGGCCGCGATGGCTCCCTTGCCCTGCTGAGGGGCGGTGAAGGAGGAGGTCGCCACGTCGTCCTGGCGGGCGGGACCGACGTACAGCCGGGTGCCGCCGAAGCCGGCTTCCGCCTCCTCGGTGGCATCGAACACACCGGTGACCTGCACCCATGTGTCCAGCTCGGCGGCATCCTGGGACTCGGTCGTGCTCCGGAGGACGACCTTCCCGGTGGCGTCGGTGGCCGTGCGGCCGAAGCGCCAGAGGTAGCCGTCGGCGGACACCTTCTCCACCCACAGGGCCCAGGACGACTCCTTGTCACCCGGGGCGGCCTGGCCGAACACGTGGGCCCTGGTTCCGACGGGCATCGCCGCGAACCTGGCGCCGTCGAGCTTGACCGAAGCCGTCACCGTGAAGGAGGCGGTCTCATCGATCACGGCGCCCGCGCCGGAGGCATGGCCGGACTTGCCGTCGAGGCGGAGCTGGTCCAGCTCCTGGTCCGGTGTCGCTCCCGTCGCCGAAAGATCCAGGTCGCTGCGCAGGTAAGCGGTGCGCTCGGTGAGGGATGTGGATGTCATCGCGGCGCCGTCCCAGTGGGCGACCAGTTCGGTCGCGGGCGCACCGTCTGCTTCGAGCCTGTGCTCCTGCCGGATCTCCTCACCGGTCAGGGCCCGTTGCCACAGTGCCATCTCGTCGACTCTGCCCTTGAAGTGCTCACCGGACTGCGAGCCGCCCACGTACATGCCCTTGGACGACGTCCAGGGTGTGTAGGCGGCGTTCGCCGCCGCCAGCACCACGGGCGCACCCTGGGGTCTGCCGTTGACGAAGAGCTGGATGGTGTCGTTGCTCTTGTTGCTGTCCCCCTTGGTGTCGAAGACACCGGTGAGGTGTGTCCACGCCCGCTGCACCGGCTCGGACGCGACCGCGGCCTTGACATAGGACGGCGCGGCCGAGTCGGTCACGGCCCTGTTGAACACCCACTTCTTCGAGGACCCGGAGTAGTAGAGGTTGAAGGCCGCCGACGCCGACGTCCCCGGGGCTGAGGCGACCACCTGGGTGCCTTCGTCGGTGTGCAGGTACGCCCAGGTGGAGATCGTGAACGAGTCCCTGGTGTTGACCGGGGCGGCGGATGTCCTCGCGTGCCCGGGCTCTCCGGCGGCACCGGTGTTGCTGCCGAGGATCAACGAGTGGTCGCCCGTCCCACTCCGTCCGCCGGGCGACCAGCCCACCTGGTCGCCGTACAACGTCAGGTCGTGCCGGGGCGCCCCCTCGGTGGTGGCACTGTCGGCGGCCTTGGTGACCCCGGAGTCCGGCGTGCCGTCGTCGAAGTGCCAACGACTGGTCTCTCCTTGCGCCGGGGCGACCTTGAAGTGGAACTCGGCCGGTGTACCGGCGCGATCACGTACGTCGATCGCCTCGACGACCAGCACCTGTGCGCCGGCGGTGCCCGGCTCGGGGGTGATCGTGATCTGTGAGCCGTTGCCGCGGTGGGTGTCCTCCGGCCGTTCCGTCAGCAGCCGCCAGCGGTAGCCGATGACGTCCTTGTCCGCGGCGTTGGGCTTCAGGGTGAATTTACCGGCGACTCCGGGGCCGCCCCTGCCCGGACAGGAGTCGACGGTGCACTCCGTGTACGGGCCGGCGGAGGTGATCGTCGGCGCCTTCGGGGCCGTGGTGTCCAGCTTGAAGTAGCACCAGCGCCGGTAGCCGGAGGACATGGCGGTGGTCGCCCCCTCGTACGTCCAGAAGGTCTGGGTCAGTGAGCGGACCCGGTACAGGGCTCCGTCGACCCCTCCTGTCAGGCGCTGTCGGGCGATCGTGTCGTCGATGTAGTAGCCGGTCGACGGGACGTTGTACCGGCTGTCGCTCCACGATCCGTCCGGCATCTTGCGCTCGACCCAGAAGTGGGCCCGCAGCGAACCCCGCTCCTCTGTGCCGGCCGGCTTGACCGATGTCTGTACGCGGGCCTGGAGCAACGGGTCCAGCCGGGTGGCCACCACCGGCGTGGCGTCGGAGGTGGAGCAACCCTGCACGGTGCCGTTACCGGGGATGACCCCGTCGTCGGTGACCGCGCCGGGCTTGAGGACGTAGACGACCTTCAGCTCGGCGTTGTCGTCGAAGCGCTTCCACGCGTCGGCGTTCGACTCGTCCGCTGCCTGCAGCATGAGCGTGAGACGGGAGAAGCGGCCGTCGGCGAAGTTGCGCACCGTGGGGGTGAGGTTCTCGTCCGATTCGGCCGACGCGTCGTTGAACTCGATCCATCTGCCGGGCTGTTCGGGAGTGCAGTGGTCGCCTCGCCCCGCGGAGACGCTGCGGTCCCTCATCAGGTCGAGCTTCGCCGGGCCGGGCCAGCGGGTGCCCTCGGAGATGTTGTCCGTACGCCAGAGCTGGAGGTTGTGGGGGCTGCAGGAGAACGACCACGTCTCGTACGCACGGAACGTCGCGTCGATCACGTGCTTGCCGGCGAGCCGGGTCGGGGCGAACTCGAAGTACATGCGGTTGGTGTGGTCCGCGTCGCAGTAATAGGGGCCGACCCGGTAGCAGCGTCCCACGCCGTGGTCGCCGTTGAAGTTCCACCACCGGTCGCCGTCCGAGGACAGCACGCTCCGCTCGGAGACCCCGAGTCCCAGGGTGGGGTCGATGTAGACCGGGTAGACGGTGTCCGGTCCGCGCAGCAGCCGCGGGTCGGGCACGACCGAGATCGTTCCCTCCTCGACGTGCACCGGCATCTCCGCGGTGGCGTCGCCGGAGTCGGGAGCCTCCTCCTGCGGTGTTCCCGTCGGCTCTGTCGCCGCGGCGGCCGCGGAGCGTGCCGACGCCGCCGCACTCCGCGCCCGGGGCGAGACCCCGGTTCTCGCGACGGGGTCGCCGGCTGAATCCCACATCAGTCCGGCCGGCCCTTGGAAGACGGCGTTTCCGTCCTCGTCGAAGGCCTGGAGGCCGCCCCCTCGCTAGACGCGATGTCCAGGCCGTCTCCGGTCGCCGTCAAGGTCACCTTGTCGAGAGCGGGATTGGCCGCCGCCTCGGCGGTCTTGACGACCAGCATCTCGCGGTAGCCCGTGTCGGTGGCGGTGAGCTGCAGGTCGACCCCGCTCATCACCTCGGGATACGTGGCGGTGGCGCCGTCCAGCGTCGGTACGGGGAGCCCCTCCGGCCAACCGAGGGTCACGGACCCCTGCTCGTGGCCGAGCCGGATCATGTCCTGGCCGCTGCCGCCCGCCGAGAACGACAGGTCGACCACGGACGACTTCGGGCCGATCGAGCCGTCCGTCCTCCGCTGCAGGGTGAGGTCGATGCCCTTCCACGTCCCGTCCGAGCCACGCGCCCGCTGCGGGGTGGTCGACTGGCTGAGGGTGAAAGTCCCGTCCGGGTTGGCCAGCGTGGTCGAGTACGCGGTCCTCTCGGCCTCCACCTCGACCGGGGTGCCTGTCTGCGCCGCCAGCGCCGAAGCGCTCTGCGCCAGGTTCTTCGCCGGCGGAGTGACGGCGCCTTCCGCCGCCACGGCGGCCCCGGTCGACACCGGAAGGGCGGAGGCCAGAACCGCCCCCGCCACCAGCGTCGTCGTTCTCCGGCGCACGCGCCGCCACAGCCGCCCGTTCACTTCCCCACCCCAGACATCACATGATCGCCACAGATTCGCCACATCCTGCGGTTATTACGTGCACCGGTCAAGCAAAAACCGAACGCGGAGCCGAATCGCGCCACTACTCTGCGCGCTTGCTGACTGTTCTGGCGGTTATGCCTGCGACGCGAACGAGCCAGCCGGTCATCCGGCAGGCGGGAACCACGCGGGGTCCTGACGCGTATTCAGAGTGAGCGGTGAGGCACGCAGGGCGATGAGGGGCTGGGCGGCCGGGGGGCGCGTGCGGGTGCTTGCGGGTGTTCGGATGGTGGGACGCCGGGG
>NZ_PVLV01000710.1 GCF_002982015.1 Streptomyces solincola
AGCTGGTTGATGAACGCCTCGGTGCGGCGGCGGCGTTGCCAGGGGGGTGAGAAGGGGAAGGTCGGGTCAGACGCGGATGCGGGAGAGGCGGGCGATCACGGTGTAGCCGAGGGCGTAGAGGGCGAAGGCGAGGACGCAGCCGATCTGCCCGGCGGCGGAGCCGGTCATCTTGTCCAGGGCGCCGGGCTGCATGCCGTTGATCAGGAGGAGGAAGCCGAGGCCGAGCAGGGGCAGGGCGACGGCGGTGACCTTGACCTGGGAGAGCAGGGTGGTGACCTCGCGCCGGGTCTCCTTGCGCTCCTCCAGGGTGGTGGTGAGGTTGCGCAGCGAGGTGACGACCTGGCCGCCGGCCCGGTTGGACAGGATCAGGGTGGAGACGAGGACGACGAGTTCCCGGGAGGGCAGCCGGTCGGCGAGGGTGCCGAGGGCGTCGTCCAGGGTGTGGCCGAGGGCCAGCTGGTCGGCGACCTTGCGCAGTTCCTCGCCGGCCGGGTCGTCCAGCTCCTCGGCGGCCATGGCGATGGCGGTGCGCAGGGCGAGGCCGGCCTGGGTGGCGTTGGCGAGGACGCGGGTGAGTTCGGGGAGCTGGTTGATGAACGCCTCGGTGCGGCGGCGGCGTTGCCAGGCCAGGAAGGACCCGGCGGCCCAGATGCCGGTGAGGACGGCGAGGACGCCGAAGAACGGGGCGAAGACGGCGGTGACGGCGGTGTAGAGGCCGAGCAGGGCGGCGAGCGCGTAGACGGTGTACTCGGCCGGGGTGAGGTCGAGTCCGGTGGTGGCGATGCGGCGTTCGAGCCGGCGGCCGTAGCGGGTGGTGCGCAGCCGCCGGTCCAGTGCGGTGAACCGCCGGCGGCGGCCGGCCGGGCCGGGCAGCGCGGTCTGGGACATCCGGGCGACCAGGGCCTGGCGCTGGGCGGCCCCGGAGGCGTAGACGTGCACGCCGACGACGCCCAGCAGGCAGGCGAGGACGGTGACGCCGAGCGTCAGCAGCGGAAGGTTCATGGCGGTGTCCGGGATCGTGGTGGTCTCAGAGGAGGGCGGGGGG
>NZ_PVLV01000711.1 GCF_002982015.1 Streptomyces solincola
GAGGATCGGGGCCCAGGCGGCGGGGTCGGCGGCGGCCCAGCGGGCGGTGAGGGCGGCGAAGGCGGGGCGTTCGGCGGCCAGGCCCGCCAGTCGGCGGTGCAGCCGGGTCGCGCCGTCGGGCAGCCGCAGGCAGAGCAGCCCGGTGCGGCGGACCAGGTCCCGGGTGCGCGGTTCGCTGCGCAGGCCCGCGCCCGCGGCGGCGGTGCGCAACAGGGCGTCCAGCACGGCCGGGTCGGGGCCCCGGCGTGCCTCCACGCCGAGCAGCTCGTCCAGCAGCTCGGTGCGCAGCACCGCGGAGCCGGGGGCGCCGGGCGCGGCG
This sequence comes from Streptomyces solincola, assembly GCF_002982015.1. Lineage (GTDB taxonomy): Bacteria > Actinomycetota > Actinomycetes > Streptomycetales > Streptomycetaceae > Streptomyces > Streptomyces solincola. Next base: position 320 of record NZ_PVLV01000711.1, read on the forward strand.
AGCACCGGGGCGAACGCCGCTCGCACGTCGGCGGTGTGCTCCCGCAGGATTCCGCTGACCAGGGGGAACAGCACGGGGTGGGCGACGGGGCCGCGCTCGTCCAGGCAGCGGCCGGTGTAGTCGGCGGCGTGCCGGGCGCCGCGGGGGTGGCGGGCCACGTAGTCGGCGACCAGGGCGGCGGCCCGCCGGGTCAGCGCGGGGGCCTCGACGCCGGCCAGTGCCTCCAGCACCCCGGCGGCGTCCCGGTCCTCGCGCAGGCGGTGGTGGAAGGCGGCGAGCACCGGTTCGGGGTGCTCGGCGAGCGCCCCGGCCAGCGCCCGGGCCGGCAGCCCCGGGCCGCCCGCCCGGAAGGCGGCGAGCGCGGCCGGCAGGTGCTCGGCACGGGTCCGCGGGTCTCCGACGAGCAGGGCGAGCGCGGGGCCGTGCAGCTCGGGCTCGCCGGGGCGGTCCAGCAGGGCCAGCGCCGCGTACCGCAGCAGCCGGCGGTCGGCCGGGGCGGTGGCGTGCTCGGCGGCGAGCGGCGCGTACCGGGCGGCGGCCGGTCGGCGGGCGTCGTCGTGGGCCCAGCGGTCCACGGCCCGGCACACCACCGCCGGTTCGTCCTCGGCGAGGGCGGCGAGCAGCGCGGCGGCCCGGGGGTGGGCGGTGGCGGCCAGCGCCTCGCACAGGTCGTCCGGGGCCAGCGCCCGGTGCGCGTACAGCAGCGCCTGCGCCGCCCCGCCGACGCTCACCCCGCCGGGCGTCGCCCGTGCGTCGCCGAACCACCGGCACAGCGACGGCTGCACGCCGCGCGGGTCCGCGGCCAGCCTCCGCGCCGCGACGTCCAGGAAGCCCGGGCCGGCGCCGCCCGCCGGGACCAGCCGCCGCAGCAGGTCGAAGCGGTCGTCCTCGGCCAGCGGCAGCCCCTCCCAGAACCAGGGTCCGAAGTCGTGCGGGCCGCCGCCCCCGTCCCGGGTGGCCGTACGCGCCACGTGGTCGGCGAGCAGCCGGAGGAGGCCGAGGTACGGGCGGAGGTCGCCGATCCGGGTGAGGGTCTGCCCGAGCAGCCGGGCCGCCCACCAGGCGGCGTCCCGCACCCGTGCGCCGGGCGGGCCGGCGGGCAGCGCCTCCAGCGCCTCGGCGAGACCGCGCAGCCGGGCCTCCAGGGCCGCCGGGCCGTGCACCCGGCCGAGCAGCAGCAGCGCCTCCAGCACCGGCCCGACCCGCTCCCGGGGCACCGGCGCCCACGGTGCGGCGCCCGGCAGGCCGGACGGGCGGTCGGGGGTGCGCCCCTCCACCCGGGCCGCCCGGCGCCCCGGCTCCGCCGTTCGGGGGGTGCCGACCACCAGGGGGCCCGCGACGTCCGGTCTTGCTGCCGCGGGGGCGACCGGGCCGCCGGCCGGTGGCGTGTGCCGGTGGACCAGGGCGTGCAGGGCGGCGTCCAGGTCCAGGTGGCCGCCCTGGAGCCAGTCGGCCAGCTCCTCGTGGGCGAAGCGGTAGCCGGGGCCGGCCGGGAGGAGGAGGCCCTCGGTGAGGACGGCGGAGGCCCAGCCGGTGCTCCAGGGGAACAGCGCCTCGAAGGAGGCGCGGTCCAGGCCGCCCTGGCCGGGGCCGAGGCAGCGGCGGGCCGCCTCGTGGACGCGGCCGGCGACCCGGGCGGCCAGCCTGCGGACCTCCGTGCCCCGGGGCGCGGGGCGGGTCGCGGCGGCGATCCGGACGGCGACCCGCAGGCAGACGAGATCCAGGTGGGCGGCGAACACCTCCTCGCGGCCGGGCCGACCGGCCGCGTCGGCGGGCAGGGCGGCGCGGACGTCGGCCAGCAGGCGCAGGGTGAGCGGGTGACGGGCGTCGGCGGGGGCCAGGGCGCCGGCGGGCAGGGCGTGCCGGTCGCGGAGGCGGGTCGCCTCGCGGGGGGTCAGGTCGCCGAGGGGGATGGCGTCGGGG
>NZ_PVLV01000712.1 GCF_002982015.1 Streptomyces solincola
GCCCCGCCCGGCCCGCCCCGCCCGTTCCGCGCCAGAGCACCGGCTCGGCCCCGACGCCCGGTCCGCGCCAGGAGAATCGTTCCGCGCCGGCGGCCCGAGCCCAGGTGCAGTCGATCCCGGCCTCCGTGGACGGCGCGCTCGACGCCGCCGAGGAGGCGGTGGACCTGCTGCTGGACACCGGCCGCGCGCCGGGCGACATCCTGGTGCTCACCACCGGCGAGCAGCACCCGTGGGCCGTTCACGAGCTGTCGTTCGGCGAGGCGTCCTACTGGGCCCAGCTCGACGCCCGCGAGGACGTGTTCTTCGCGGACGCCGCCTCCCTGGACCGTGCCTTCGAACGGCCGGTGGTCGTCGTCGCCCTGAACGGCGGCGGAGACGACACGGCGGCCCGTGTGCTGCCGGCCGCGCTGGACCGTGCCGGTGCGCTGCTGGTGGTCTGCGGCGACGCCGACCGCGTCAACTCCGCGCTCGGCGCGGGCGTCTGACGCCTGCCCGGACGGCACGACCGCGCGGGTACGGGGCCGTGTCCCGCGCGGTACGACCGGGCCCGTGTCCGTGCGGTACGACCGGGGGCGCGGCCGCACGGCATGACCAGAGTTCCGGCCGCGTGGCCCCGACCGGCCGCCCGCCCGCGTGGTGCGGCCCGAGGCACGACCGCGCGGCTTGACGGGCGATCCGACAGCGAGCGGTACGTCGAGTCGTCGCGGTACGACGAGTAACGCGGCTGCGCCGTGCGGCCTCGGGACACGGCACGTGTTCCACGCCGGGCTGCCGGATCGCCGTCGTCCGCCCGGCGGGTGGTTCTGGCGACCCTCGGGCGCGGCCTCCGGGCCAGCGACTGCTGGGCCGCGGCGACTACCGGGCCCCGACGGCTACAGGCCGCACCCGCCGGCCGGCGTCTGCCAGGCGGCGATCACACCGGGCGGCGACCGTCAGGCCGCAACCGCCAAGCGGCGGCGACCACCAGGCCGTGCCCGCAGGGCCATGATCGCCGGGCAGCGACCGTCAGGCCCTCACCACCGGGCGGCGAAGCCGATCGGGGTCGCGGGGCCGTCGTGCGCGGTACCGGGCACCGGCGTGCCGGACGTGCTCCCGGCTCAGCGGGCGGCGGTGCGGCGGAGCACGTCGGCCGCCCCGGCGGCGCCGCGCGGTGGGGACAGCGAGCCGTCCCGGTCCGGATCGGCGAGGCTGCCGGGGGGCGACCCCGCGTGCGGACGCCGACCGCCCCGGCCCTCGCCCAGCACCTGCCAGCCGCCGCCGGTCAGGGTGATGTACGCGCCGCAGCGCAGCCCGTGCAGAGTGCAGGCGTCGCGCAGTCCCCACATCCACGCCCCGTCCTCCTCCGTCCAGCGCTCGTCGCCGTCCCGGCAGTAGAGCAGCACCGCGGTCCGCACCGGGCTGCGGCGACGCAGGTCGTGCGGGATGACCCGGCGCAGGTGCGAGAGCAGGGCGTTGCGGACCTCCCAGCCATCCGCCGGGGTGGCGCGCCGGGCGAAGGAGGCGCTGGCGGTGAGCCGCTCCTCCTGGTCGAGCACGGCGACGACGGCGGTCGCCGGGGTCGGCTGGTGGCGGGCGTGCAGGCCGCTGACGATCTCCCGCGGACTGCGCAGCAGGGGAATGCCCGCCGCCGCCCATTCCGCCGGCTGGAGCATGCGGGCCAGGCGACTGGCCGAGTCGCTCGCAGAGCTGATCGAAGTGGCTGCGGACGGGGCGAATCCGAAGGTCACGGTCCTCCCTTCGCATACGCGCGCACGGAAGCGGCAGGGTCGAGTGAGGGACGCACCGGCAGAGCCCGTTCTGAGGCGAACGGGCCGCACGGGAGGCGGATTCCGATTGTTCCTGGCGGAACGGGCCAGCGGCAACGAGCAATTGAGGTCGACGCCGGGAATGGGTTGGTATGACACTCATATCCTGCCCACTCCGAGCCGCCTGACGCCTCCGAGCTCCCCGCGAACGACCGGCGGCCCCGCCCCGGGCGGGGCCGGCCCTTGATCGCCGGCACTCATCCCTGGGCGGCGAGGACCAGCGGAAACACCCCCTCGGCGCCGGCTCCGCGCAGCAGCCGGGCGGCCACCGCGAGTGTCCACCCGCTGTCGGTGAGGTCGTCCACCAGCAGCACCGGCCCGCCCGCCGAGGCCAGCTCTCCGGCCAGCTCCGGCGGCACGGCCAGCGCCTGGTGCAGACCCAGCACCCGCTGGGCGCTGTTGGTCCGGGACAGCCGGTCCGGGGACTCCGGGGTGTACACCAGGCTGCCGAGCAGCGGCATCCGCCCCACCTCGGCGATCCTGCGGCCGAGCGAGCCCACCAGCTCGGGTCGGCCGCACGAGGGGACGGTCACCACCCCGGCGGGCCGTGACGGGGCGTCGGCCTCGCCGGACGCCCAACCACCGGGACCCCGGGCCCAGTCGGCCATCACCCGCACCACCGCGTCGAACACGTCGTCCGGGACCGGACCGTCCGGGGCCCCGGTGGCGAACAGCGGCCGCAGCCGGTTGCCCCAGCCGATGTCCGAGAGCCGCCCCAGGGCCCGCCCCGGAGACGACTGCTCCGACGCCGGGATGCGGCCCTTCAGCGGGACCCCGGCCGCCGGCAGCCCCGTCGGCCACATCCGGCGGGGCTCCACGTCGACTCCCGGGCGGCCCAGCTCGCCCCGCGCGGCGTCCAGCACCCCCGCCGACACCTTGGCGTCGAACCGCGGCCCCGCGCAGTTGTCGCACCGCCCGCACGGCGCTGCCTCCTCGTCGTCCAACTGCCGCCGCAGGAACTCCATCCGGCAGCCGGCGGCCGACGCGTACTCCCGCATGGCCTGCTGCTCGGCCTCCCGCTGGCGCGCCACCCACGCGTACCGCTCCGCGTCGTACGACCAGGGCATGCCGGTACTCGTCCAGCCGCCCTTGACCCGCCGTACGGCCCCGTCCACGTCCAGCACCTTCAGCATCGTCTCCAGCCGGGTGCGCCGCAGTTCCACCAGCGGCTCCAGCGCCGGCAGCGACAGCGGACGGTCCGCGTGCGCCAGCACGTCCAGCGTCCTGCGCACCTGCTCCTCCGGAGGGAAGGCGACCGAGGCGAAGTACTGCCAGATGGCCTCGTCCTCGGCACCCGGCAGCAGCAGCACCTCCGCGTGCCGCACACCGCGCCCGGCCCGACCCACCTGCTGGTAGTACGCGATCGGCGAGGACGGCGATCCGAAGTGCACCACGAACCCCAGGTCCGGCTTGTCGAAGCCCATGCCCAGCGCGGAGGTCGCCACCAGCGCCTTGACCCGGTTGGCCAGCAGGTCCTCCTCCGCCTGCCGGCGGTCCGCGTCCTCGGTGCGCCCGGTGTACGAGGCCACCTCGTGCCCGCACTGGCGCAGATAGGCGGTGACCTCCTCGGCCGCCGCGACGGTCAGGGTGTAGACGATCCCGGAACCGGGCAGCTCGGCCAGGTGGTCGGCCAGCCATGCGAGGCGGTGCGCGGCGTCGGGCAGCCGCAGCACCCCCAGCGCCAGGCTCTCCCGGTCCAGCGGACCGCGCAGCACCAGCGCGTCACCGCCCGCGCCGGTGCCGAGCTGCTCGGCCACGTCGGCGGTCACCCGGGCGTTGGCCGTGGCGGTCGTGGCGAGGACGGGCACCCCGTCGGGCAGGTCGGCCAGCATGGTCCGCAACCGCCGGTAGTCGGGTCGGAAGTCGTGCCCCCAGTCCGAGATGCAGTGCGCCTCGTCGACCACCAGCATCCCGGTCGCGGCGGCCAGCTTGGGGAGCACCTGGTCGCGGAAGTCCGGGTTGTTCAGCCGCTCGGGGCTGACCAGCAGCACGTCGACCTCGCCCGCCGCCACCTCCTCGTGGACGGACTCCCACTCCTCGGTGTTGGACGAGTTGATCGTGCGGGCGCGAATACCGGCCCGCGCCGCCGCGTCCACCTGGTTGCGCATCAGCGCGAGCAGCGGGGAGACGATCACCGTGGGCCCGGCGCCCCGCGCCCGCAGCAGCGACGTCGCCACGAAGTACACGGCGGACTTGCCCCAGCCGGTGCGCTGGACGACCAGCGCCCGGCGACGGTCCGCGACCAGCGCCTCGATCGCCCGCCACTGGTCCTCGCGCAGCCGCGCGGTGCCGCTCTCGTCCCCGACCAGCCTGGCCAGCACGGCGTCGGCGGCGGTGCGCAGGTCCCGAGGTGATGCGTCGCTCGTGTGCTCCATGCCCCCATGCAACAGCACGGGTCTGACAATCGCGACCACGGTGGCCGGACCTCGCCACGAACGGGCGGCGGGCCGGCCGCAAGCCGTCTGACATGGGCGGACGTGGCCCGATACCCCGGCGCGGATGCCGCTGTCGAGCCCTGTGGACAGCGTTGTCCACAGGGGTCGACGGGGTCTTGCCCGGTGCGCGAACGTCTCGCCCATGAGCGAACGACAGCACTCGAACCATCCGTCCGACCGTCCCCTCCCGCGCCCCCGAACGGCAAGCGGCGCGACGCCTGCCCCGGCCACGGCGGACGGCGCCCGCACCACGGAGGACGGCGCCCGCATTACGGAGGACGGGCCTCGCATCTCCGGTGACCCCGCCGCCCCGTCCAGTGGCGCCACCGGCCCGGCCCGCCCCACCGACCACGTCAGCCACCCCATCGGAGCCACCATGCCGCTCGTAGCCGACCCGTCCGACCCGTCCGACCCGTCCGGCCCGTCCTCCGT
>NZ_PVLV01000713.1 GCF_002982015.1 Streptomyces solincola
CCGGCGGAGGAGACCCGGCAGTCCTGGCGTCGGGGGGGGTGCCGCCAGGACTGCCGGAGTGCGAGGGGGAGGCGGGGAAGGGCCGCCCGGCCGGTCGGGGACCTGAGGCGCCGGCGCACGGCACCGGCCCTCGGCACCGGCGTACGAAGCCGANNCCGGCGGCCCCGTCGATGTTTCACGTGAAACATCGACGGGGCCGCCGGGTGCCCGTTTCGTCAGACCGTGAGGCCCTTGCCGCGCAGCCAGGACAGCGGGTCGATGCCCTGGCCGCCGGAGGTGTGGACCTCCAGGTGCAGGTGCGGGCCGGTGACGTTGCCGGTGGCGCCGACCCGGCCGATGGTCTCGCCGCCGCCGACCTGCTGCCCGGCGGCGACCGTCATGGAGGACAGGTGGCAGTACCAGACCTCGGTGCCGTCCGCCAGCTCCAGCACGATGCGGTAGCCGTATGCGCCGGACCAGCCCGCCGATTTGACCGTGGCGGCGTGCACCGCCTTGGCGGGGGTGCCGGTGGGCGCGGCGAGGTCGAGACCGGTGTGGTAGCCCGAGGACCACATCGCGCCGGCCTGGCCGTAGGTCGAGGTGATGGTGTACGAGGAGGTCGGCAGCGACCAACTGGCGGCGGCGGCCTCCTTGGCGGCGCGCTGCTTGGCCTCTTCCTTGGCGGCCGCCTCGGCCGCGGCCTTCTCCTTGGCCGCCTTCTCGGCGGCGGCCTTCTTCTTCTCCGCCTCGGCGGCCTTCTCGGCTTCGCCCTGCTGCTTCTCGGCCTCGGCAGCGGCCACTTCGGCGGCCTTCTGCTCGGCGGCGGTCCGCGCCTCGGCGTCCGCGGATGCCTGGGCCTGCTCGGCCTGCTGGAGGATGCGGGCGCGCAGTGCCTCACCCGCGTCGGCGGCGGAGGCGTCGTCCTGGCCGGCGGGCTGCGCGCCGCTGAGGGAGACGGTGGCCAGGGGCGCGTCCTCGCCGGACGCCTGGACGTCCGCCGTGGCGCTGTCGTCGCCGGACGGGTCGTCGTCCGACAGCAGCGCGCCGATGCCGGGCAGCGAGGAGGCGTCCGGCAGGTTGTCCGTGACCGCGTCCGGCAGGGATATGGAGACCGGGGGCTTGCTCTGCGCGGTGGCCATGCCGCCCGCGCCGACCGCCGCGATGACGCCCACGCCGAGCACGGTGGAGCTGCGGGCCAGTCCGCCGCGCTGCTTGGCGACCCGGTGGCGTCCGCGCACGGGGCGGACGGTCTCCTCGGTGGGGTTCCACTCGCCGAACGTCCCATCGGCGGGGGCCGCGTAAGCGTCCTCGGCGGGGGCCGCGTACACGCTCTCGGCGGCGTACATGCCGTCAGCGGATGCCACATGGGCGCCGTTTGCTCCGGCCGCGTCGGGGAAGACGGTGGAGACGAACGGGACCGCCGCGGTGGCGGTGCCGGAGGAGCCGAGAGAGCCGGCCGCACCCTGAGGGGTCGCGGGGGCAGGGCTGTTGGACGCCACGGAGGCGTACTCCTTTCCTTCCTTCAGCGCCTACCGGGTTAGCTGACGGGTTCGGAGCAGGAAGGTCTCCT
>NZ_PVLV01000714.1 GCF_002982015.1 Streptomyces solincola
GCTTCGGCGATGCGGTGTTCGCCGGCGGGGCTGGGGGGGGGGCCGGCGTAGGAGTCGGTGGGCAGGTCGTACGGGGACGGGGAGGGGGCCAGGAGCAGAGGGGAGGCGGCGGTGTCCAGGTCGGCGACCGTCTTGGCCAGCAGCTCGTTGAAGCGGGCGCACTGATCGGCGAAGGCGGGCTCGTTCTCGGCGCGGACGTTGGGGATGACCGGCAGGAGTACGGCCGCGACGTGCGGGTTGGCGGCGCGGGCGGCGGCCAGGAAGGCGCGGACGTTGACGTCGGTCTGCTCGGGGTCGGTGTAGAAGCCGAGGTCGATCAGGCCGAGGGAGACCAGGAGGACGTCCGCCTTTCCGGCCCGGACCGCGTCGCCGATCAGCGGGGCCATGTGGCACCAGCCCTCGCCCCAGCCGGCGAGATGGGCGCGGGCCTTGGCGGGGAAGGCGGGGTCGGCGTAGTCGTGGGAGTCCGCCGCGTCCGCCGACGGGTCGTAGAGCGTGGAGCGCGGGCCGACGATCTTGTACGGGCCGCCGAAGGCGCGGTTGAGGTGCTGCCACATCCGGTAGCGCCAGGTGAAGTCTCCGGCGCGCCCGATGGTCATGGAATCGCCGACGAACAGGAACCGCATGCGCTCATCATCGCCGACCGGGGCGGGGGAGTGCGATGTGACCGTGGACACGGAAGGCGAGCAGGGACACTGGACGCATGCCCGATGACCTTCGTACGCGCTCCGACCGCAGAAGCCCCGCCCGCCTGGCCGCGCTGGCGCCGGTCGTCGTGCTGGCCGGGGCCCTCCTGGGGCCGGCCGCGCCCGCCGTCGCGGCGGACGGCGACGAGGGGTTCACGATCAAGGACGCCCGGATCACCGAGTCCAGCGGCCTGGCCGCGAGCCGCAGGCACCCGGGCGTCTACTGGACGCACAACGACCAGGACGGACCGCGGCTGTTCGCGGTGGACGGGAGGACGGGCGAGACGGTCGCCACGGTCACCCTGCGGGGGGTGGGCACGCCCCGGGACATGGAGGCGGTCTCCGTCGGGCCGGACGGGGACGTCTACGTGGGCGACATCGGGGACAACCTCGACGGCTCCTGGTCGCATGTGTGGATCTACCGCTTCCGGGAGCCGGAGAAGCTGGCGGACCAGACGGTGACGGCGACGCAGTACACCGTGACGTACGCCGACGGGGCCCGGAACGCGGAAGCGCTGATGGTCCACCCGAAGACCGGCCGGGTCTACATCGCGTCGAAGAACGAGGACGGGGGCGGGCTGTACGAGGGGCCGGCGGAGCTGACCACGGGCGGGGCGAACGTCTTCCGGCGGATCGGCGAGGTGCCGTGGGTGACGGACGGGGCGTTCTCCCCGGACGGCAGGGAGCTGGTGCTGCGCAGCTACTTCAGCGCGCGGGCGTACGCGTGGACGGCGGACGGGAGGCTGGGGGAGGACCGGGCGGTGAGCGCGCCCTTCCAGCGGCAGTCGGAGTCGGTGACGTACACCCCGGACGGGAAGACGCTGCTGTTCGGGTCGGAAGGGTCGGGCAGCGGCGTCGCGGCGGTGCGCGCCGAGCGGCCGGGCGCGGACGCCGCTCAGGGGAGGAAGCCGTCCGCGGGAGCCGCGCCGGCGGCGGACCCGGCGGGCGAGGGGGACGGCGGGTCGGGGACGGGGGGGGCGCTGGGGGTGGCCGGGGCGGCCGCGCTGTGG
>NZ_PVLV01000715.1 GCF_002982015.1 Streptomyces solincola
GCTTCGGCGAGCGTTCAGCGGGGAGGGGCGGCGGGCGGGGCGCCCGTCTCGGTGAGGAAGGCGCGGAGTTCGGCGGCGAGCCGTTCGGGCTGGTCCTCGGGGACGAGGGTGGCGGAGTCGGCGATCTCCACCAGTCTGCCGCGGGGGTAGAGCCGTGCCAGTCGGGGGCCGTGCTCGCGGGGCATCAGCCGGTCCTCGGCCGCCCAGACCACCAGGACGGGGCGGTCGAAGGAGCGCAGCCGTTCGCTCCAGTCGAGGAGGGTGCCCCGGTCGGGCGCGGAGGCGGCGAAGCGGGCGAAGTCCCGGCGGATGGCGCGGCTGCGGAGGGCGGGGGCGAACCAGTCGTCCATCACCTCGTCCGGCACCCCGCGCAGGCTCATCCCCCCGTAGGAGCCCTTGGCGTGGCGGATCGCCGGGATCCTCAGCAGGGTCAGCAGCAGCCGGATGCCGCCCGGGACGCGGGCGATCGTCTCCAGTGCCTTGCCGGGGCCCGGCGGGAAGTTGTCGAACGCCTCGCAGGCGACCAGCACCAGCCGTGCGACGCGGCCGGCCCGGCCCTCGGACAGCAGGAACTGGCCGCCGCCCCAGTCGTTCAGGACGAGCGTCACCTCTTCGAGGCCGAGGGCTTCGAGGAACTCGCCGAGCAGCAGCGCCACCCCGCGCTGGGAGAGGTCGGCGTCCGGGTGCATCGGGGTGCGGTGGCCACCCAGCGGGAGGGTGGGCAGCACGCAGCGGTAGCCGTCGAGCAGCGGCACGACCTTGCGCCACTGGGTCTCGTTCATCGGGACGCCGTGGCAGAGGACCAGGACGGGGCCGCCGCCGCCCGTGTCCTGGTAGTCGACCGGTCCGGCCGACAGCTCGATCCTGGCCATGGCGCCCTCCTCGGCTCGCGGTGCAGGCCCGTGCCCGGCGCCGCGGTGCGGCGTGGCCGTCACGCTGTCCCCGCCCGGCATCCCGTATGACGGCGGGTCAGGGACTGATGGACAGGAAGACGAAGGCGGCGAACAGCACCAGGTGCAGTCCGCCCTGGAGGGAGGTGGCCCGCCCGGGCACCACCGTGAGGGCGCTCACCACGGCGGTCAGGGCCAGCAGCACCAGGTGCACCGGGCCGAGGCCGAGGACGAGGGGGCCGCTGAGCCAGATCGAGGCCAGTGCGATGACCGGGACGGTGAGCCCGATGCTGGCGATGGCGGAGCCGTACCCCAGGTTGAGGCTGGTCTGCACCCGGTCGCGGCGGGCGGCGCGCACGGCGGCCAGGGTCTCCGGCGCCAGCACCACCAGGGCGATGACCACGCCGACGACCGCCTTGGGCAGGCCGGCCGACTCGACGCCGTCCTCGATCGCCGGGGACACCAGCTTGGCGTTGCCGACGACCGCGACCAGGGCGACCAGCAGCAGCGCCAGGCTCCACCAGGTGGTTCGCAGGCTCGGCGGCGGGGCGTGCTCCTCGGTGTCCTCCGCCGGATCCGGCCCGCCCCCGGTCGCGGGCCCGGACCCGGTCCCGGACGCGCCCGGCCCCTCCTGCCCCTCCCGGGCCACCGGCAGGAAGTAGTCACGGTGGCGGACGGTCTGCACGGCGACGAAGTTCGCGTACAGGCACAGCGACGCCACGGCCGCGAAGACGAGCTGGGCGCCGGAGAACTCGGCGCCGGCGTTGCTGGTGGTGAACGAGGGCAGCACCAGCGTCATGGTGGCCAGCAGGATGACGGTGGCGAGCGCGCCGCCGGAGCCCTCGGCGTTGAACACGGCCACGCGCTCACGGACCGCGGCGACCAGGAGCGACAGACCGACGATGCCGTTGCAGGTGATCATGACGGCGGCGAAGACGGTGTCGCGCGCGTAGGTGGACGCCTCCGGTCCGCCGCCGGCCATCAGCATCACGATCAGCCCGACCTCGATGACGGTGACCGCCACCGCGAGGACCAGGGAGCCGAACGGCTCGCCCACCCGGTGGGCGACCACCTCGGCGTGGTGCACGGCGGACAGCACCGAGCCGATCAGCACCGCGCCGACCAGCGCCAGGACCGGACCCGGCAGGTCGCGGCCCCAGCACAGGGCGAGGACCACGACCGCGGCCACCGGCACCCAGGTCGTCCAGCTCCTCGCCGGGAACCCGTCCGCGCCCTGGCCCGGACCGTCGTCGTGCCGTGCCGGGGAGCGCCCGCCGCCGGCCCCGTCCCTGCCCTCCGCACCGCTGCCCATGGTCCCCACGCTGGCAGACCGTCAGAGGCCGCGCCAAAGGTGCTGGGCCGAAGGTGCTGGGCCGAAGGTGCTGGGCCGAAGGTGCCGCGCTGAAGGTGCCGCGCTGAAGACGCCGCGCACTCCCCCGTGCCGGTTTCCGCCCGCCCCCCCATCCCC
>NZ_PVLV01000716.1 GCF_002982015.1 Streptomyces solincola
GCCCGGCTCACCCCGGTCGCCGGCGCCGCCGTCGTCAGCGGCGGCCCCGAGAGCCTGCTGCCGCTCTCCGCCGGTGACACCCTCACCGGCCGGCCCGCCGTCCTCGCCGGCGACGCCCACCCGGGCATCGGCACACCCCCGGTGTACGCGGCCGGCGACGGCATGCGGCGCGCCGACACCCGCTTCGGCCTGGTCAACTCGGGCACCTCGCACACCTACACCGCCGGCGAGCGCAACCCGGCCGCCGCCGTCCAGGACCCCGGAGCCGTACCCCGGCAGATCCTCCCCGTCCGCGGCGCCTCCCACCAGACCACCGCCGTCCTGCGCGGAGCCGCCGACGTCTCCGCCTCCTCCGTCGGCAACTGGCTGTTCCACCTGCCCCAGTACGACCCGGTCGGCGCCTTCGACGGCAACCCGGACACCGGCTGGGCCGAAGGATCGCCCGCCGATCCCGAAGGCGAATGGGTGCGCGTCGACTTCACCGCCCGCACCACCATCCCCGCCTCCCTCAAGCTCACCCCGCTGCCCAGCGGCAGCGTCCGCGCCGCGCCCACCGCCGTCCGCGTCGAGACCGACCTCGGCCGGAGAGACAGTCCCCTGCGCCCCGACGGCACCGCCCAGGACGTCGCCGCCCCGCCGGGCGCCGCCGCCTGGCTGAAGGTCACCATCCTCGGCTCCCAGCAGGGCCGGCCGGGCCTCACCGGCGCCGGCTTCAGCGAGATCGCCGTCCCCGGCGTCCAGGTCAGCCGCGCCCTCGCGCTGCCCGCCGACGCGCCCCGCACCTCCGGCCCGTCCGCCGTCTACACCCTCAACCGGGGCTCCGACCCCGGCGGCCTGTCCGCCGTCCCTGCCGAGACCGGACTGCACCGCCAGTTCGCACCCGTCCGCGCCGGCGACTACACCGTCCGCGCCACCGCCCTGCCGGTCCCCGGCGACGCCCTGGACGGACTGCTCTACCGGCTCACCGGACGGCAGCGCCAGATCACCGTCACCGCCGACTCCACCGCCCGCCTCGGCACCGGCCTCAGCCCGCGCAACCTCACCGACGGCGATCTCACCACCGCCTGGATCGCCGGCGAACGGTCCGTGCTGCGAATGCGCTGGCCCGAGAAGACCTCCGTCGGCGAGATCGTGTTCGCCGCCGCCGGCGGCCTGTCCACCCGCCCCACCCAGGTCCAGATCAGCTCCCCGGACGGCACCGCCATCGCCGCCGTCGACGACAACGGCATGGCCCGCTTCGCCCCCATCAGCACCGACCGGATGGACATCACCATCTCCCGCCAGGCCCCGCTCACCCTGCACAACCCGGTCGCCGACGACCGGCTGCAACTGCCCGTCGGACTCAGCGAGATCCACATCCCCGCACTGGAGAGGTTCCGCTCCCCGCAGCCCGACCCCGGTACCCGCTTCGACCTGCCCTGCGGCCAGGGCCCGGTCCTCTCCGTGGACGGGCGGTTCCTCGCCACCCGCGCCACCGGCCTGGTCCGCGACCTCACCGAACGCCGCCCCGTCCAGGTCACCCCCTGCACCGCAGGCGGCACCGTCCCGCTGGACCGGCGCACCCACACCGTGCAGGCAGGCGACACCGGCCCGCTCGCCGTCACCTCCGTCACCCTCGCCACCGGCGACCCGGGCCCCGCACCCGCCGCCCGCCCCATGGACGCCATGAGGGGTGACGGCGACCGCCGCACCGTCCGCGTCGGCGCGGGCCCCGCTTCCTACCTCCAGCTCCACGAGAACGCCAACCGCGGCTGGCAGGCCACCCTCGACGGCCGGGAACTCACCCCCGTACGCCTCGACGGCTGGCAGCAGGGCTGGCTGGTGCCCGAAGGCGCCGGCGGCACCGTCACCCTGGAGTACACCCCCGCCACCCTCTACCGCGCCGGCCTGGTCGCCGCCGCCGTCCTCCTGCTGGCCGTCGCCGCCCTCGCCGTCGGCCGCCGCCGCCCGGCCGCCCCGGGACCGGACGCGCCCGCCCCCGGCTCTTATACACATCTCCGAGCCCACGAGACGGAGTGGAATCTCG
>NZ_PVLV01000717.1 GCF_002982015.1 Streptomyces solincola
GTCTTGGGGGTGAGGCCGAAGGTGGTGAAGGCGGTGCGGTGCGGGAGGGGGTAGGGCTCCTTGCCGGTGAGGTGGTTGAGGATGGCGGCGCTGCGCCAGGCGGTGAGGCCGAGGTCGGGGGCGCCGACGCCGTGGGTGTGGGTCTCGGCGTTCTGGACGTAGGCGTGGCCGGTGACGGAGGGGTCGAGGACGAGGCGGTGGTGGGCGTCGACGCGGGGGCGTTCGCGGGCGTCGCGGCGCATGTAGGGGTCGAGGCCGGCGAGGAGGCGGTCGAGCGGGCGTTCGCGGTAGCCGGTGGCGAGGACGACGGCGTCGGTGGTGAGGCGGCTGCGGGTGCCTTGCTGGGTGTGTTCGAGGTGGAGTTCGATGCGGGTGGTGGCGAGGCGGCCGGCGGTGCGCACGCGGACGCCGGGGGTGAGGACGGTGTCGGGCCAGCCGCCGTCGAGGGTGCGGCGGTACAGCTCGTCGTGGATGGCGGCGAGGGTGCCGGCGTCGGTGGCCTTGTGGAGCTGCCACTGGCGGGGGACGAGGTCGTCGCGGACGGTTTCGGGGAGCTGGTGGAAGTAGTGGGTGTAGTCGGGGGTGAAGTGTTCGAGGCCGAGTTTGGAGTACTCCATGGGGGCGAAGGCGTCGGTGCGGGTGAGCCAGTGGAGCCGCTCGCGGCCGGCGGGGCGGTGGCGCAGGAGGTCGAGGTAGATCTCGGCGCCGGACTGGCCGGAGCCGATGACGGTGATGTGGTCGGCGGCCAGGAGCCGTTCGCGGTGCTGGAGGTAGTCGGCGGCGTGGATGACGGGGACGGTGGGCTGCTCGGTGAGGGGGCGCAGCGGGTCGGGGATGTGGGGTTCGGTGCCGATGCCGAGGACGATGTTGCGGGCGTGGGTGCGGCCGAGGGCTTCGGTCTCGCCGGTGGGGCCGAGCCGGCTGTGGTCGATCTCGAAGAGGGCGCGTTCGGGGTTCCAGCGGACGGCGTCGACCTGGTGGGAGAAGTGCAGGCCGGGCAGGTGGTCGCTGACCCAGCGGCAGTAGGCGTCGTATTCGGCGCGGTGGGTGTGGAGGCGCTCGGCGAAGTAGAAGGGGTAGAGGCGCTCGCGTTGGCGGAGGTAGTTGAGGAAGGTCCAGGGACTGGTGGGGTCGGCGAGGGTGACGAG
The DNA here is from genome assembly GCF_002982015.1 of Streptomyces solincola. Classification (GTDB taxonomy): domain Bacteria; phylum Actinomycetota; class Actinomycetes; order Streptomycetales; family Streptomycetaceae; genus Streptomyces; species Streptomyces solincola. The sequence continues at coordinate 1,149 of NZ_PVLV01000717.1, forward strand.
GTCGGCGAGGAAGGGGACTTGGAGGGTGGTGCCGTCGATGAGCTGGCCGGGGTGCCAGTGGAAGGCGGCGCGCTGTTCGTAGAAGGCGGTGGCGAGGCCGCCGCCGGGGACGCCGTGGGCGAGGGCGGCGAGGGAGAGGTTGTTGGGGCCGATGCCGATGCCGGCGAGGTCGTAGGGCTGGTCGTGCGGCTGGGGGGTGGTGGGGCCGGTCATCCG
>NZ_PVLV01000718.1 GCF_002982015.1 Streptomyces solincola
GTGGTGGGGGGTGTGCCGGCCGGGAGGTAGGTGCGGGGCACCAGGCCGCAGACGTAGGTGTCGAGCCAGCGTCCGCTGCCCAGGGTGTTGCCCACCAGCCGGTAGTAGGGGCCGGCGAGGGCCAGGGTGCGGTCGAGGCTGTCGCGGTTGCGGCTGAGGACGCCGGTGACCCGGCTCAGCGAGGCGAGGGTGGGGCCGATCCGGCGGTTGTTGTCCTGGACCAGGCCGGTGAGCTGGGTGGAGAGGTCGCGGGCGCCGGTGAGCAGCAGGTGGATGGCGTCGCGGCGGGCCTGGAGTTCGCCGAGCAGGGCGGAGCCGTCCTCCAGGAGGAGTTCGAAGCTGCTCTTCTTGCCGGCGAGGGTGGTGGTCAGCTTGCGGCTGCCGGCGAGGAGTTCGGCGAGCTGGGCGTCCCGGGTGGAGACGGTGCGGGAGAGGTCGGACAGTCCGGTGGCGGCGGCGCGGACGTCGGGCGGGGAGTTCGCGAAGGTGTCCGAGATGGCCTCGAAGCTCTCGGCGAGCCGGTCGGTGTCGAGGGCGTCGATGGTCTCGCCGAGGCCGGTGAACGCCTGGGTGACGTCGAGCGGGGAGGTGGTGCGGCCGGTGGGGATGCGGCGGGCGGGGTCCTGCGGGGAGACGCCGAGCGGGTCGAGGGCCAGGTACTTCTCGCCGAGCAGGGTCTTGATGGCGATGGCCGCGGTGGTGGCGTCGCCGATCCAGGTCCGCTCGGCGACCTCGAAGGCGACCTTCACCTTCGCGCCGTCCAAGGAGACGGAGGTGACCTCGCCGACCGCGACGCCGGCGATGCGGACCTCGTCGCCCTCGTCGAGCCCGGCGGCCTCGGTGAAGTCGGCGGTGTAGAGGGTGCCGCCGGTGAAGGCGTCGATCCGGTAGACGGCGGTGGCGAGCAGGGCGAGCAGCAGCAGCCCGGCCAGTCCGACGGCGGCCGGGTTGCGGGCGCCGAGCGGGGTGCGGGCGAGCCGGGGGCGTCGCCGGCCGGGACGTACCGGGGCGTCCTCGGCGGGCGCGGCGGAGGCGGTGCCGGTGGGCGTGCCCCGCGTGCGGAGTTTACTGAGCCGGCCGGGGATCATGCGCGGCACCTCGATTCGGTGAGCGGGATGCCGGTGGGCGGGGCGGAGCCGTCGGAGGTGGTGACGCCGGCGACCCGGGCCTCGCAGAGGTAGAGGTTGAGCCAGGAGCCGTAGGAGGCGAGCCGGGCGACGGTCTCCAGCTTGGCGGGGGCGCGGGTGAGGAACCGTTCGAGTTGCGGGGTGCCGGCGTCGAGTCGGTCGCTGAGCCGGCCGAGTTGGCGGATGTCCTCCTTGAGCGGGGCGCGGCCGTCTTCGAGCAGTCCGGCGGTCGCGGTGGTGAGGGAGCCCATGCCGGCGACCGCCTCGCCGAGCGGTTCGCGGTCCCCGGCGAAGCCGCTGACCAGTCGCTGGAGGGTGGTGACGAGTTCGTCGAAGCCCTCCTCGCGGTCGTTGACGGTGTCCAGGACGGTGGTGAGGTTGGCGATGACCTGCCCGATGACCTCGTCCTTGGCGGCGACGGTCGAGGTGAGCGAACCGACGTGTTCCAGCAGCGCGTCCACCGTGCCGCCCTCGCCTTGGAGGACCTGGACGATGGAGCCGGCGAGGGAGTTGACCTCCTTGGCGCTGAGCCCGTCGAACAGCGGCTGGAAGCCGTTGAAGAGCTGGGTGAGGTCGAGTGCGGGGGTGGTGCGCTCCAGCGGGATGAGCGCGCCGGGCGGCAGGGTGCGGCCGACCGGGCCGGGGCCCCGGTCCAGGGCGACGTAGCGCTGGCCGACCATGTTGAGGTACTTCACGGACGCGGTGGTGGTGGCGGGCAGGGCGCGGCCGCGCTGGACGGTGAAGCGGACCTCGGCGATCCGGCGGTCCACCACCCGGATGGCGGAGACCTGGCCGACCTTGACGCCGGCGATCCGCACGCCGTCGCCTTCGGCGAGGCCGGTGACGTCGGTGAACCGGGCGGTGTAGCCGGTGGTGTCGCCGACGCCCCGGTCGGCGATGGCGAAGGCGAGGAGGCCGGTGGCGAGCACGGTGGCCAGGACGAAGGCGAGGGACTTGAGGAGCGGTCCGGCCAAGGAGCGGCGGTTCACCTCGGGGTCACCTCCGTCCCGTGGAAGCGGCGGTTCACTTCAGGGTCACCTCCGTCCCGCGGAACACGGGTCCGGTCAGCACGGTGGACCAGTCGGGCAGGCGCTCCGGCGTGGTGCGCAGGGCCGGCGCCATCAGTTCGTTGACCAGCCGGTTCTCCTCGGGCGAGTTGGGCAGGCCGAGGGGTGCGGGCGGGGCCGCGCCGGCGCCGGCGGCCGCGGCGGGGGCCGGTTCACCGGTGTAG
>NZ_PVLV01000719.1 GCF_002982015.1 Streptomyces solincola
GTTCAGGGGTGTTCCAGGAGGGCCATGGCGGCGTTGTGGCCCGGGATGCCGCTGACCCCGCCGCCGCGCGGGGCGCCGGCGCCGCAGAGCAGCACGTTGGGGTGGCGGGTGGCCACGCCCCAGCGGGCGGCCGGGTCGCCGGTGGCTGCGGGGGCGTCGTCCGGGGCGTAGGGGAAGGCGAGGTCGCCGTGGAAGATGTGGCCGCCGGGCAGACCGAGTTCGCGTTCCAGGTCGAGCGGCGACTTGGCCTCGACGCAGGGGCGGCCGTCGGCGTCGCGGGCCAGGCAGTCGGTGAGCGGTTCGGCGAGGTGGGCGTCGAGCCGGGCGAGCACGGCGTCCAGCAGGGCGGCGCGGGTGGCGTCGGAGCCCGCACCTTCGGCGGAGGTGAACAGCCGGGCGGGGGTGTGCAACCCGAACAGGGTGAGGGTGTGGTGGCCGGTGGCGGCCAGCTCGGGGGCGAGGATGCCGGGGTCGGTGAGCGAGTGGCAGTACAGCTCGGCGGGCGGGGTGGTCGGCGGCCTGCCGGCGGCGGCCTCCCGGTAGGCATGGGCGAGTTGGGCGTACCCCTCGTCGAGGTGGAAGGTGCCGGCGAAGGCGGTGGCCGGGTCGGCGGCGGGGTCGCGCAGCCTGGGCAGCCTCGTCAGCAGCATGTTGACCTTGAGCTGGGAGCCCTCGGCGGGCGGCGGTGCGGGGTCGCCGAGGAGAGCGGCGAGGGTGTGCGGGGAGGCGCCGACCAGCACATGGCGGGCGGCGACGGCGGCCTCGCCGTCGGCGGTGCGGTAGGCCACTTCGGCGGTGCGGCCGTCGGTGTGCACGCGGACCGCCTCGTGCCCGGTGGCGAGGGTGGCGCCGGCCGCGCGGGCGGCGTCGGCGAGGGCGGTGGTGAGGGCGCCCATGCCGCCGACGGGAACGTCCCAGTCGCCGGTGCCGCCGCCGATGACGTGGTAGAGGAAGCAGCGGTTCTGGACGAGCGAGGCGTCATGGGCGTCGGCGAAGGTGCCGATGAGTGCGTCGGTGAGCACCACGCCGCGGACCAGGTCGTCGGCGAAGTGCCGTTCCACGGCGACTCCGATGGGCTCTTCGAACAGGGCGCGCCAGGCGGCGTCGTCGGCGATGCGGGCGCGCAGGGCGGCGCGGCTGGGCAGGGGTTCGGTGAGAGTGGGGAAGACCCGCTCGGCGACCCGGCCGGTCATGGCGGAGAAGCGCCGCCAGGCGTCGTACTCGGCGTCCGAGCCGGTGAGCGCGGCCAGCGAGTCGCGGGTGCGGCCCTCGGCGACGAGCAGGCCGGTGGGGCGTCCGGCGCGCACGGTGGGGGTGTAGGAGGAGACGGCGCGTTTGCGGGTGGCGAAGCGCAGACCCAGGTCCTGGACGATCTTCGGGGGCAGCAGGGAGACCAGGTAGGAGTAGCGGGAGAGGCGGGCGTCGACGCCGGTGAAGGCGTGACTGGAGACGGCGGCGCCGCCGGTGACGGGCAGGCGTTCCAGGACGAGGACGGAGCGCCCGGCGCGGGCCAGGTAGGCGGCGGCGACCAGGCCGTTGTGCCCGCCGCCGACGATGACGGCGTCGTAGTACCGGCCGGCCTGTGCCGTCGGCCGTTCGTCGGCGTGCGGGGC
>NZ_PVLV01000071.1 GCF_002982015.1 Streptomyces solincola
TCGCTCCCCCGTCGCCGCCTGGGCCGCACCGGCCCCGAGGTCTCCGCGCTCGGCCTCGGCTGCATGGGCATGTCCGCGCTGTACGGCGAGAGCGACCGCGGCGAGTCCATCGCCACCGTCCACGCCGCCCTGGCCGCCGGCGTCACCCTGCTGGACACCGGCGACTTCTACGGCATGGGCCACAACGAGCTGCTGATCAACGAGGCGCTGCGCACCGCGCCCGCCGCCGACCGCGAGAAGGCCCTGGTCAGCGTCAAGTTCGGCGCGCTGCGGGACGTCGAGGGCGGCTTCAACGGCGTGGACGGCCGCCCGGCCGCGGTGAAGAACTTCGCCGCCTACTCCCTCCAGCGCCTGGGCGTCGACCACATCGACGTCTACCGGATCGCCCGCCTCGACCCCGACGTGCCGATCGAGGAGACCGTCGGCGCGATCGCCGAGCTGGTCCAGGCCGGTCACGTCCGGCACATCGGCCTGTCCGAGATCGGCGCGGAGACGCTGCGCCGGGCCGCCGCCACCGCCCCGATCTCCGACCTCCAGATCGAGTACGCACTGATCACCCGCGGCATCGAGGCGGAGATCCTGCCCACCGCCCGCGAGCTGGGCGTCGGCGTCACCGCGTACGGAGTGCTGTCCCGCGGCCTGATCAGCGGCCACTTCACCCGGGACCGCGAGCTGGGCGCGGGCGACTTCCGCGCCATGAGCCCCCGCTTCCAGGGCGACAACCTCACGCGGAACCTCGACCTGGTGGACAGGCTGCGCGAGATCGCCGACGCCAAGGGCGCCTCGGTCGCCCAGGTCGCCATCGCCTGGGTGCTGGCCCAGGGCGAGGACGTCGTCCCGCTGATCGGCGCCCGCCGGCGCGACCGGCTGACCGAGGCGCTGGGCGCGCTGGACGTCGTGCTGGACGCCGACGACCTGGCCGCCATCGAGAAGGCGGTGCCCGCCGGCTCGGCCTCCGGCGACCGTTACCCGTCGGACCAGATGGCCCATCTGGACAGCGAGCGATGAGCGCCTCCCCCGCCAGGTACCGTCACTGTCCATGAGCAGTGAAGCGCTGACCCCCGACCGCATCCTCGAAGCCACCGAGGAGGTCCTGCGGCGCTACGGCCCGGCCAAGGCCACGGTGGTCGACGTGGCGCGGGCGCTCGGCGTGAGCCACGGCAGCGTCTACCGCCACTTCCGCACCAAGGCGGCGCTGCGCGAGGCGGTCACCCAGCGCTGGCTGGGCCGCACCGAGGAGCTGCTCGCGGAGACCACCGCCGACCCCGGCACGGACCCCGGCCCGGAGAAGCTGCGGGCCTGGCTGGCGACGCTCTTCGACGCCAAGCGCCACAAGGCGGGCGACGATCCGGAGCTGTTCGCCACCTACAGCGCGCTGATCGACGACAGCAGCACCGTGGTGGAGCGGCACATCGAGACCCTGCTCGGCCAGGTGGAGCAGATCATCGAGGAGGGTGCGGCGGCCGGCCGCTTCGCCCCGGCCGACCCCGCCCAGGCGGCCCGCGCCGTCTTCGACGCCACCTCCCGCTTCCACGACCCCGCCTACGCCCCGGTGTGGTCCTCCCCCGCCATCCAGACCGAGTTCACCGCCGTCACCGACCTCCTCCTCCGCGGCCTGCGCCCATAGCTGCAGGCCGCGGAGGACCGCACGGCGGGACACCGCGGCACACGCCCCGAGCAGGACCTGGAGGAAACGTGAACCGACCGCTGCTGTTCCTCGACGTGGACGGGCCAGTCAACCCCTATGCAGCCCAGCCGGAGAGGCGTCCCGACGGCTACACCACACTCCGAGCCCCCCCGGGACAGCGCCCAGGACGACGGCGGCCTGTCCTCCCGACGACGCCCCTTGCGTGTCTGACTCAACCCGGAGCACGGGCGATCCCTGCTCCGGCTCGGCTTCGAGCCGTACTGGGCCACTCCACGGACGGGCGACGCCAACCGCTGGATCGCACCGGGTCATCGGCCTTCGGAGCTTCCCTTCGTCGACTTCGGCGAGCCCTCCTCCGGGAGCGCCCTGACGGGTCCACTGGAAGACCGCGCCGCTGGTGGGCTACGCGGGCGGGCGTTCTTTCACTTGGATGGACGACGAGCAGAGCGAGCTGGACCAGACCTACGTGACGACCCAGCACCAGGGGCTCGCACTCCTCCACCACGTCGACCCGCGCATCGGCCTGCGAGAAAGCGACTTCCGCGCGCCGTGTGACGCCCTCCCGTTCCGCGGAGACGCGATCATCGACGAGTGCCGACATCGTCACCGACGCCTTCGACGAAGGCGAGCGCGATCTCCAGCGCATTCCTCAGGCACCGCCGCGCATCCCCCAAGTCGGCCCTGCCCACGAGGATCGCGAGGAACTCCGCGTCCGGGTATCCGGCAGCCCGCCCCGGCTGGGCGGCGCCGAGCTGCCTGGTTGGCCGCACTCGCCGCCCCGGCGACTCGCGCCGCCTTACCTCCACCAACCGACATGCGCCTTCGCGGCCTGCGCTCGTAGGACCAGAGAGGGCGTGGCCCGGCCCGCGGGTTTGCGAGCTGCGGATTGGGCAGCACAGACGACCGCATGCTTGCGTCATTCAGGTCCCTCTGCCCTTAGCGGATCAGTCGGCTCGCCGTCCGCTGAGACGTGCCGCCAACACCGCCAGGGCTCGCCGACGAGCCGTGCCGGCAGAAGGACGGTCTCAGCTCGCGCCGAATTCTCCGAGATCCGCAATCAGACGCTGACGCGCAGCATCCAGGTGCGTCGTGTACGACGCATCGAAGATCGAGGACAACTGTGTTTCCAGTGCTCCATTGATAGAGAGCAGGGGAGACCACACAGCGCGATCGTCGACGATTGCCGCGAATTCGCTTCGTTGAAGAACCCGACTCATCCAATCGGAGAGTACGAGCGCTTGGTCGTGCGTCAATCCGATTTCCACGGAGCCATCCTCAGGTCGAGCTCTCATGCCGGCACCACGCTGCAATTTACCATCTCGAATGAGGTAGGCGTGTTGATCCCCTTCGCGCCTCCACCCGCCGACATGCTCTCCGACTTTGGATCCGTCCGCGGCGAACGATGCGTGCAGGCCTGCATCGTCCACAAAACGGAATGCCGGCCACCCTCGGTACGTTCCCTGAATTCGGTGAGCCGCCGAATTCTTGACGAGTTGTTCAACGGCCCGCAGGAAGGCCTACCCATTCGCCTTGCCATAAGGGCCCTTCACGCCGAAATCCTCAGCGCGCATGCTCCTTGATTGTTCGTGCTCATGTAGTGATGCGGAAGCTTGTCGGCCGACATCCGGTTCGTCCCGCACCCAGGCCCACTGTCGTGCACCAGCACCGGTGTGGGACCCGCCGACACGGACGCTCTCAATTGCGCGGGTGGTGCTGTCGCCCATGAGTACGCGGGTCCCGGCGAGGAAAGTCTCTTTATCTTTCGGAACACAGGGGAGAGGTCACGTCGCCCGAGGCGCGTCGCGTCGACGACCTCCTCCACACCGTTCCAGACTTTCTTCGCCCTGCCGAAAGGGGTGACGCCGGCGACGGCCATCGCGCATCCGCCCCAGGCGGGTTCCTTATGCACCGCTCTACGTCACCTGCGCCGGAGAACTTCCAGGCCGCCATGCCGCTCAGATGGAAGCAGAGTTCCCTGATATCTACCCCGACCTCTTGACCTTACGCCTGTACAGGCTGCGCGCCAGGCTCGCGACCGCTCCCCCGGGGCCGGCGGGATCGACGTCACTCCATGTCGACCTGCACGCCATATTCGCGCAATACGTCCGCCGCCGCCTCCGGAAAACCGGATGGGAGGAGTCGGCGAGAGATTCGCGCTTCCCGCCAGACGATTCTCTTAAGATTCCCCTGCCCGCAGTCAGAGGACAGGCAGTCCGCCAGGGCGTCGAGGTTCGACCCGAAGTACCCTCCGGCCCCGTTCACCGCCTCGCCCAGAGCTACGTAGAACGAGGCCGTGGTGGGCATGCGGCTGCCATCGAGCAGCACGACGTCAGCGGAACCGTACCGGGCCGCCCTGTGCCCGGTTGCGAACCAGGCGTTCTGCACGACGTGCAACCAAGCGATGTGCCGGTACGCCGACTGCTGCGCCCACTCCCCCTCCTGCAGGGGCCGATCCAACACCCACCGCCTCCAGATGTCCTCGGCTTCCGGATACTCACCGCGATCGCCGTGCATTTCGCAGAAGACGGCGGGATGTTCCGCGCCCTGCCCTCGCGCCTCCGCGGCACGCAGGCGCACCGGACCGATGTAGTACTCGCCAATCGTATCCTCCCGGTGATTTACGATCCGCAATACCGCACTGTCGACTTCTCGCCTGCCCGCAGCGAATCTACACACATTTCGAAACGTCACCTCCGGCGGTTCGCGGTCGGGCTGGACGAAGAACCCATCCAACTCCGCAGCGGCGATAAGGGTTTCGCCGGACTCGTCATCCACCAGCACACAGAGGGGGTACGCGTCCACAGCCGTCACGAGAAATTTACCTCTATCTACACGATGTTCTGTGGTGGAAGTCTGGCGGGTGCGGCAGCCAGTCGCCGCACCCACCAGCACACCCTACCTACTTCTTCCACCCCGAGTCAGGGAAGTGCGGTGCACTGAAGCGCTGAATCTTCCGGTAGTGGGTGGAAGTCCAGCCATACATCTTGATGCCGTTGGGAAGCTCCTTCACCAAAATTCTGTCAGTGTCCGGCCTACCAGGCACTCGATACTCCTTGGCGCCGGCCCACGACGGATGCTCGCGACCTTGATAAACATTGTGCGAGGTGATCCGCCCCGCCTTCACATCATCATAAGCCGAGGCTATGCGATAGTTCATCCCCTTCGGTAGCGGGGACGAGAGGTTGCCTACCGGGCAGTCACTGTTGTGGACCAGCACCGGTGTGACGTCCGTGAGGACGTAGTAGGAGTGGAGGTCGCGCACCGTGAGGTTGTAGGCAGGGCGCAGCCCATTCCAGTGATGAACACCGCTGACCCTCTCAGTGTCACCGTTCGGGGTGCGCAGCCGGTCGCCGACGACGAGTTCCCCGGCATCCTTCCACGTCTGCTCGCCCTCGACCCAGAAGGGGTGATGATCCGTGGCCGTAAGAGCACCACGGGCAGACGAGTCTGTACGAATGTCTGTGAATTCTCGGTCGTCCGGCGTGTATATGGTGGCGTCGACGGAACGAGGGCCGGTTTCGCCGGTCACCGGATCAGTGGCCAGAACTCGGTCGCCGATGCGAATGTCCTCGATGGGACGAGTGGTAGCGTCCCCCATCAGTACGCGAGTGCCAGCGAGGAAGCTGTGCTTGCCCACCGGAGTGCACGGAGGGGTGCCGTGTCGGCCGATGCGGGACGCGTCGACGACCTCTTCCACACCGTTCCAGACCTTCTTCGCCTTGCCGAACGGGGTGACGCCGGCGACGGCCATGGCGCAGCCGCCCCAGGTGGGTTCCTTGATGCACCTCTCGATGTCACCCGCGCCGGAGAACTCCCACGCCACCTTGCCGATGGCCTTGACGAGATCCAGGTCGGGCCGGGCGAAGATGATCTCGTACTTGCCCCTGTCGGACCCCGTGATCTCCGTCATCATGCAGGGCGGGATGGTGTCCCGGTTCATGGGGACGTAGCAGGGCTTCTTCTTGCTCTTCTCCGCCTCGATCTTCTTCCGGTGCTCTTCGGCTGCCTGGCGCTTGGCTTCGGCTATCTCGGCTTCACGCTTCTGCCGGGTGAATTCCCACGCCTGGCTCGCGGCGGCCTCGGCCGCTGCGGCGCTCTCGCCGGCGGCGAGCTTGGACCTCTCGGCGTCCGCCGCTGCCCACACCGCCTCGGCGGCGGACTCGCGGGCGTAGTCAGCGGAAAACTCGGCTTGGGCTGCGGAGGATTCAGCGGCGTCGGCGTCCTGTTCGGCCGACTTGGCGGCGTTGCGTGCGACGGTCGCGGACTGCGCAGCCTGGTTGGCACTGGCCGTGGCGGCGTCGGCGGAGTTCTTGGCGTCAGCCGCGTAGCCCTTGGCTGTGTCAGCGGACCTCTTGGCTTCGGCCGCGGCGGTGCCGGCCTCCGCACTGGCGCCATTGGCGAGAGCAGCCGCTTCGGCCGCGAGCCAGCGGTTGGCCTGGGCATGGGCCGCGACGATCTGACCTTCGGCGAGCAGCCTGGCGATCTGGGCGCGGTGGTGGCCGGTCAGGCCGTCCTTGCGGGCAGCCATGTACTGGCCGACGGTGACGAAGTCGTGCACCGACTGAGCATCACCGGCGAGGGCGGCCTTGGCGGCGGCCTTCAGCTCTGTGCCGCTTGCCGCCTCGTTGTAGATCTGCGAGGCGGTGACGGCTTCGTCAGCCTGGCGGGCGGAGTGCTGACCGGTCTGGAGGAAGGTTGCCAGTGCCTTGCCGCTGCCGTCGGCCAGGGCTATGCGGGCGGCTTCCTTCACACCCGTGTCCGCCGTGTTGTAGATCTTCGACACCGCCACGGACATGTCGGCCTGCCCGACGGTGTACTGGCCGGTGGTGAAGAAGGCGGCCACCTGCTCCGGGGTGCCCGTGAGCGCGTCAGCGGCGCCCTGCCGCACCGACGGATAGGGGCTGGAAGTGCTCAGTTGAAGGACCTTGTCCCTCGTCTCCTCCAGCTCCGCGGCCTTCCAACCGGAGCGCAGGTAGTCGAGTACGCCCTCGTCGCTTCCGCTCAGCGCGGCCATGGCGGCGGCCTCGTGCCAGGGACCGCGCATCTCCAGTGCGTCCATGGCCAGTTCGCGCCCCTTGTCCGCCAGAACGGGGACGTCAGCGCCGGGCTGGACCGCCTCGGCCGCCAGAGCCGCCGCGGTGGCGTCCAGCGAACGGGCGTCCCGCGCCACCGTCGCCGCCTCCGAGACCAGGCGGGAGTTGTACTCCTTCTGCGTGCGCGCCTCCTCGACCGCGGCCTCGCCGCGGGCCGTCAGCTCGGCGGCCTCCACGTCGAGCGCGACCTGGTGCACATTCTTCGCGGTGCTCACCGCCGCGGTCGCCGTTACCGCTGCGGTCTTGGCCGCGTCCGCCCACTTGCGTGCGTCGGCGGCCGCGGTAGCGCTCTGCCCGGCGTACTTCGCCGCCAGCTCGGCTGCGTCGGCCGCCTTGTCGGCGTGCGTGGCGGCCGAGGCCGCCGCGTCGCGCGCCGCATACGCCTGCTCCGCCGACCGCCGCGCCAGCGCGGTGGCGGCGTCAGCCGCGCGGTTGGCCGCGTTGGCGTGCCGGCGCGCGTCCGCCGCGGCGTTGCGCGCCTCCGAGGAGTGCACCCCGGCCGCCTCCGCGTGCCGGTTGGCCTCCTCTGCCGAGGTCGCGGCGGCCGACGCGTTCGTCCCGGCGCTCCGCGCTGCGGCGGCGGCCTCCCCGGCCGCCAAAGACGCCTTGGCCGACTGCTCGGCGGCCGCTATCGACGTCCGCACCAGCAGCGCCGCGCCCCGGGCGGCGGCGGCCTTCTGCTGGGCCTCCTTCGCCTTGCCCGCGTCCTTCGCCGCTGCGGCAGCCGCCCGGTAGGCGTCGTTCGCCGCGTTCGCCGCCGCGGCGGCCGCGTTCGCGGTCTGCGCCGCCGCCAGCGACGCCAGCCGCGCGGCGCGGTTGGCCGCGCTCGCCGCCCCGATCGCCTCCTGCGCCGCTCCGGCCGCCGCCCTCGCGGAATCCGCCGCCTGCTTGGCCTTGTACGCGGCACGGTTGGCGTCGTTGCGAGCCGCCTCCGTCTCGGCCGCCGCCTTTGCCGCGGCCTCCTTGGCTAGCTGCGAAGCGGCCACCGCCCGCGCGGACGCCTCCTGCGCGTTCTCCGTCGCGGCCTCGGCCTGCTTGCCGGCCTGCTTGGCCTGCTCCGTCAACTGAGCGACGGTCGCATGCTCCTGATCCCGGTTACGGGCCACGAACTGGCCCACCTCGAGGAACTCCGCGATGTCGTCCGGCGTGCCCCGCAGCGCCAGCTTCGCCGCCGCCTTGATGTTCGGGCCACCGGTGCTGAACAGCTTGGAGACCTCGACCGCGTTGTCCGCCTCCCGCGCCCGGTACTGCCCCGTCTCCAGGAACGCCGCGACAGCCTCCGGGCCCTCCTTCAGAGCCGCCTTGCCGGCGTCCTGGACACCCGTGCCCCCCACACTGACGGCCCGCGACGCCTCCACCGCACGGTCCGCCTCCAGAGGCTTCTGCCATCCGGTGGCCAGGAACCACTGGAGGTCCTCGTGACTGCCTCTCAGGGCTGTCCTGGCCGCCTCCCGCACCGACGGACCACCGACGGTGAACAACCGGCTCACGTCCACGGCGTCATCGGCCTGCTGGATGGCCGGCGCCTCGTCGAGAAAGCGTCGGATGTCCTCGTCCGAACCGAGCAGCGCCTGCTCGGCTGCCGCCCTGATACCCGCCCCGCCGTCATCCCAGTATGCCGCCGTCATGGCGCGGTTGAACGCGGGGTCGCTTGCGGGTTGCCCCTCCGCTGTCGCGGGGACGGCCCCGAGGAGGCTGGTGACGAGGACAGTGGGAAGAACGGCGGACAGAAACGACCGCCTCATGGTCTGCCCCGCTGGGAGGAGCCGGCCTATCGCCGGCGCCGGCGATGACCGTCCGGTCCACCTTGGCAGGGGCATGCCTCTGAGTCTCACGTGAGTGCTCTCTCTGAACGTCTGCTGGGAGATCCGGGGCCCTGCCGCACGCCACATCGCGGTACGAGGTCGAGGGGCCGCCTCGGGGATTCGCTTGCGCCCCGAAGGGGGAGCGATCATCGCCCGCTCGGATCGCACGATCTTTACATGCACTTCACCTTTGCGACGATCTGGGGGCGGAGCAACGTGCTTGTTCTGGCGGGAAACTGCCGTCTGTTCAGTTTCGGCTTGCCGGCCCTCGCCACTCCCGCAACATGCGAAGCCCCCGCCCGCACCGGTCGGTCGGTGCGGGCGGGGGCTTCGGGCCGGGAGCGGGCGTCAGCAGCCGAGCAGGCGGCTGCCGAGGTAGCCCTGGATCTGGTCGAGGGAGACGCGCTCCTGCTTCATGGAGTCGCGCTCGCGCACGGTGACTGCGTTGTCGTCGAGGGTGTCGAAGTCGACGGTGACGCAGAACGGCGTGCCGATCTCGTCCTGGCGGCGGTAGCGGCGGCCGATCGCGCCCGCGTCGTCGAACTCGATGTTCCAGTTCTTGCGCAGGTCGGCGGCCAGGCCCTTGGCCTTCGGCGAGAGCTGCGGGTTGCGGGAGAGCGGCAGCACCGCGGCCTTGACCGGCGCGAGGCGTGGGTCGAGGCGCATCACGGCGCGCTTCTCCATGACGCCCTTGGCGTTGGGGGCCTCGTCCTCGTTGTACGCGTCGAGGAGGAAGGCCAGCATGGCGCGGCCCACGCCCGCCGCCGGCTCGATGACGTAGGGGGTCCAGCGCTCGCCGGCCTCCTGGTCGTAGTACGCCAGGTCGGTGCCGGACGCCTTGGAGTGCGCGGACAGGTCGTAGTCGGTGCGGTTGGCGACGCCCTCCAGCTCGCCCCACTCGCTGCCGCCGAAGGAGAAGCGGTACTCGATGTCGGCGGTGCGCTTGGAGTAGTGGGAGAGCTTCTCCGCCGGGTGCTCGTACCAGCGCATGTTCTCCTCACGGAGACCCAGGTCGCGGTACCAGTTCCAGCGCTGCTCCATCCAGTATTCCTGCCACTGCTCGTCCTCGCCCGGCTTGACGAAGAACTCCATCTCCATCTGCTCGAACTCGCGGGTGCGGAAGATGAAGTTGCCCGGAGTGATCTCGTTCCGGAAGGACTTGCCCATCTGCGCGATGCCGAACGGCGGCTTCTTGCGCGAAGTCTGCTGCACCTGGGCGAAGTTGGTGAAGATGCCCTGGGCGGTCTCCGGGCGCAGGTAGGCGACGGAGCCGGAGTCCTGGGTCGGGCCGAGGTGGGTGGAGAGCAGGCCGGAGAACTGCTTGGGCTCGGTGAAGGTGCCCTTGTTGCCGCAGTTGGGGCAGTTGAGGTCCTTGAGGCCGTTCTCGGGGAGGCGGCCGTGCTTCTCCTCGTACGCCTCCTCGAGGTGGTCGGCGCGGTAGCGCTTGTGGCAGGAGGTGCACTCGGTGAGCGGGTCGGTGAAGGTGGCGACGTGCCCGGACGCCTCCCACACCTCGGTCGCCAGGATCACCGAGGAGTCGATGCCCACGACGTCCTCGCGCGAGGTGACCATGTAGCGCCACCACTGGCGCTTGATGTTCTCCTTCAGCTCGACACCCAGCGGTCCGTAGTCCCAGGCGGCGCGCTGCCCGCCGTAGATCTCGCTGCAGGGGTAGACGAAGCCACGGCGCTTGCTCAGGCTGACGATGGTGTCGATCTTGTCGGCGGCCACGGTGCTCTCTTCAGTACGACGGTCACGAACGGCGCTTGCGAATGATTCAGATTACCGGCGGGCGCACCCCCGGGACCAAATCGGTGGGTGACCCAGCACACGGAAGACCTTGTTGACAAACGTTTTCAATATTGTTGAAAATGACTGTCATGAGAGTACGCCGTTCGATACCTTCCGCCTCCGTCGCCGCCGCCGTCGCCCTCGGCCTGGTCACCCTGACCGCCTGCGGCGGCGCCGACTCCTCCCCGGCGGGAGCCGACGGCAAGGTGGACGTCGTCGCGTCCTTCTATCCGATGCAGTTCCTGGCCGAGCGCATCGGCGGCACGCACGTCGACGTCACCACTCTGACCCGGCCCGGCACCGAGCCGCACGACCTGGAGCTCAAGCCCCGGCAGATCGGCGAACTGGGCGAGGCCGACTACGTCCTCTACCTCAAGGGCCTCCAGCCCGCCGTGGACGAGGCCATCGACCAGGCCGAGGTGCGGAACAAGGTCGACGCCGGCTCGCTGACCACCCTGGAGAGCCACGGCGCGTCCACCGAGGGCCACAGCCATGAGCACGGCGAAGAGGGCCACGGCGAAGAGGGGCACGGCGAAGAGGGCCATGACCACGAGCACGAGGCCGGCACCGACCCGCACGTCTGGCTGGACCCGGTGAAGTACGCCGAGATCGCCAAGGGCGTCGGCGACTCCCTGGCCAAGGCCGACCCGGACCACGCCGCCGACTACGAGAAGAACACCGACGCGCTGGTCAAGGAGCTGACCGCGCTCGACACCGCGTACCGGACGGGCCTGGAGAACACCGCCACCCGCACTTTCATCACCACCCACGCCGCCTTCGGCTACCTCGCCGAGCGCTACGGCCTGGACCAGGAGGGCATCTCCGGCGTGAGCCCCGAGTCCGAGCCCAGCCCGGCGCGGATCAAGGCCCTCCAGTCCATCGCGAGGAAGGACAAGGTGAACACCGTGTTCTTTGAAACGCTCGCCAGCGACCGCACCGCGAAGACCCTGGCCAAGGACACCGGCCTGAAGACCGACGTGCTTGACCCGCTGGAGGGCATCACCGACCGCAGCAAGGGCGAGGACTACCTCCAGGTCATGCAGGCCAACCTGACCGCCCTGAAGAAGTCCCTGGGGGCCCGATGACGCAGCCGGCCGAGCGGCGGCCCGCCGGGCGGCCCACCGTCCCGAAAGCGCGCAGCAAGCCGATCGAGGACACCATGGAATCCGTGGAGAGCACCGAGCCCGTCATAGCCGTCCGCGCCGCCACCGCCACCCTCGGCGCGCGGCCCGTGCTGCGGGGCGTCGACCTCACCGTGAACCGCGGCGAGGTGGTCGCCCTGCTCGGGGCGAACGGCTCCGGCAAGTCCACCGCCGTCCGCTCGGTCATCGGCCAGGTGCCGCTGACCGGCGGCTCGGTCGCCCTGTTCGGCACCGGGCTGCGGCGCTTCCGCGACTGGGCCAGGGTCGGCTACGTGCCGCAGCGCACCACCGCCGCCGGCGGGGTGCCCGCCACCGTGCGCGAGGTCGTCTCCTCCGGCCGGCTCTCCCGGGCGAAGCTGGGCCGGCTCCGCAAGGCCGACCGGGCCGCGGTGGACCGGGCCATCGAGCTGGTGGGCCTGGCCGACCGGGCGAAGGACTCGGTCAGCGCGCTGTCCGGCGGCCAGCACCAGCGGGTGCTGATCGCCCGCGCGCTGGCCGCCGAACCGGAGCTGCTGATCATGGACGAGCCGATGGCCGGGGTGGACCTGGCCAGCCAGGAGGTGCTGGCCGACACCCTGCGCGAGCAGGTCGCCGCCGGCGCGACGGTGCTGCTGGTCCTGCACGAGCTGGGCCCGCTGGAGCCGCTGATCGACCGCGCGGTCGTGCTGCGGGACGGCTGCGTCGTCCACGACGGGCCGCCGCCCGAGGCCGTCGGGCAGCACGCGCTGCCCGGCCACGACCACGTACATCCGCACGCGGCCGACGAGCCGCTTCGCACGGGACTGTTCACCTGACCATGGAATTCCTCCAGTTCGCCTTCATGCAGCGGGCACTGCTCGCGGCCGTGCTGGTCGGCGTCACCGCCCCGGCCGTCGGGATCTACCTGGTCCAGCGGCGGCAGGCGCTGATGGGCGACGGCATCGGCCATGTCGCCATGACCGGCGTCGGCCTCGGCTTCCTGATGTCCACCAACCCGGTGTGGATGGCCACCCTGGTCGCCGTGCTGGGCGCGGTCGCCATGGAGCTGATCCGCTCCTACGGCCGCACCCACGGCGACATCGCGCTGGCCCTGCTGTTCTACGGCGGCATGGCCGGCGGCGTGATGCTGATCAACCTCGCCCCCGGCGGGTCGAACGCCAACCTCACCTCGTACCTCTTCGGCTCGCTGTCCACGGTCTCCGCGGACGACATCGTCTCGATCTGCCTGCTGGCCGCGTTCGTGATGCTGGTCACCCTCGGCCTGCGCCGGCAGTTGTTCGCGGTCAGCCAGGACGAGGAGTTCGCCCGGGTCACCGGGCTGCCGGTGCGCGCGCTGAACCTGCTGGTCGCGATCACCGCCGCGGTCACCGTCACCGTCGCCATGCGGGTGGTCGGCCTGCTGCTGGTCAGCGCCCTGATGGTGGTGCCGGTCGCGGCCGCCCAGCAGCTGGCCCGCAGCTTCCGCGCCACCTTCGTGATCGCCGTGCTCGTCGGCACCGGTGTCACCCTGGCCGGCACGGTCACGTCCTACTACCAGGACGTGCCGCCCGGCGCGACCATCGTGCTGCTCGCCATCGCGGTGTTCGTGCTGCTCACCGCGCTGGCCGCGCCGCTGTCCCGCCGCCGCGCGCGGGCCGCCGCCCCGCCCGGCGAGGCCGCCGCCGACACCTGCGACGTGGCCGTCCCCTCCGGCACCGGCACGGGAGGCGACGACGTACGGGTGTGACGGGCCCCGCGCCCGGTCCGGGCCTCCCTCCGGGGGAGCCTGGCAGAATGGCCCGCGTACATATGAGCGGGTCGAGTGTGAGGAGGCACCTGTGGCGACTGCTGGACCCCCCGGCGTGCGCGGCCGGTCGACCCGGCAGCGGGCCGCCGTGTCGGCGGCGCTGAACGAGGTCGACGAGTTCCGCAGCGCGCAGGACCTGCACGACATGCTGAAGCACCGGGGCGACTCGGTGGGCCTCACCACCGTCTACCGCACCCTCCAGTCGCTCGCCGAGGCGGGCGAGGTGGACGTGCTGCGCACCAGCGACGGCGAGGCGGTCTACCGCCGCTGCTCCACCGGCGAGCACCACCACCACCTGGTGTGCCGGGTGTGCGGCAAGGCCGTCGAGGTCGAGGGCCCCGCGGTCGAGCAGTGGGCGGAGTCCATCGCCGCCCAGCACGGCTTCGTGAACGTCGCCCACACCGTCGAGGTCTTCGGCACCTGCGAGGACTGCGCCAAGGCCGCCGCCGACGCCTGAGCCGGCCGGAGACGGGAATCGGCCGGCAGCCGCCGGCGCCGCCGGGCCCGGAAGCGGTCAGGCGTCCACCCACCCCGGCTCCGCGAGCAGCTCCGCCAGCTCGTTCACCAGGCGGGCCGTGTGGAAGCCGTCCGCGGCGGCGTGGTGGGCCTGGACCGCGAGCGGCATCAGCGTCCGGCCGTCCCGCTCGGCGTACCGGCCGAGTGTGAAGATCGGCGCGAGGTGGTCCCAGCCGTCGCGGATGTTCAGGGTGAAGCCGGTGAAGGACGCCCACGGCAGGCTGGAGACGTCGAACGCGTTGGGCGGCGGCGGTCCCTGCGGGAAGAAGTCGACGGCCCGCGCGTGCGCGGCGAGCAGCGGGGCGGCGGCCTCGTGGAACGCCCCGAAGTCGGGGTCGTACGGCGTCCACACGCACGCGAAGGTCTCGCGCTCCGGGTTGAGGACGGTGAACGCCGGGTGCACCACCGGCCAGACCGCCGGATCGCCCGCCGCGGTGAGGCACATCCGGAACTCCTCGTGCCGGTTGACCACCGTGGCCAGGGCCCAGACCTGCGCGAGATAGGTCTTGCGCCGTGATCCGCGCAGCGCCGAGGCGAAGGCGGTGACGTCGACCTCCACCGTCATCGCGTAGGTGCAGGGCACGGCCCGGCGGTAGTGCGCGAAGTGCTGCCGGCGCGGCCAGGTGTCGAGGTCGACCGGGGTCGGGGTCGGGAGCGGGGTCGGCGCGGCGTCCATCCGGCCATCATGCCGAGCAGGGCGCGCGGCCCGAAACGCATTTCCGGGCCGCCGCGCCCTCGGCCGCTACGCCTCCGGGCGGCCGTGCGCGTCCGCCGCCGGCTCCTCGTTGGGGATCGCCCCGCCGAAGCGCCGGTCGCGCTGGGCGTACTCCAGGCAGGCCCGCCACAGGTCGCGCCGGTCGAAGTCCGGCCACAGCACGTCCTGGAAGACCATCTCGGCGTAGCTGGACTGCCAGATCAGGTAGTTGGAGGTGCGCTGCTCGCCGCTGGGGCGCAGGAAGACGTCCACGTCCGGCATGTCCGGGTAGTAGAGGTACTTCTGGAACGTCTTCTCGTTGACCTTTGCCGGGTCGAGCCGCCCGGCCGCGACCTCCTCGGCGATCTTCTTCGCCGCGTCCGCGATCTCCGCCCGGCCGCCGTAGTTGACGCAGAAGTACAGCGTCATCCGGTCGTTGTCCTTGGTCTGCTCCTGGGCGATCTGGAGCTCCTGGACGACCGACTTCCACATCTTGGGCATCCGGCCCACCCAGCGGATGCGGATGCCGAGCGCGTCCATCTCGTCGCGGCGGCGGCGGATGACGTCCCGGTTGAAGTTCATCAGGAAGCGCACCTCGTCCGGCGAGCGCTTCCAGTTCTCGGTGGAGAAGGCGTACAGCGAGAGGTTCTTCACGCCCATCTCGATGCAGCCCTTGAGCACGTCCAGCACGACGCCCTCGCCGACCTTGTGCCCCTCGGTGCGCGGCAGGCCCCGCTCCTTGGCCCAGCGGCCGTTGCCGTCCATCACGCACGCCACGTGCCGGGGCACCAGCTCGGCGGGGATCTTGGGCGGCCGCGCGCCGGACGGGTGCGGCTCGGGGTCCTGGTAGTCGCGCCGGGACCGCCCCAGGAATCCGCGTCGTGCCATGCGGGTCACACACTCCTCGATATCCACTGCCATCGCATTGCTGTCGTCACTTCTCCACGTAGCGCAGCGAGCGCAGCCCGCGCTCCAGGTGCCAGTGCAGATAGGCCGAGACCAGTCCGCTGCCCTCCCGGACGTGCCGGGGCTCGCACGCGTCGGCCGTCGCCCAGTCGCCGGTCAGCAGCGCGCTGAGCAGCCCGACGGCCTCCGCAGAGGGTACGACGCTGCCGGGCACCCGGCAGTCGCCGCATATCACCCCGCCCGCCCCGACCGAGAAGAACCGGTTGGGTCCGGGCAGCCCGCAGCGCGCGCAGTCGTCGAAGGAGGGCGCGTAGCCGTTGACCGCGAGCGAGCGCAGCAGGAAGGCGTCCAGGATCAGGTGCGGGGCGTGCTCGCCCCTCGACAGCGTCCGCAGGCCGCCCACCAGCAGCAGGTACTGCTGCACGGCCGGCTCGCCCTCGTGGTCGGTGAACCGCTCGGCCGTCTCCAGCATGGCCGTCCCGGCGGTGTAGCGGGCGTAGTCGGTGACGATCCCGCCGCCGTACGGGGCGATGGTCTCGCTCTGCGTGCACAGCGGCAGCCCCCGCCCCACCAGCTCGCTGCCGCGCGCGAAGAACTGCACGTCGACATGGCTGAAGGGCTCCAGCCGGGCCCCGAACTTCGACTTCGTGCGCCGCACCCCGCGCGCCACCGCCCGCACCCGCCCGTGCGCCCGGGTGAGGATCGTGATGATGCGGTCCGCCTCACCCAGCTTCTGGGTGCGCAGCACGATGCCGTCGTCGCGGAACAGGGTCATGCGGTCCATTCTCCCGTACGCCGCCCCGGTCCCCGCCCCCGCTTGACCTTGCCACGGTGGCAAGGTCTTGCCTGGGGCCCGGAGGTGGTCCTGATGATCAGGCCGGACGACGACATGGACACGCGGCCGCTGGCGGAGGGCGGTGCTTCGGCACGGCTGCGCGCCGCGCTGGCGCTCGGCACGTCACCCGACCCGCGCGCGCTCGCCGCGCTGGTCGAGCGGTGCGCGGTCGAACCCGACTTCCCGGTGCGCGAGGCGCTGACCTGGGCGCTCACCCGCCTTCCGGCGGCGCTCACCGTCCCGGCGCTGGTGGGCGAGCTGGGCTCCGCGACGGCCCAGGCGCGCAGCCAGGCGCTGCACACCCTGTCCAAGATCGGCGACCGGCGGGCCTGGCCGGCGATCACCCGGGCGCTGCTGACCGACGCCGACGACGAGGTGGCCCGCACCGCCTGGCGTGCGGCGGCCGCCCTGGCCCCGGAGGACGAGCGGCCCGCGCTCGCGGCCGTCCTGGCGTCCCAACTGGGGCGCGGCGGCCGGGAGACGCAGCGCAGTCTCAGCCGGGCGCTCGTCGCCGTCGGCGAGGCGGCCGTGCCGGTCCTCCTGCACACCGCCGCCTCCGCCCCCGACCCGGTCGTACGCGAGCACGCGCTGGCCACCGAACGGCTGCGGCGCGACCCGGACAGCGGGTTCGACTTCGCGATCGAGGAGGCGAGGCGCATCGTGGCCCTGGGCGGCGACGGCCGCCGGCCGGCGGGATGAAGGGCGGGCGCGGATGCTGATCGGTGAGGTGGCGCGGCGGTGCGGGGTCAGCGCCCGGATGCTCCGGCACTACGAGACGCTGGGCCTGGTCCGGCCGACCGGCCGCACCGGCACCGGGTACCGCGCGTACGCCGAGGACGACCTGCGCCGGATCTTCCATGTGGAGAGCCTGCGGTCCCTGGGTCTCTCGCTGCGCGAGGTCGCGCGGGCCCTGGACGATCCGGGCTTCAGCCCCGCCGGGCTGGTGGACGACCTGATCCGGCGCACCGGCGAGCGCCTCGCGGCCGAGACGGAGCTGCTCACCCGCCTGCGCCGCATCGACGCGGCCGGGCCCGCCGACTGGGACGACGTGCTCCAGGCCGTCGCCCTGCTGCGGGCCCTGGGCTCCGCCAGCCCCAGGGCGCGCCAGCGCGCCGCCCTCGCCTCGGCGACGGAGGCTCCCGCCCCGGTGGACGCCCTGGTGGACGCGGTGCTGGCGGAGCGGGACCCGAACGTCGCGGGCGCCCTGCGGTGGGCCCTGGCCCGCGCGGGCCAGGACGCGCTCGCCCCGCTGTCCCGGGGGCTCGGCTCCCCCGACGCCGCCGTCCGCCGCCGTGCCGTGCGGGCCGTCGCCGGTCTTCCGCCCGGCCCGGCGGTGACCGAGGTGCTGCGCGAGGCCCACCGCACCAGCCCCGACGTGGCGGTACGCCGGCACGCGGCGTTGACGCTCGGGGCGCGGGGCGTGGCCGACGCCGTTCCGACGCTGGTCGACATGGTCGTCGTGGAGGTGAACGACGTGGACGCCGCCGACGCGCTGAGCACCCTGGCGGCCCGGCCCGCCCCCGCCGAGCGGATCGCCGCCCTGCTCGTCGAGCGGCTCGCTCACCGCGCCACCGGGCCCGCCGCCCGCCGGCGGCTGACCCAGGCGCTCGCCGGCATCCCGGGCCCCACCGCGACCCGCGCCCTGGCCGACCTGTGCGAGGACGAGGACCGGGCCGTCGCGCTCACCGCGAGCTACGTCCTGGGCATGCGCGAGGGCCCCGGCTAGCCCCGTGCGCCGACCCCCACCCGTGAGGAAGGGGCCCGGTCCACGGGTCCGGCTCCTCCTGCCGGGCGTGTGGGCCGCGGTCAGACCACCTCGCCCCGGCTGCGGGCGTTGACGTACGCCGTCGCGGCGCTGATGCGTTCGGCGTCGGTCGCCCGGCGCACCCCGTCCGGCGGGCAGTCCCACTCCCGGCCGCCGCCGATGGGCCGCAGCTGGACGTACGGTCCGACCCGGCCCATCAGCCGCGCCACCCGCCCGGTGCGGATCTCCACGACGTACGCCCCCTCGGGCAGTCGGTCGCCCTCACACGACAGGCTCACGTTCGGCCCCTTTCCCCGGCAGCGCGGCGGCGAGCAGCAGCGCCGTCTCCGCCGTGCAGCGTCCCAGTTCCACGAGCGGCCGTCCGTAGGAGGCGGCGGCGGTCACGGGGTCCAGACCCAGCGACGGCAGCGTGATCCCGGCCCTGTGCAGTGCCGCGCGCAATTCCGTCACCGCGCCCATCGCCTCCCGGATTCCGGTCTCCTGCGACGCCCACTCGCTTGCCTTCTCCACAACGCTGCCCTTTCGTCGTCCATTTCTCGCTTACGGCCACCAGAGTGACCCGGATTCCGTAACATCGGCAGACGGTCGGGCACTACAACGGCAGGGCAGGCGAGGGGAGTTAATCCATGGCCAAAGGCGTGGGGCCGGGACACCGGGCGACCTGGGAGTTCTGGGGCGAGGAACTGCGGGAGCGCCGAATGAAGGCGGGCCTGACGCAGGACGACCTGGGCCGTCGGGTGTTCGTTTCCGGCGGCTACATCGGCCAGTTCGAACAGGCGATTCGCAAACCGCAGTTGGACGTGGCGGCGCGGATCGACGAGATCCTGCAAAGCGGAGGCTTTTTCGAGCGGATGTGTCGCAAGCTCATCAACAAGTCGCCGTACGCGGACTATTTCCGCGAGGTGGCGGACCTGGAGGCGCTGGCGACGACGATCTGCGAGTTCGCGCCGACGGTGGTGCCGGGACTGCTCCAGACGGCGGAGTACGCACGCCAGGTCACCGTCGCGGCCAACCCCTTCGCCGCCGACGAGTACGTCGAGGAGAAGGTCAGTTCACGGACCGACCGCTCCCGCATCCTGGCGGACGCTACACGACCCGAGTATTGGGTCGTCCTCCATGAGAACGTCCTCCGGGTGCAGGTCGGCGGCCCGGGGGTGATGGCCGCCCAACTGGAGCACATCGCGGCCCGAGCGCGGGCCAGGGAACTGGTGGTGGCAGTGATCCCGTGCGTAGCTGGTGCGCACCCCTCCATGATGGGATCGCTGAAGCTCATGGAGTTCGAAGACGCCCCGCCCGTCGGCTACACCGAGACCGCGTTCACCGGCACGCTCCTGGACGATCCGGCGGTAGTGAAGAAGGCTCGCCGTGCCTACGATCTACTGAGGGTCGCCGCGTTGTCGCCGGAGGCGTCCCTCGCCCTGATCGAGTCGGCGGCGGAGGAATTCAGACGATGCGCGCGTACGACCTGAGCACCGCCCACTGGTTCAAGAGCTCCTACAGCAACGGCTCCGGCGGAAACTGCGTCGAAGTCGCGTACGACTTCACCGGGGCCGCCGCCTGGCGCAAGAGCACGTACAGCAACGGCGAAGGCGGCGACTGCCTCGAAGTCCGCGACGACGTCCCCGGGGTCGTCCCCGTCCGGGACAGCAAGGTGACCGACGGTCCCGTGGTCGTCGTGGGCGCGGCCGCCTGGTCCGCGTTCGTGGGGCTCGCGGCGGCGGACGCCCGTATCTGAGGGGGCCGGGTCTACTTCAGTTGCCGTCGGGCGGCCGGTTCGCGCAGGCCCGCGTCCTTGCGCAGGGCGCGGGCCAGCACCACGCCCACGACGATCAGGCCGACGCTGAAGTAGCGGGGGCCGCCGTCGAAGACCAGGCTGAGGATGCCGGCCGGGATCAGCAGCCCGACGAAGGGCAGCAGGAGATCGCGTACGGGCGGCTCGTGCTCCCCGGTGCCCATGCGGGAGCGGACGACGGCCGGGTACCACTCGGTGAAGCGGGCCGCCGTGACGAACGCGGCGGCCTGCACCAGCCAGCCCGTCCACAGGTTGTCCGGGTTGTGCAGGATGAGGTCGCCGCAGGCGTCGGCCACCGTCGCGGACAGGAAGGCCAGCGCCCAGGCGGCGGTGATGACCCGGTTGGTGCGCAGGAAGTCCGGTTCCCGCCACAGGTCGCGGTCGCACTTCTGGCGGGCGTAGGGGAGCGTGAGGGGCGCGCGCACGGCGAGCGAGACGAGGCAGAGCAGCACCACCGTGAGGTTGGTCACTTCGCCCGCGTAGCTTTCCAGCCATCGCACGATGTTTTCCGGCGCGGTGAGGCCGAGGACGCCGAGGGCGGCGAAGACCGCGACGGCGGTCGGTTCGGTGACGCCCATGGCGGCGTCCTGGCCGGTGGCGTGCCGCAGGGCGAGCAGCGCGAGGGCCGCGGCGAGCGCGGCGATCACCCCGTATCCGTACCGCCCGGGGCCGCTTACCAGGGAGAAGACCATCCACGGCAGCATGCCGACGACGGAGTTGTTCAGCAGGCGGGCGGTACGCATGGTTCCAGCGTGGCGCGCGGGGCGCGGTGACGCGAGTGTTGATCGCCCGACCGCCGGTCATCAAGGCGGCTTATGGGGTCATAGGCAGGGGGCGGGTACTGAGGTGAGGGCAGCCTTACTTAGGCTGGTGCGCGAGCATGTACGTTTCGCGCTCTCTCCTCGCTCGAAGGGAATCCGCCATGCCCCGCCCCCTGCGGGTCGCGATCGTCGGTGCCGGCCCCGCCGGGATCTACGCCGCCGACGCCCTGCTGAAGTCCGACACCGCCGCCGACCCCGGTGTGTCGATCGACCTCTTCGAGCGCATGCCCGCGCCGTTCGGCCTGATCCGCTACGGCGTCGCGCCGGACCACCCGCGGATCAAGGGCATCATCACCGCGCTGCACCAGGTGCTGGACAAGCCGCAGATCCGGCTGTTCGGCAACGTGGACTACGGCAAGGACCTCTCGCTGGACGACCTGCGCGCGTTCTACGACGCGGTGATCTTCTCCACCGGTGCGACCGCCGACCGCGAGCTGCGGATCCCCGGCGTCGAGCTGGACGGCTCCTACGGCGCGGCGGACTTCGTCTCCTGGTACGACGGGCACCCGGACGTGCCGCGCACCTGGCCGCTGGAGGCGGAGAAGGTCGCGGTGCTGGGCGTGGGCAACGTGGCGCTGGACATCGCGCGGGTGCTGGCGAAGACGGCGGACGAGCTGCTGCCGACGGAGATCCCGCCGAACGTCTACGAGGGCCTGAAGCAGAACAAGGCGCTGGAGGTGCACGTCTTCGGGCGGCGCGGCCCGGCGCAGGCGAAGTTCTCCCCGATGGAGCTGCGCGAGCTGGACCACTCGCCGAACATCGAGGTCATCGTCAACCCCGAGGACATCGACTACGACGACGGCTCGATCGAGCAGCGCCGGTCGAACAAGCAGGTCGACATGGTCGCCAAGACCCTGGAGAACTGGGCGATCCGGGACGTCGGCGACCGGCCGCACAAGCTGTTCCTGCACTTCTTCGAGTCCCCGACGGAGATCGTCGGCGAGGACGGCAAGGTCACCGGGCTGCGCACCGAGCGCACCGAGCTGGACGGCACCGGCAACGTGCGCGGCACGGGTCAGTTCACCACCTGGGACGTGCAGTCCGTCTACCGGGCGGTCGGCTACCTCTCCGACGAGCTGGTGAAGCTGCCGTGGGACGTGGCCAGCGGCACCGTGCCGGACGCCGGCGGCCGGGTGATCGAGGAGGGCGGCCAGCCGATGCCGTCCACCTACGTCACC
This sequence comes from Streptomyces solincola, assembly GCF_002982015.1. GTDB lineage: Bacteria > Actinomycetota > Actinomycetes > Streptomycetales > Streptomycetaceae > Streptomyces > Streptomyces solincola. The sequence goes on from NZ_PVLV01000071.1 coordinate 21,752, forward strand.
GGCTGGATCCGCCGGGGGCCGGTCGGCCTGATCGGCCACACCAAGGGCGACGCCAACGAGACCGTGGGCAACCTGCTGGCGGACTTCGCCGAGGGCAGGCTGCTGACCCCGCGCGCCCCGGAGGAGGACGCGGTGGTCGACTTCCTCGCGTCCAAGGGCGTGGAGTACACCACCTGGGACGGCTGGTACCGGCTGGACGCGGCCGAGAAGGCGCTGGGCGCGCTCCAGGGCCGGGAGCGGGTCAAGATCGTCGAGCGTCGCGGCATGCTGGACGCCAGCGCCGACCCGGCGCAGCTCAAGGCCGCCGTCGAGACGGCCGTGGCCGAGGCGATCGTCGCCGAGAGCGGCCTGGGGAAGTAGACGGCAAGGCCCTTGTAGGGCCGCGCGGGTGACGGCGGGGGCCGTACCGGATCTCACCTTCCGGTACAGCCCCCGCCGCTTCGCGCGCTACCCGCCTTCCGCGGCGCGGGTGATGGCGCTCTCCACGGCGGCGACCCGGTCGGCGAGCAGTCCCAGTGCGGCCACCGCGCGGGCCGCGGCGTCGTCGCCCGCGCCGCCGAGGGCGCGCTCCCGGGCGTGGGCGGCGGTGATCTCGGCCCAGCGGGCGGCCTGCCGGGCGGTCAGCGGCCCGCGCAGCGCGGCCAGCTTCAGCAGGTCGGCCTCGGCCCCGGCGGCGAGGGTCGCCGCCTGGGCGGTGTAGTGGTCGTCCACCACGGCCGCCAGCTCCGCACCGTCCATCACCGGGGAGATCCGGGCGGCGATCCGGTTCATGTCGCGGTAGGAGCCCTGGAGCCGGAACGGCGGCTCGGCGCGGGCCGCGTCACCCTGGGCGGCCGAGGCGAGATAGGCCGCGTTGACGGCGAGGACGGTGCGGCGGGCGGCCAGCAGGTGGCGCAGCACCGCGAGGACGCGGTCGAGTTCGGCCGGCGGGTAGGGGTGGGCGAGCCGGTCGCGTGCCGCCGTCGGGTCGCCTTCGGCGAGGCGGACCAGCAGTTCCAGGTCGGCGCGGTCGCGGGCGGCGAGCGGGGCCAGGTCGGGCTGGGAGGTGAGGGCGTTCTCCACGAAGCTGAGGGCGAAGGCGTCCTCCTTGCCGGTCAGCGCGTCGCCGAGGTTCCACACGTGGGCGCGGTTGGCGAGCATGTCGGGGACGCGGAAGCGCCGGCCGGACTCGGTGTAGGGGTTGCCGGCCATGCACACGGCGAACCGCTTGCCGCGCAGGTCGTGGCCGTCCAGGGTGCGGGTGGCGTCGCACAGCGGGACGAACCGCTGGAGCAGCTCGGGCGAGGTGTGCTGGATGTCGTCCAGGTACAGCAGCACGTTGTCGGCGGCCCGCAGCGCGAAGGCGATCTTCTCCAGCTCCCGGCGGGCGGAGGCGTCCGGCGCGGCGGCCGGGTCCAGCGAGGTGGTGGCCTGCCCGAGCGCCGGGCCGTCCACCTTCACCAGCAGCAGGCCCAGGCGCTCGGCGACGTACTCGACCAGCGTGGTCTTGCCGTAGCCCGGCGGGGAGAGCAGGAGCAGCAGGCCGCCGGAGCCGGTGCGCTCGCGGCCCGCCGTGCCGAGCTGCCCGGCCAGGCTGCCGCCGACCAGCGGCAGGTACACCTCGTCGACCAGGCGGCCGCGGACGAAGCCGGGCAGCGGGCGGGGGCGGTGGTCCTCCAGCCGCAGCCTGCGGCGCTCGGCCTCCAGCAGCGCGGCGCGGCGGCGCTGGTAGGCGCGGAAGCCGGGGGCGGCGGTCGCCGCGAAGCGCGCGGTCCGGGCCAGGAACTCGTCCAGTCGGACGGTGAGCGCGCCGCGCTCGATCCTCGGGTGGACGCCGAGCAGGCCGTCGGCGACGGCCACCGGAGCGCCGCCGGTGCCGGGGTCGTAGCGGGTGAGGTCGGGGCAGACCTCCATCGCCACCGCCTCGGCCAGGTCCCCGGGGGCGGGCGGTTCGGCGCGGGCGGCGGCGTACGCGGTGAGCCAGCCCTCCACCAGGCGGCGGCCGCCCGCGAGGTCCCCGGCGGCCAGTCGGTCGCGTACGTCGTGCGCGTACGGGGCCGGGTCCCCGGCCGCGCGGCGGAAGTCGGTCAGCAGGGCGCGGGCCGCCGGGCCTGCCACGAAGGACTCGCCGGTCGCCAGCTCCTCCACCAGGTAGGCGGCGGCGCCCTCGTCCAGCCCGCTATCCTCGGCCAGTTCGCGCCGCAGGGCGTCGAGTCCGGGTGCGGTGCCGAAGACGTCCCGGGCGCGGGCGAGGGAGGCGGCCTGGCGGGCCCTGGCCCGCCGCACCTCCTCCGGCTGCGCCGCCCAGGCCGTCTGGGCGGCGGCCCGGTCGGCGGCCGGGTGCCGCAGCAGGCCCGCCCGCCGGTGCAGCCGCACCAGAACGTCCAGGATCACCGCCGCGTCGTGGTCGTGCACCCCGCGCTCGTAGCCCTCGTCGTAGGCGGCGGCGGCCGCCCGGCGCACCAGCTCGGGCAGCCGTGCCGGGTCGGCGGCCAGCGCGGCGGCCCCGTGCTCGGCCAGCAGCCTGGCCGCCAGGTGCTCGCCGCGGTACACCTCGGCGTCCTCGGACGGCAGGTGCCGGTCCCAGTAGGGGCGGGTGTCGGCGAAGCCGGGGTCCTCGACGGGGGCGCGGTAGTCGGTGCCGGTCAGCGCGAAGACGGGGACGCCGTCCGGGCCGGGCAGCAGGGTCAGCTCGGGCGGACGGGTGGTGACGGTGAACCGGTGGGCCCCCAGCCGCAGGGTGGCGCCGCCGTCGGCGTACAGCTCGGCCCGGTCCCTCAGGGTGCGGGCGGTCTCCTCCCGTACGGCGGTGAGCCGCCCTTCGAGCTCCTCGGCCCGCGCGGTGTCGCCGAGGTCGCGCAGCTCGGCGGCGCTGCGGCGGACCCCCGCCACCATCGGGTCGGCGGCGAACAGGGCGGCGGCGTCGTCCGGTCCGGCCAGGGCGGCGGCCCGCCGGGCGACGGCGGCCAGCACCCGGTGCGCGGAGGCGGCCAGCCTCTCGGCGCGCCGGACCCGCTCGTCCAGCAGGGACTGCCGGCGGGCGGCGAAGGCGTCCTGCACCTCGGCCCGCCGGTCGGCGATCTCGGCGAGCCTGCCCTCGTGGCCGGCGAAGCGGGACTCCAGGGCGTCGAGCCGCACCAGCAGCCCGGCCAGCTCGGTGTCGCACGCCTGCGGGGTGGCGGCGGCGGCGAGCGCCCCGCCGACCGCCTGTGCCAGCAGTCCGCACTCCGCCGCGTAGGCGGCCCGGTCCTCGGCGTCGGTCAGCTCGCGCCGGCGGGCGGTCAGCACGGCACGGGCCCGGTTGAGCGCGGCCAGCACCTCCGCGATCCGCTCCAGGACGGCGGTGCGCACGGTGGCGTCGCCGGCGTCCAGACCGGTGACCGTCTCGGTGAGGGCCCGCAGCCCGGCGGTCTGCTCGTCCAGCTCGTCGGCCAGCGGCCCGGCCCCGGCGGCGGTGGCCAGCGCCCCGGCCTCGGCGACCAGCTCGGCCGCCCGCTCGTGGTGGCCGGCGAAGGCGTCCGCGCGGCCGAGGAAGTCCACCGCCCGGCGCGCGGTGTCGGCGAGGTGGCCCCCGGTCCGCTCCGCCAGGGCGTCCACGGCGGCCGTGTCCGCGTACCGCTGCTCGCGCAGCGCGGTCAGCCGCCCCCGGGCGCGGCGCAGCGCGGTGATCCGGTCGATCCACTCCCCCGCGTCCGCCGCCTCGCCGCGCGCCCGCCGCACCAGGCCCCGCAGGTGCGCGGCCGCCTCGGCGAGCGCGGCGGCCGCCCGGTCGGCCAGCTCGCGCACGGCGGCCCGCTCGTCCAGCATCCGCTGGGCGGTGGCGCGCACCTGCGCCAGCGGGGTGTCCAGGTCACCGGTGCCCGGCTCGCCGAGCCAGGGGTGCCGCTCGGCCGCCCGCGCGCAGGCGGCGACCAGCGCCGCGTACGGCTCGCCGGGTCCGTCCCCGGCGGCGTCGGCGGCGTCGGCGGCGTCGGCGGCCTGGCGGGCCAGGGCGAGGCAGTCGGAGACGCCCCGCACCAGGTCGGCGTTGCCGATCCGGGCGAGCGGGCCGCCGCCGGGCCCGTCGGCGGCCTCGGCAGCCGTTTCGGCAGCGGCCTCGGCAGCCGCTTCGGTGGCGAAGGGCGTGCGCCAGATCCGCACCGGGTGGCGGCGGCCCGGCTCGCCGTCCTCCGGGCGCAGCAGGATGAGCCGGCCGTCGTCGGCCAGCGCGTACCCGTGGCAGGGCATCGGGGCGGCGGCCCGCCGGCGTACCGGGTCGTAGGGCAGCAGCAGCGCGCGGCCCTCGGCGTGCGCGTGGAAGGCGTACAGCACCTGGTCGCCGCCGGGTGAGCGGACGACGCGCTCCAGCCGCAGCCCGTCGGTGCGCGCCGTGTCGAAGGTGCGCACCTCGCCGGTGGCCAGGCAGTAGCCGCCGGGGAAGACGACGCCCTGGTCGTCGGGGAGCCGGTGGCAGGAGCGTCCGACGGCGTCCAGCCGGGCCACCGCCCCGGTGGGGGTGTGCACGACGAGGTGGCGGGCCTGCTCCTCCTTGTACGGGCGCACGCGCAGCAGGACCAGCGGGCCGACCACCGCGTACGCCACCTCGGCGTCCGCGAGGGACTGCAACGGCTCGTCGACCGGCTCCTCGTACACCCCTTCCGCGCGCTCGGTGTCGTCCTCGGTCTTCAGGGTGAGCGCGCCGCCGGCGGCCGAGACGAACAGCGCGCCGCCGGCCACCGCGATGTGCGGGTGCCGGCCGGGCCGGTGGTCGTCCCGGGTGGTCCCGGTCCACGCGAAGTCGTGCGGCTCGGAGACGGTGTGGTCGCGCTCGCCCCGGGCGTCCAGGAACCGCGCCGCGCCGTCCGCGGTGAGGGACCAGCGCAGCACCCGCAGGTCCTCGGCGCGCTCCCCGGTGCGGAACACCGCGAGCAGCCGGTCCTCGACGCGGCGCAGCCGCACCAGCCGGGCGTCCTTGAAGTAGCGGTGCAGCGCCTGGTGTTCGCGGACGAAGGCGGGGTCGTCCAGCAGCCCGGGCACCTCGGTGTCCGGCAGCGGCGCCAGGTCCCGGTCGTACAGCGCGAAGACGTCGGCCGGTGTGCCGGTGCGGTATCCGGCGAGCAGCACCCCGCCGACGGCGATCAGGTCGCCCGGCACGGCGTCGTCCCGGGTGCGCAGGCGCCCGCTGCCGGTCAGGACGGTCTCCCCGGCGCCGTACGCCGCGACCCGCGCGGCCTCCAGCGCCTCCGCCCGCCGCGCCAGCTCCCCCGCCTGCCGCCGCAGCCGGTCCCGCAGCACCTCGTGGGCGCCGTGGTCCGCACGGAGCGGTGCGCCGCCGGCCGGACCGGCCTCCTGCGCCGTCATCACCATCGCGCTCCCCGCTCTCCCTCTTCGTCGTGCGTCCTGCGGTCCTGCGGTCGTGTCGCGCCTGCGCACTCCGTACGCAGGGGGGTGTCCCGGAGCTGCCGCCCCCCGCGCGGCAGCTCCGGAAGCCGGGTGGGACCGGGTCACCGGGGCTTGCCGACGGCTTCCCGTCCGCCGGCGCCGGCCAGCTCGGCCACCGGCATGTCGGCCAGGCCCAGTTGCCGGGCCCGGTCGAGGAGTTCGCCCGCCTGGCCCGCGCCGGCCGCCGGCAGCAGCTTGGTCAGCTTCGTCAGCAGCGCGGACACTGTCAGGTTGCGCACGTCCTCGGTGGACACCGAGCCGAGCACCTTCGCCAGGTCCTCGGTGAAGGAGGCCGAGCCGTCCAGCCAGGGGCCGGCCAGGGTGCGCGCGGTCTTCGAGCCGTCCATGAAGCCGTCCACCGCCTTGCCCAGCGAGATCGAGGACACCAGCCGGTCCAGGAAGACCGACTCCCCGCCGACGATGTTGATGTCCGCGCCCTCCAGGCCGGTGGCGAGCACCGTGGCCTGCGCCTCGGCAACGTGCCGCCGGGCCTCCAGCTCGGCGAGCCGCACGTCCGTGTCCGCGGCCAGCCGCAGCCGGTACTCCTCGTGGGTGCGCGAGGCGTCGTCCAGCGCGGCCATCGCGGCCGCCTTCTCGGTGAGGCCGGCGGCCTCCGCCTTGAGCTTCTCGCCGATCGCGGCGGCCTCGGCGAGCGCCTTCTCCCGCAGGCCGGCGGCCTCCGCCCGCAGCCTCGCCTCGACGGCCTGGGCCTCCGCCCGGCCGGCCTTCTCGATGGCGTCGGCCTCCTTCTCTCGGACCCGCACGGCCGCCAGGCCCTCGGCTGCGGCCTCCGCCTCCAGGCCCTCCGCCGCCCGGGTGCGGGCGCGGGCGTCCAGGTCGGCGGCCTGGTGGCGGGCCTCCGCCAGGGTCAGCTCCTCGGCGGCGCGGTGCACCGCGGCCTGCTCGGCGGCCTCCGCGGCCTTGATGTCCTTGACCAGCCTCTCCTGGGCCGCCGCCTCGGCCGCGATGACGACGGTCTGCCGGCCGCGCTCGGCCTCCTCGACCGCGCGCAGGCGCTTGATGGACTCCTCCTGCTCGGCGACCGTGCGGTCCACCGCCACCCGCTCGCGGATCACCTCGGCGATCTCCCGGCGCTCGGCCTCGACCTCCTTCTCGGCCGCGATGCGGGTCAGCTCGGTCTCCCGGTCGCGGGCGATGACCTCCAGCAGCCGGTCCTTCTCGATGCGCTCGCTCTCCACCGCGATGACCCGCTCGCGGTTCTTCTGGGCGACGGCGACCTCGCGGGCCTGGTTCTCCCGCTGGACGCCGAGCTGCTCCTCGGTGCGCAGGAAGGCGCTCTGGGCGCGCAGCCGCTCCTCCTCCACCACCCGGGCGGTCTCGGCCTCCTCGCGGGCCCGTACGGTCTCGATCTCCCGCTTCTGCTTGATCTCGGCGTCGGCCTGGCGGCGTTCCAGCTCCAGGATGGCCTCGCGGGCGTCGACGTTCTGCCGGGTGATCTCCTTCTCCTCGGTGCGCTGGTACTCGTTGGTGCGCACGTGCTCCACGGCGGTCAGCTCGGTGATCTTGCGGATGCCCTGGGCGTCGAGGATGTTGGCGGCGTCCAACTGCGCCAGCGGGGTCTGCTCCAGGTAGTCGATGGCCGCGTCCTCCAGGCTGTAGCCGTTGAGGTCGGTGCCGATGGCCTGGGCGACCTTGATGACGTCCTCGGTCGTCTTGTTGACGCGCACGAAGAACGAGATCCGGATGTCGGCGCGGATGTTGTCGCGGCAGATCAGGCCGTCGCGGCCGGTGCGGCTGATGTCGATGGCCTTGACCGAGATGTCCATCACCTCGGCCTTGTGCAGTACGGGCAGGACCACCTGCCCGGTGAAGGTGACGTCGACGGTGCGGGTCTTGGAGACGATGAGGGCCTTGCCCTGTTCCACCTTGCGGAACAGCTTGCTGACCACGAGCAGTACGGCGACGACGATGAGCAGGACGACGGCGACGAGCACGCCGAGGCCCCAGGAGATGGCGTCCATGAGGAATCCCCGGTTCGGGTTCGGATACGGGTGGTGCGGGCGGGAGCGGGAGCCGGGTCAGCCGAGGGGCGGCTGCGGCCGACGGGGGTTCAGGGCCGGGTCGAAGGGCGCGACCCAGAAGAACTCGCCGGCCTCGTCGTAGGCGTACAGCAGCCCCGTGCTGCCGTGGGCGAGCGGTTCCTCCGGTCCGGCGGGCGGCGCCTGCCGCACCTGTACGAGGGCGGTGGAGCCGTCCCGGGCGGTGACCTCGGCCTGGCCGAAGCCGCCGTCCACCCGGCCGGTGCGCACCACGCAGGTCAGGCCGGTGAAGTCGTGCCGGGACGGGCCGGGTTCGCCGGGCAGCAGCCGGGCCAGCGGGCGGACCAGCGCCCGGGTGAGCCGCCATGCGCCGTAGAGGGCGGCGAGCAGCACCGCCACGTCGAGGACGTGGACGGTGCCGGCCGGCCAGCCCGTGCGCGTCGCCAGCACCGAGCCGCTGACGGTCAGGAACCAGGCGAGCGCGACGAACAGCGAGCCCGACACCGCGACGGGCGCGCCGCCCAGGTGGAGCGCGTCGGCGTCCAGGTCGGCGTCGAAGACCTCGGGGTCCGCGGCGCCGGCCAGCACCAGCAGCCAGAAGCCGACGACGACCACCAGGGCGGCGGTGAACAGCACCGCGGGGAAGGTCCCGGTCGCGTACAGGAACTCGTCCACGGCTCTCCCCCTTCGCCTGACGGCGCACGACGACACTTCCGGAGTCCGGCAGTCATGCCGTACGCCGCCTCCGGCCGCTCCGATCGTGGCAGACGGGGAGGGGGTCCCACATTGCCGTTCCCCGGCAGTCTTTATGCTTCCTTGATGCCGAGTCCGCGGGAGGGGCGATGACGGAACCGGGCACGTCCGGGAACGAGTTGGCCGCGTACGCGCGCATCCTCACCGAGGTGTGCGCCACCGGGCGGCGGCTGAGCCGGGACGAGACGGCGACGCTGCGGGCGCACGGCGAGCGGGCCGCCGAGGCCGGCACGGGGCTGCGGGCGCTGGTGCGGGACCGTCTGGCCGCCGCCGAGGAGGTGCGGGCCGGTCTCGACCGGGCGGCCGCCGGCCATCTGCTCACGGCGGTGACCCAGGCGGTGGACGCCTTCGCCGAGGGGCACGAGCGCGCCCAGCGGCTGGCCATCCGGCAGCAGGAGGCGGCACGGCGGGAGTTCATCGACGACCTGCTGTACGGCCGCAACGACACCGGGCAGCTCGCCGCGCAGGCGGAGCGGTTCGGGCTGCTGCTGTCCCACGCGCACGCGGTGGCGGTGGCGGAGGGGCCGAGGCCCTACGAGGACGGTTCGGCCGTGACCCGGGGCGTCGAGGCGGCGCTGATCGCGCGCTTCGGCTACCGCCGCATCCTGCTCAGCACCAAGCACGGCCGGCTGATCTGCGTCGCCCCGGGCGACCAGGGCGGGTTCCTGCGGCACTTCGCCAAGCAGGCGTACGCCGCGACCGACGGCGGCCGGGTGGCCATCGGCCGGGCGCACCCGGGCGTCGGCGGGGTGGTCCAGTCCTACGAGGAGGCGCTCAACGCGCTGGAGGTGGCCGCCCGGATGGGCCTGGACGGGCCCCGGTGCTGCACGCCGCCGACCTGCTGGTCTATCCGGTGCTGGCCCGCGACCGCACGGCGATGGCCGACCTGGTGCGCTCGGTGCTGGACCCGCTGCGGCAGGCCCGCGGCGGCGCCCGGCCGCTGCTGGACACCCTCACGGCGTACTTCGACACCGGTTGCGTGGCCGCCGAGGCGGCCCGCCGGCTGTCGCTGAGCGTCCGCGCGGTGACCTACCGGCTGGAGCGCATCCACCGCCTCACCGGCGCCGACCCGGCCGACCCGGCCGACCGCTACACCCTCCAGACCGCCGTCATCGGCGCCCGCCTCCTCGACTGGCCGGCACGGCCCCTGTGACCCGCCCGCTCACGTGCCGCCGAGGACCGGCAGCAGCGCCTCCTCCTCGTAGCGCAGATGGGCCTCCAGCTCCTCGGTGAGCCGCTCCACCTCCCGTAGCACCGCCGCCGGTTCGGCGTCCTCGGCGGACACCGTCCGCTCCAGCTCGGCCAGCAGTGCGGCGACCCGCTCGTGCTCGCGGCCGAGCCGGTCGAGCACGGGCTCCAGGTGCGGGTGCTGCCGGGCGAGGGCCGGGAACATCATCCCGTCCTCCCCGGTGTGGTGGGTGTGCAGGCCCCCGCAGAAGGTCAGGCAGTTGATCCGGAGCTGCACGCCCAGGCCGCCGGTCCCCTGCTCGGCGACCTCCTTGCGGATCAGCTCCAGCTCCCGCCGGAAGCCGTCGTGGATGCCGGTGAACGCCTCGGCGAAGCCGAGCCCGCCGAAGTCCGGCGGTCCGGGCGCCTCGGTGAGCGCGACCACCGGAATGACCCGGCTGGTCCCGGCCTGGTAGGCGGCCCAGCCCCGGTCGGACTCGACGGCTCGCGCGAAGGCCCGGTCGCGCTCCTCGCCGGTGAGGACGGCGGCGTCGGCCTGGTAGGTGAAGACGCCGCTCTCCACGGTCACCCGTGGAGTGGCGCGCAGGTTGTGGTACCAGGCGGGGTGGCGGGGCGAGCCGCCCGCCGAGGCGATCACCAGCACCCGGCCGTCGCCGTCCGGGTAGTAGCCGAGCGGAGTGGTGTGCGGCCTCCCGGAGCGGGCCCCGGTGGTGGTGAGCAGCAGCAGGCGGGCGCCTGCGAAGTGGCCGCCCACCGTGCCCCGGTTGGCGCGGAACTCCGCGATGACGGAGGCGTTGAAGTCGTGGGGAACGTCGTGGGTCACATCGTCGCTTTCTCTTCTGTGGAGGCGAGGGCGTCCCCTGCGGGGAGGTGTCTCGTACGCGAAGGAGAAAGCGGAGGCGGCGGAGCCCTGGCGGCCCGCCCCGGCGTCACGCCGAGGCCGGGCGACCTGTCTGTGCACGGCCCCTACGGGCCGACCCGGCAGTCATGGCGTCAACTTAGACAAGACGCCGCGGCTCGTCAACGGCGCGGCCGGGTGCGGGGGTCGTGGCTCAGAGCGGGGCCTGGGCGGCTTCCAGGAGGCGGGCGGTCTCGTCGGTGCACAGGCGCAGCGCGTTGCCGACGGTGACGAGCACGTCGCGCTCGTCCTCGGTGTACGCGCCGTCGCCGAGCGCGATCCGCGCGCCGGTGAAGAGGATCGACTCGCGGCCGGTGGGGGCGAGGTGCGGGGTGAGCGGTTCCAGGGCCTCGTGCAGCTCGATGGCGAGGGCCGCCCCGCAGGGGGCCTCCGCGCCGGCGAGGTAGCGGCCGGTGTCGGCCTCCAGCGCGGCGATCAGCGAGGTGAGGCTGTCGGCGGTGCAGTCCTCGTACCCGGCGGCGCGCACCGCGTGCACGGCGTGGCGCAGCACGGCCTCGGAGCCGGTGCCGCCGGCGGCGAGGACGGCGAGGGCGACGGTGTGCACGGCGTCCCGCAGCATGGCGGAGAAGCGGGCGGTGGTGGGGTGGTCCAGCGCGTCGGTGCCGAAGTGGCCGTGGCAGGCGGCGCATTCGACCACCGGGCCGGTCTCGCCCCGCGACAGGGTGGGGACACCGAAAAGAGTGAGCCGCCGACGGCCCGTACGCCGCCGGTAGTTGCGGTCGCCGCCGCAGCCGGGGCAGAAGAACTCGCCGTCGCCCACGGTGTTCCACGAGGTCGAGACGGACCAGATGTGCACTCTGCGCGTGTGTGATCGCGTGTGTGATCCTCGTGCGGGCAGCACGTCGCACCTCCCAGAACCGTCGGCCACTCTGCCGCGTTGGCGTGATGTTAGCCACATCGATCCGGTGGCGTCAGCACCTCGGCGAGAGATCGCCACCCATAGGCGACGACATTGGCCGAACCTCGCCCTCCGGATCACCGGAAGGCCGCGGCGGTCGGGGGCGTGCGCGTCAGCGGGTGGCGCGGTTGACCGCGGAGATCACGGCCTTCAGGGAGGCGCGGGTGGTGTTGGCGTCGATGCCGATGCCCCACAGCACCTTGCCGTCGATGGCGCACTCGATGTACGAGGCGGCCTGCGCGGAGGCGCCCTCGCTCATGGTGTGCTCCTGGTAGTCCAGCAGCCGCACGTCGATGCCGATGGCTTGCAGGGCGTCGAAGAAGGCCGAGATGGGGCCGTTGCCGGAGCCGGTCAGCACCGTCTCGGCGCCGTCCACGATCGCCTCGGCGGTCAGCGTGTCCGTGCCGTCCTTGTCGCTGGTGGTCTGGCCGGAGCGGAGCTGGATGCGGCCCCAGGCGTTCTGCGGGTTGGGCAGGTACTCGTCCTGGAAGACCGACCAGATCGCGCCCGGGGTGACCTCGCCGCCCTCGGCGTCGGTCTTGGCCTGGATGATCCGGGAGAACTCGATCTGCATGCGGCGCGGCAGGTCCAGCTTGTGGTCGTTCTTCAGGACGTAGGCGATGCCGCCCTTGCCGGACTGGGAGTTGACCCGGATGACCGCCTCGTAGGAGCGGCCGACGTCCTTGGGGTCGATCGGCAGGTAGGGGACGGCCCACTCGATGTCGTCCACGGTCTTGCCCGCGGCGGCGGCGGTGGCCTCCATCGCGTCGAAGCCCTTCTTGATGGCGTCCTGGTGGGAGCCGGAGAAGGCGGTGTAGACCAGGTCGCCCGCGTAGGGGTGGCGCGGGTGGACCTCCATCTGGTTGCAGTACTCGCTGGTGCGGCGGATCTCGTCGATCTGCGAGAAGTCGATCTGCGGGTCCACGCCCTGGGAGAAGAGGTTCATGCCCAGGGTGACCAGGTCGACGTTGCCGGTGCGCTCGCCCTGGCCGAACAGGCAGCCCTCGATGCGGTCCGCGCCGGCCATGATCGCCAGCTCGGCGGCCGCCACCGCCGTGCCGCGGTCGTTGTGCGGGTGGACGGACAGGCAGACGTGCTCGCGGCGGGACAGGTGGCGGGACATCCACTCGAAGCGGTCCGCGTGCGTGGAGGGCGTCGAACGCTCCACCGTGGCGGGCAGGTTCAGGATGATCTCGCGGCCCTCCTCGGGCTGCCAGACGTCCATCACGCCCTCGCAGACCTCCAGGGCGAAGTCCAGCTCGGTGTCGGTGAAGATCTCCGGGCTGTACTGGTAGCCGAAGACCGTCTCGTCGCCCAGCAGCTTCTCGGCGTACTCCATCACCAGCCGGGTGCCGTCCACGGCGATCTGCCTGACCTGCTCCTTGGTGCCGCGGAAGACCACCCGGCGGAAGGTGGGGGCGGTGGCGTTGTACAGGTGGACGGTGGCCCGGTGCGCGCCGCGCAGCGACTCGACCGTGCGCTCGATGAGCTCCTCGCGCGCCTGGGTCAGCACGGAGATGGTGACGTCCTCGGGGATCGCGCCGTCCTCGATGATGGAGCGCACGAAGTTGAAGTCGGTCTCGCCGGAGGAGGGGAAGCCGACCTCGATCTCCTTGTAGCCCATGCGCACCAGCAGGTCGAACATCTCCCGCTTGCGGGCCGGGCTCATCGGGTCGATCAGCGCCTGGTTGCCGTCCCGCAGGTCGGTGGAGAGCCAGCGCGGGGCCTTGGTGATCCGCTGCTCGGGCCAGGTGCGGTCGGGGATGGCGACGGCCTCGTAGGGGCCGTACTTGTGGATGGGCATCCCGGACGGCTGCTGGAAGTGGGCCGCGTTGGTGATGGGCGTGGGGCGGCCTACGGGCTGGGACATCTGCGTGGGCTCCTCGGGTGTCGTCCGCGGAGGGTCTCTCGCGGACTTCCGTCGTGCAGGACGGCCGACTGGCAGCACCGGACTCCGCGGGGAGGGGGTCGGCCTACGACTACAGGCCCTCGCCGCGGCAGCTAAGGAGAAGCAGCCCGAAACGCATGATGCCCGGCAGCCTAACCGAGGGGGACGGGAAGTGGCGGTGCCGTTTCAGTATGCGGGATCGACGCCGCGGTCCGTCAATCGGTCATATATCACTTTTTATGGCGCACTCTCGTCACCTCCGGTGACACCTCTGCGGCACAGTGTCACGCTCAGTGGATGAAACGCATCCACGCGCCCGTGCTGTGCGCCATCGTCCCGCCCCATCTGCTCGACCGACTGGCGAGCGCCGAGGACCCGGACATCGCCCAGGCCGCCCGCCGCACCCTCGCCCACGACGCCTCGCTGCGCGCCGCCCGCCGGGCGGGCGTCGCCCCCGGCGTCCCGCCGGCTCTCGCCTCGGCCGAGCCCGCCGCGCCCGAGCCGCGCCGCACGGTGTACGACGCCGGGCACCGCACCGCCCTGCCCGGCGTCCGGGTGCGCGGCGAGGGCGAGCCCCCGCTGCGGGACGCCACCGTCAACCGCGCCTACGCCGGCCTGGGCGCCACCCACGACCTGCTCTGGTCGGTCTACGCCCGCGACTCCATCGACGCCGCCGGCCTCCCGCTGAACGCCACGGTCCACTACGACCGCGACTACGACAACGCCTTCTGGAACGGCGGCCAGATGGTCTTCGGCGACGGCGACGGCCGGGTCTTCCTCGACTTCACGCTCGCCCTGGACGTCATCGCCCACGAGCTGGCCCACGGCCTGACCCAGTACACCGCCGACCTCGCCTACCAGGGGCAGTCCGGCGCGCTGAACGAGTCGGTCTCCGACGTCTTCGGCTCTCTGGTCAAGCAGCGGGCCCTGGGCCAGAGCGCCGAGGAGGCCGACTGGCTGATCGGCGCCGGCATCCTCGCGCCCGGCGTCTCGGGCCGGGCCCTGCGCTCCCTCAAGGCCCCCGGCACCGCCTACGACGACGACGTCCTGGGCAGGGACCCGCAGCCGGCCCGGATGGCCGACTACGTGCGCACCAGCAGCGACAACGGGGGCGTGCACATCAACTCCGGCATCCCCAACCACGCCTTCTACCTCTTCGCCACCGACCTCGGCGGCCGCTCCTGGGAGCGCGCCGGACAGGTCTGGTACGACACCCTCGCCGGCGGGCGACTGGCCGCGGACGCCGACTTCGCCGACTTCGCCCGCCAGACCGTCGCCTCCGCCCGCGCCCGCTTCGGCCGCGGCGGCCCGGAGGACGAGGCCCTCGTCAAGGCGTGGTCCACGGTGGGCCTGCCGACCGAGGAGGACGCCTGACCCGCCCTCCGGCGACCTGGACGGCGCGCCCCGGCCGCCGGAGGATACGACCATGGCGGTGACCATGCGGATCTCGGTGACGCGCGCCGGCGGCTTCGCCGGCATCGAACGGCGGGCGTCGGTGGACACCGCGGCCCGCCCGGATGCGGCCGCATGGCACGCCCTGGCGGAGCAGGCCCTCGCGGACGGCCCCCGCACACCCCCCTCGGCCGTCCCCGACGGCTTCACCTACACCATCGCCGTCGACGGCCGCACCGTGCGCTGCGCCGATCCCGCCCTCACCGACGCCCAGCGCGAACTGGTCAGCCGGGTGCTCGGCGAGGGCGCCTGAGCGGGCCCGTCAGCGGAGGCCCCGGAGGAGGAGGGCGACGAGGCGTCGGGGGTCGTAGCGGGGATCGTCGTCGCGGCCGGCGCAGAGGTTGCCGATGCCGCGCATCAACTCGTACGGCTGGACGCCGGGCCTGATGTCGCCCGCCTCGGCCGCCGCGTCCAGCAGCCGGGCGCAGACCGGCAGCAGCCGGTCCAGGAACGCGCCGTGCAGGGCGGCGAAGCGGTCGCTGTCGGACCGCAGCGCGTCGGCCAGGCCGTGCTTGGTGACGAGGAAGTCGACGAACAGGTCGACCCACTGGCACAGGGCGTCGAACGGGGAGCCGGCGGCGGCCAGCAGCGCGGGCCCGGCTTCGGCGCACGCCTCGATCTGGTGCTGGTACACGGCGGCCACCAGGTCCGCCCGGGTCGGGAAGTGGCGGTAGACCGTGCCCATGCCGACGCCGGCCTCGGCCGCGATCCGGCGGATCGGCGCGTCGACGCCCGAGGTGACGAACACCGAGGCCGCGGCGGTGAGCACCGCCTCCCGGTTGCGCTGGGCGTCGGCCCGCCGGCCCCGGGACGGCCCGTCCCCGGCGGGGCCCTCGGCGGGACGCTCGTCGGGACCAGGGGCCGGACCCTCGGCCGGACCCTCGGCCGGACCCTCGGCCGGGCCTTCGGCAGGACTCTCGGCGACCATCGCGCACTCCCTCGACCGACCCTCATTGACAAACCGGAACACCGCTCCGAATACTAAACGGAGCGACGTTCCGATTGAGTCTAGCCGAAGCGGGCCGCTCCGGTCCGCCCTGTCCTCCCCAGGAGGGAACCACCATGAACGCATCCGCATCCGCGTCCGCAGCCGCGTCCGCCACCGCCGGCCTCCCGGCCGCGCCCGTGCCGGTCCTGTCCTACAGCCCCGTGGTCCTGCCCGTGCCCGGACGCCCCGTGGACCTCCGGATACGGGTCTCCGCGCCCGCCACCGGAAGCGGCCTGCCCGTCATCCTGCTCTCCCACGGGCACGGCCCCTCGAACCACCTCTCCTCGCTCAACGGCTACGCGCCGCTCGCCGACTTCTGGGCGTCGCACGGCTTCGTGGTCGTCCAGCCCACCCACCTCACCTCCGCCACCCTGGCGCACCTGGTCGCCGACGCCCCCGGCGCACCCTTCTTCTGGCGCTCCCGGGCCGAGGACATGAGCCGCGTGCTGGACCGGCTCGACGACGTCGAGCGGAGCGTGCCGCAGCTCGCCGGGCGGATCGACCACACCAGGATCGGCCTCGCCGGGCACTCGTTGGGCGGCTTCACGGCCTCGCTGCTGCTGGGCGCTGGGCTCACCGACCCCGACACGGGGAAGCCGGTGCACCTGACCGAGCCGCGTATCGCGGCGGGCGTGCTGCTCGCCTCGCCCGGCCGGGGCGGCGACGTCCTCAACGGGCCGATGGCCGAGCGGTGGCCGGTCATCGGGGCCGTCGACTTCTCCACCATGACGGCACCGGCCCTGGTCGTCGCCGGCGACCGGGACGACTCACGGCACTTCACCGACCTGGGGCCCGACTGGCACGCCGACCCCTACCACCTCGCCCCGGGCCCCAAGTCCCTGCTCACCCTGTTCGGCGCGGAGCACGGACTCGGCGGGATCGCCGGGTACGACGCCGCCGAGACCACCGACGAGAACCCGGCGATGGTCGCCGCCCTCGCCCGGCTCACCGCCGCCTACCTGCACTCCCGGCTCACCCCCGGCTCCCCCGCCTGGCCGGACGCCCGCGCGGAGCTGACGAGCGGGCCGGGGGCGGTGGGACGCGTGGAGTCCAAGTAGCCCCGGGCCCCCGCCCGGGGGCGGGATCAGAAGCCGAGGCGGCGGAGCTGCTTGGGGTCGCGCTGCCAGTCCTTGGCGACCTTCACATGCAGGTCGAGGAAGACCGGGGTGCCGAGCAGCGCCTCGATGTGCTTGCGCGACTTGGTGCCGACCTCCTTCAGCCGGGCGCCCTTGGGGCCGATGATGATGCCCTTCTGGCTGGGGCGCTCGATGTAGACGTTGGCGTGGATGTCCAGCAGCGGCTTGTCGGCGGGGCGGTCCTCGCGGGGGATCATCTCCTCGACGACCACGGCGATGGAGTGCGGCAGCTCGTCGCGGACGCCCTCCAGCGCGGCCTCGCGGATCAGCTCGGCGACCATGACCTGCTCCGGCTCGTCGGTGAGGTCGCCCTCCGGGTAGAGCGCCGGGGACTCCGGCAGCAGCGGGACGAGCAGGTCGGCGACCAACTGCACCTGCTTGCCGCCGACCGCCGAGACGGGGATGATCTCGGCCCACTCGAAGCCCAGCTCGTGGCCGAGCCGGTCGACGGCGATGAGCTGCTCGGCCAGCGTCTTGGAGTCGACCAGGTCGGTCTTGGTGACGATGGCGACCTTCGGCGTCTTGCGGATCCCGGCCAGCTCCTTGGCGATGTACTTGTCGCCGGGGCCGAGCTTCTGGTCGGCGGGCAGGCAGAAGCCGATCACGTCGACCTCGGCCCAGGTGGTGCGCACCACGTCGTTGAGCCGCTCGCCGAGCAGGGTGCGGGGCTTGTGCAGTCCGGGGGTGTCCACCAGCACGAGCTGGGCGTCCGGGCGGTGCACGATGCCGCGCACGGTGTGCCGGGTGGTCTGCGGGCGGTTGGAGGTGATGGCCACCTTCTGCCCGACCAGAGCGTTGGTGAGGGTGGACTTGCCCGCGTTGGGGCGGCCGACGAAGCAGGCGAAGCCCGCCCGGTGGGCGGCCTCGGAGCCGGGGGTCTCGGAATCAGGGGTGCGCACGCTCATGGGGGCCATTCTCCCCGATCCCGGGCCCCGCCCCGTACCGCTGCCCGGACACCCGTACGAGACGGGGCCCGGGTGGCCGGAGAGCTCGGCGGTCAGCCGGCGGTGACGGTGGCGCGCAGGGCGCCGTCCGGGCCGGCGAGCAGCACGGGGGTGCCGGGGCCGCCGAGGTCGCGGACGGCGGCCCGGTCCTCCTCGGCGGCGGCGTCGGCGGCGGAGACGACGGCGGCGGCCTCCAGCGAGGTCGCCCCGCTGGCGACGGCCATCGCCACGGCGGTGCGCAGCGCGCTCAGCTCCAGCGAGGGCAGGGCGACCGTGCCCGCGACGTAGGTGCGGCCGGTCTCGTCGCGGACGGCCGCGCCCTCGGCCACGCCGTTGCGGGCGCGGGCGCTGCGCGCCAGGGTGATGATCTTGCGGTCCTCGGCGGAGAGGTCGTCGGAGGAGGGCTGGCTGCTCTGCGTCATGCCCCGAGCATAGGGCGGGCGCGGCCGACGGCTACGGCCGGTCCAGGCGCAGTCGCACGGCCCTGGGCAGTCCGGCCACCACCAGGTCGTAGGAGTCCTCGATCAGCTCGCGGAGCCGGGTGTCGGGCAGGGCGCCGACGGTGACGGTGTTCCAGTGGCGTTTGTTCATGTGGTAGCCGGGGGCGATGGCGTCCGGGTGCTCGGCGCGCAGCCGGACGGCGTCGTCCGGGTCGCACTTGAGGTTGACCGTCAGCGGTCTGGCCCCGAGCGCGGAGAGGGCGAAGAGCTTGCCGGCGACCTTGAACACGGAGGTCTCCGGGTTGAACGGGAAGTCCTCCACCGTGTCGTTGAAGGAGAGGCAGAAGGCGCGCAGTCGCTCCGGGGTCATACGAGGGGTCGTACGAGCGGTCATGCGGGGGCCTCCTGCCTCTCGGTCACGCGGCCGGTTCCTTCTCGACCGGTTCGGCGAGCACGGTGACGATCTTGTTGCGGCGGCCGGCCGGGGACTCGGCGGTCAGCCGCAGTCCGCGCCCGTCGGGCAGCTCCACCTCGGCGGCGGCGCCGGCGATGGGCACCCGGCCCAGAGCCTTGGCGAGCAGTCCGCCGACGGTCTCCACGTCCTCGTCGTCGTAGGCGTCCAGGCCGAACAGCTCGCCGAGGTCGCGGATGTCGAGGCGGGCGGTGACCCGGAAGCTGCCGTCGCCGAGCTTCTCGACGGGCGGCAGCTCGCGGTCGTACTCGTCGGTGATCTCGCCGACGATCTCCTCCAGGATGTCCTCGATGGTGACGATCCCGGCGGTGGAGCCGTACTCGTCGATGACGACGGCGCAGTGGTTGCGCTCGCGCTGCATCTCGCGCAGCAGGTCGCCGGCGTTCTTGGTGTCGGGGACGAAGCTGGCGGCCCGCATGGCGGTGGCGACCTGGTCGGACTCGGCCTCGCGGTTGACGTGCGTCTTGCGCACCAGGTCCTTGAGGTAGACGATGCCGACGATGTCGTCCTCGCTGTCGCCGGTGACCGGAATGCGGGAGAAGCCGGAGCGCAGCGCGAGGGTGAGGGCCTGGCGGACGGTCTTGTACCGCTCGATGGAGACCAGGTCGGTGCGCGGCACCATGACCTCCCGGACCAGGGTGTCGCCCAGCTCGAAGACGGAGTGCACCATGCGGCGCTCCTCGTCCTCGATGAGCGACTCCTGCTCGGCGTAGTCGACCATGGCGCGCAGTTCGGCCTCGGAGGCGAAGGGGCCCTTGCGGAAGCCCTTGCCGGGGGTCAGCGCGTTGCCGATGAGGATGAGGAGCTGCGGGACGGGGCCGAGGACCCGGGCCAGCGGCAGCAGCACGTACGCGGAGGCGGTGGCGGTGTTCAGCGGGTGCTGGCGGCCGATGGTGCGGGGGGAGACGCCGACGGCGACGTAGGAGACGAGGACCATCACGCCCACGGCGACCAGCAGGGCGGCCCAGGTCTCGCGGAACTCCTCCAGGCAGGCATAGGTGACCAGCACGCCGGCGGCCATCTCGCAGGCGACCCGGATCAGCAGCGCGAGGTTGAGGTAGCGGGTGGGGTCGGAGGTGACCTGGGCGAGCTTGTCGGCGCCGCGCCGGCCGTGCCGGACGGCCTCGGCGGCACGGAAGCTGGAGACGCGGGCGAGCCCGGCCTCGGCGCAGGCGGCCAGCCAGGCGACCACGAGCAGGGCGACGGCGCCGCCCACGAGGGGGGTGCTCATGACACGGTCGGCGCCGGGGAGGGGCCGGTGAGGCCGTGCTCCGCGCGCCAGCCGTCGACGATCGCCGCCTGGAGGCCGAACATCTCGGCCTTCTCGTCCGCTTCCTCGTGGTCGTAGCCCAGCAGGTGGAGCACGCCGTGGACGGTGAGGAGCTGGAGCTCCTCGTCCATGGTGTGGCCGGTGGGCGCCTGCTCGCCCTGCTGGGCGGCGACCTCGGGGCAGAGGACGATGTCGCCGAGGAGCCCCTGCGGGGGCTCCTCCTCGTCCTTGGCCGGCGGACGCAGCTCGTCCATCGGGAAGGACATGACGTCGGTGGGTCCGGGGAGGTCCATCCACTGGATGTGGAGCTGCTCCATCGCCTCGGCGTCCACCACGATCACCGACAGCTCGGAGAGCGGGTGGATGCGCATCCGGTTGAGCGCGTACCGGGCGATGTCGAGGATCGCCTGCTCGTCGACCTCGGTTCCGGACTCGTTGTTGACGTCGATCGACATGTGCTGTTCGGTCTACTTCCCGCTCTGGCCGTTCTTGGTGTCGTACTTCTCGTACGCGTCGACGATACGGCCCACGAGCTTGTGCCGGACCACGTCCTGGGACGTGAGGCGCGAGAAGTGGACGTCCGGTACCCCGTCCAGGATGTCCTGCACCTGCTTCAGCCCGCTCTTGGTGCCGCCGGGCAGGTCGACCTGGGTCACGTCACCGGTGATGACGATCTTGGAGTCGAACCCGAGCCGGGTCAGGAACATCTTCATCTGCTCGGGGTTCGTGTTCTGCGCCTCGTCCAGGATGATGAAGGCGTCGTTGAGCGTCCGCCCGCGCATGTACGCCAGCGGCGCGACCTCGATCGTGCCGGCCGCCATCAGGCGGGGGATGGAGTCGGGGTCGAGCATGTCGTGCAGCGCGTCGTACAGCGGGCGCAGGTAGGGGTCGATCTTCTCGTAGAGCGTGCCGGGCAGGAAGCCCAGCCGCTCGCCGGCCTCGACGGCGGGCCGGGTCAGGATGATCCGGGTGACCTGCTTGGACTGAAGGGCCTGGACCGCCTTGGCCATGGCCAGATACGTCTTGCCGGTGCCGGCGGGGCCGATGCCGAAAACGATGGTGTGCTTGTCGATGGCGTCGACGTACCGCTTCTGGTTGAGCGTCTTGGGGCGGATGGTGCGCCCGCGGCTGGAGAGGATGTTCTGGGTGAGCACCACGGCCGGGGTCTCCTGGCCGGACTCCGCCGTGCCGTCCCCACTCGCTCTGAGCATGGCGATCGAGCGTTCCACGGCGTCCTCCGTCATCGGCTGCCCGGTGCGGAGCACCAGCATCATCTCGTCGAAGAGGCGCTGGATGAGCGCCACCTCCGCGCGCGGCCCGACCGCGCTGACCTCGTTGCCCCGGACATGGATGTCGGCGGCCGGGAACGCCTGCTCGATCACGCGCAGCAGGGCGTCGCCGGATCCGAGAACCGTCACCATGGGGTGCTTGGCGGGGACGGTGAACCGGGCCTGTGCCTGCGGCTGCGTCTGACCTGTGTCTGACTGAGTCATGGGCCGGCCTTCTGGCCTGCGCATACCTCCTGTTGAGCGGTTCTCGCCGATCGACAACCTCTGGCTCTCCAGCGTACGACGTGCCACCGACAACACCGAAGGGATTTGCGGCCGCAGGGCGGGCGCGGGGGTCGCTTTCCGGACGTCAGGCCGAGCGGCCGAAGCCGATGGTGGGCACCGCCCGGCGCAGCGGCCAGGGGCGCAGCGGCACGGGCAGGAGCGGGACGAGGAAGCCGTAGCGGCGCAGGGCGGCCGGGTCCTGGCCGGCGGCGGACTGCACGAGGTTCCACCAGGCGGCGATCTCCACCCAGCCGGGGGCGGACAGCGAGCCGCCGAACTCCTGCACGGACAGCGCGGCGGTCAGTCCGGCGAAGGCGAGCCGGTCGGCGAGCGGCCAGTCGGCCAGGGTGCCGGTGACGAACCCGGCGACGAAGACGTCCCCGGCGCCGGTGGGGTCCAGGGCGGCGACCTCGATGGCGGGGACGACGGCGCTCTCACCGGTGCGCCCGTCGACGGCGTAGGCGCCCTCCGCGCCGAGGGTGACGACGGCCAGCGGAACCTTCTCGGCCAGCGCGTGGGCGGCGGCGCGCGGGCAGGAGGTGCGGGTGTAGCGCATCGCCTCCTCGGCGTTGGGCAGGAACGCCTCGCAGTGCGCCAGGTCGTCCAGGGCGGCCAGGTCCCAGCGGCCGGTGTCGTCCCAGCCGACGTCGGCGAAGATCATCGTGCCCTGGCGGGCGGCCTGGGCGACCCACTCCTCGGGCCGGCCGGGCGCGAGCGACGCGACGGCGGCCCGGGCGCGCGGCGGACGGGTGGGGCGGGCGCCGTCGGGCGGCGGGGCGGCGTGCCCGTGCGAGACCATCGTGCGCTCGCCCTCGTAGGCCATGGAGACGGTGACCGGGGAGTGCCAGCCCGCGACGGTGCGGGAGCGGGTCAGGTCGATGCCCTCGCCCTGCTCCAGCGCGTCCCAGCAGTACTCGCCGTAGTGGTCGTCGCCGAACGCGGCGGCCAGCGAGGTGTGCAGCCCGAGCCGGGCCAGCGCGGTGGCCATGTTGGCGACGCCGCCGGGGCTGGAGCCCATGCCGCGCGCCCAGGTCTCGGTGCCGCGCACCGGGGCGGCGTCCAGGCCGGTGAAGATGATGTCCAGGAAGACCGTGCCGGTGAGGAAGACGTCGCATTCGGGGTCGGCGGGGCCGCGTACGGCTTCCAGCGGGTCGACCCCGGCGGTGTGCTGCTGCCGCGGCGGCTGGTGCGGGTGGTGCTCTCCCCTGGGCGTGGTCACTGCGCTCTCTCCCTCTCCCCGGATCGCGGGCGGGTGGCGGTCGGCCGGCGTATGCGTGCCGGCGGGGGTCGGCGCGGCCCCCGGTTCGCGGATCAGGCCAGTCTGCCCGAAAAGCGCGGTCGGCAGGGGCACCCGGACGGGTGCTGCGGCACCCCGCCGGAGCAGCGGGGGCACAGCCGCTACCCGCTCCTGACGGTACGAAACACTATGTGACGTGGATCACATGGCGTCGACTTCTCCGGGCGCCCGGCGCCTTGATACAAATTGCCCCGCGTTCCCGCGCACGCTTCCGTGCCGATCAGGGCGCCTCCCCCCTTCTGCTTTCCCTCCCCTCCCCTTCCCTTTTCGTTTCCGGGAACGCCCATGTCCTCGCGCCCGCGCGCCCTGTGGCCGCTCGTCGCCGTGTTCACCGCCGGCTACCTGGCCGCGTACCTGCTGCCCACCGTCGTCGGGCGGCTCGCCGCCGGCCTCGGCCTCTCCCCCGCCCAGGCCGGGCTGGCCGGTTCGCTGCTGCTGCTCTCCTCGGCCGCCGCCGGCTTCACCCTCGCCTCCCGCGTCGAGCGGTACGGGCCGCGCCGACTGGCCCGCACCGGGCTGCTGCTGGCGGTGACCGGGTACGGCGCGGCCGCGCTGGCCTGGTCGGTGCCGCTGGTGGTGGCCGGTGCGATGGTCGGCGGCTTCGGCTCGGGCACCGCGACCGCGGTGGCCGCGGCCGGGATCGCCGGCCGCACCGACCCGCACCGGGCCTCCACGCTCGGCCTGCTGTCGGTCTCGGCCACCGCCGGCGTGCTGTACCTGACGCTGCCTCGGCTGAGCGTGCCGGAGTGGCTCGGCGGCGGCCACGCGCTGCCGTTCGCCTCGATCGCCCTGGTGGCGGCGGCGGTCTGGCCGGCGGCCGGCCGACTGGAGCGCGGGCAGGCAGACACCGGCGGGCGGGAGCGGGGCGGCAAGCTGCCCCGGCTGCGCTCGGGTCTGGTGCTGGCCGGCGGGATGGCCTGCTGGTCGCTGGCGCAGAACATGCTGTGGGGCGTCAGCGGCCGCATCGGCCTGACCCAGGCGGGGCTCAGCGAGGTGACCGTGGGCGCGGTGTTCGCGGCCGCGCTGGGCGCCGGGCTGGTCGGGGTGCTGGGCGCGGGCGCGCTCGGCGGCCGGCTGGGCCGCGCGGCGCCGATCGGCGCGGGCACGGTCCTCATCGCCGGCTGCATCGCGCTCACCTCGGCCGCCGACGGCCTGGCGTCCTTCGCGGGCGGCGAGATCCTCTGGAACGCCCTCTACCCGGTGGTCCTGTCGTATCTGATCGGTCTGGCCGCCTCGCTGGACCCGCGCGGCCGCTGGGCCGTGCTGGCCGGCTCGGCGTCCTCGCTGGGCGTGGCCTGCGGGCCGGTGGCCGGCAGCGTGCTCTCCGAGCGGGCCGGGTACGCCGGGATGGGCCTGGTGCTGGGCGTGCTGCTGGTGCTGCTGGCCGTGCCGCTGACCGCCGTCGCCCTGCACACGGCGGGCCGGCCGCTGGTGCCCGGCGCGATCCGCCGCCGCGGCGGCGCGCCGGCGGCGGTGGTGGCCGGCACGACGGGCGCGGCGGCGGGCCTGGCCGCCCCGCAGATCGGCGCGCCCGAGCAGGTGGTGGCCGAGTTCCCGGTCCGCGCGGTGCCGGCCAGGCTGGTGCGCCGCCGCGCCTACCGCCCGGCCGGCCCCGACCGCTGACGGCCCCTCACGCCCGGGGATCCCGGGGGTGCGCGGCGACCTCGGCGAGGTAGCGGGCGCGGCGCTCCTCGTCGTCCTCCAGGAACGCCGCCTCGAAGGAGTTGCGGGCCAGGGCGCGCTGCTCCTCGGGGCCCAGCCCGAGCACCCCGGCCACCGCGTGGAAGTTGTCGCCCACGTAGCCGCCGAAGTAGGCCGGGTCGTCGGAGTTGACGGTGACCAGCAGCCCGGCGTCCATCATGGCGCGCAGCGGGTGGTCGGCCAGGGTGTCGACCGCGCGCAGCCGCACGTTGGACAGCGGGCACAGGGTGAGCGGCACCCGCTCGCGCACCAGCCGCGCCACCAGCTCCGGGTCCTCCATGGCCCGCAGCCCGTGGTCGATCCGCTCGACGCCGAGCACGTCCAGGGCCTCGCGGACGTACTCCGGCGGGCCCTCCTCGCCCGCGTGCGCGACCCGGCGCAGGCCCAGCTCGGCGGCGGCCGCGAACACCTCGGCGAACTTCGCCGGCGGGTGGCCGACCTCGGCGGAGTCCAGGCCGACGCCGGTGATCCGGTCCAGGTGGGGCCGGGCCTCCTCCAGGGTGGCCAGGGCCGACTCGGCGGACTGGTCGCGCAGGAAGCACATGATCAGCCGGGTGGAGACGCCGTGGCGCTCCTCGGCTCCCTCCAGCGCGCGACCGAGGCCCTCGACGACCGTGCCGAACGGCACCCCGCGGGCGGTGTGCGCCTGCGGGTCGAAGAAGACCTCCGCGTGCCGCACGCCCTGCGCGGCGGCCCGCTCCAGGTAGGCGTCGGCCAGGTCGGCGAAGTCCTGCTCGGTGCGCAGCACGGCCATCAGCGCGTAGTAGAGGTCGAGGAAGGACTGCAAGTCGGCGAAGTCGTAGGCGGCGCGCAGCTCCTCGGTGTCGGCGAAGGGCAGCGGGACGCCGTTGCGGGCGGCGAGCGCGAAGGCCAGCTCCGGTTCGAGCGTCCCCTCGATGTGCAGGTGCAGCTCGGCCTTGGGCAGGGCGGGGAGTGCCATGGGGTGCGGTCTTTCCTGTGCGGTGGTGCGGTCTTCCGCGTGCGGGCGGTGCGGCCCGGGCCCCGGGGCGCCACGGGCCCGTGGTGCTACGGGGAGCGCTTGGGCAGGGGGACGCGCAGCAGGTCGCGGGCGACGGTGAGTTCGCCGTCGAAGCCGGCGGCGCGGGCCTGCCGGCCGAAGACCTCCGGGTCGGCGTACCGCTGCGAGAAGTGGGTGAGCACCAGGTGGCGCACGCCGGCGTCCCGGGCGACCGCGCCGGCCTGGCCGGCCGTCAGGTGCCCGTGGTCGGCGGCGAGCGCGGCGTCCTCGTCGGTGAAGGTGGACTCGATGACCAGCAGGTCGCAGTCCTCGGCCAGCGCGTGGACGCCGTCGCACAGCCGGGTGTCCATGACGAACGCGAACCGCTGGCCCCGCCGCGCCTCGCTGACCTGCTCCAGGGTGACCCCGCCGAGCGCCCCGTCGCGCTGGAGCCGGCCCACGTCGGGGCCGGCGATGCCGTGCGCGGCGAGCCGCTCGGGCAGCATCCGGCGGCCGTCGGGCTCGGTGAGCCGGTAGCCGAAGGACTCCACCGGGTGCGAGAGCCGCCGGGCCTCCAGGGTGTAGGCGGAGGTGGCGGCCAGCACGCCGTCCTCGGCGACCGGGGCCTCGGCGAGCCTGACCGTCTCGCGGTAGGCGGTGGCGTACCGCAGCCGCTCGAAGAAGCGCTGCCCGCTCGCCGGGTAGTGGGCGGTGACCGGGTACGGGACCTGGTCGAGGTTGATCCGCTGGATCACCCCGGCCAGGCCCAGGCTGTGGTCGCCGTGGAAGTGGGTGACGCAGATGCGGTCGATGTCGTGGGCGGCGACCCCGGCGCGGAGCATCTGCCGCTGGGTGCCCTCGCCGGGGTCGAAGAGGATGCCCTGCCCGTCCCAACGCAGCAGGTAGCCGTTGTGGTTGCGGTGCCGGGTGGGCACCTGGCTGGCGGTGCCCAGTACGACCAGTTCGCGGACGGACATGTCTCTTCCTGTCCTCGGGCGGCTATCCGGGCGGCCAGGTCAGGCCGCGGCCGCCGAGCACGTGGGCGTGCGCGTGGAAGACGGTCTGCCCGGCGCCGGCGCCGGTGTTGAAGACGATGCGGTACCCGCCCTCCTCGACCCCCTCCTGCCGGGCGACCTCGCCGGCCTCGCGCAGCACGTCGGCGGCGAGCTGCGGCGCCTCGGCGGCGAGCGCGGCGGCGTCGGCGTGGTGGGCCTTGGGGATCACCAGCACATGGGTGGGGGCCTGCGGGTTGATGTCGCGGAAGGCGAGGGTGGTCTCCGACGCGCGGACGACGGTGGCGGGCACCTCCCCGGCCACGATCTTGCAGAACAGGCAGTCGTCCTGGGGCTCTCCGGCCATGCCGCGGTCCTCTCTGAACCTTCGTCGGTACGGGGATGGATCTTCGTCGTGCGGTACGGGCACTCTACGGGCCGGGGGCGGCCCTGCGGCGGTGCGGGGCGCGCCGGGTGAGGGCGGTGCGGCTGGCCCAGTAGGTGATGACCACCGCCCAGAACAGCGGGGTGCCGAGCCCGCCGACCAGCTCCGCGCCGGCCCGGGGCAGGGCGAGGGTGAGCACCGAGTGCAGGCCCAGCAGGGCGACCGCGCCGCCCATCCACAGCACCGGCGGGCAGCCGCGGGCGATCAGCAGCAGGGGCCGCCGCAGCCGGGGCGGCACCCGGCGGAGCGTCCACAGCGCCCACGCCGTCCACAGCGCCACCAGCACGCCGACGCCGACCAGTTCGGCGACCAGCGGGCCCGAGCCGGTGGCGCCGGAGCGCAGCGGGGCGGAGCCGACGGCGGCGGTCAGGAAGCCGGCCAGCGCCACCCAGCGGGCGCCGGCGGCGGCCCCCCAGGCCATGGTCTCCAGGTTGTAGCGGGCGGCCCGGTCCTCGGTGTCGAGGGCGGCGGAGTCCACGAACCCGGAGGCGGCCTTCGTCCAGGCGCCGGGCCGCAGCCAGCGGCGGCGCAGGTGCAGCAGCGAGAGGTTGTTGTGCGCCTCGCTGTTCTCCGGGTTGAGCCGCAGCGCCTGCTCGTAGGCGCGCTGGGCGGTGGCGTGGTCCTTGAGGTGGTAGGCGGCCAGGCCGACCTGGAAGTGGGTGGTGTCCTCCTCGGGGCCCAGCTCGACGGCTCGCAGCGCGTGCGCGTACGCCTCGGGGTGGCGGGCGCGCTGCCCGGAGGCCAGCAGGACGGAGCTGAGCACGTGATAGCCGGCCCAGTGCTGCGGGATGAGCGCCAGACCACGCCGGGCGGAGTCCTCGGCCGGCCCGAAGTGGCGGGCGTTGCTGAGCAGTTCGGCGCGCAGGAGCCAGGCCGACGGCAGCTCGGGGTCGGCGCGCAGCGCCTGGTCGGCGTAGCCCAGGGCCTCGGCGGGGCGGCCGGCGCGGCGCAGGCAGCGGGCCAGCAGTGCCAGGGCCGCGGCGTCGTCCGGGTGCTCGGCCAGGTGCTGCCCGGCCAGCGCGGCGGCCTGCTCGGGCCGCCCCAGGTCGTACAGCGCCTCGGCCCGCTCCAGGACGGACGGCTGGTGGGGCGCGGTCACAGCTTGCGCTTCCGCTTGAGGTAGCCGAGCAGGTCGTCGTAGGTGCCGCCGTCGTTGGCGAAGGTGGCGACGTTCTTGGCGGTGGCGAACCAGGGGCCGGTGGAGGGCCGGATCTGCCGGGCCGCGCCGAGCAGGTCCTTCATGCCGATCATGCGGACGGCGCCGGTGCGGGCGGAGTCCAGGAGCGCCGACTCCGCCGCCGTCTCGCACAGGTGGGCGAGGTCCGCGCCGGAGAAGTCCTCGGTGGCCTTGACGAGCTTGGCCAGGTCGACGTTCTCGATGGGGCGCTCGCGCAGGTGGTAGCGGAGGATCGCCTCCCGGGCGGGCCCGTCCGGCGGCAGCACCAGCAGGGTGCGGTCCAAGCGGCCGGGGCGGCGCAGGGCGATGTCCACGTCCCAGGGGACGTTGGTGGCGGCGAGCACGAACACGCCCTCGTTGGCGGCGGCGGACACCCCGTCCAGCTCGGTCAGCAACTGGTTGACGACATTGCGCAGGCCGCTGCTGTGGGTGCGGCTGCGCTTGCCGCCGAGGGCGTCCAGCTCGTCGAGGAAGACCACGCAGGGGGCCTGCCGCCGGGCGGTCTCGAAGACGTCGTGGACGTTCTTCTCGGAGGCGCCGATGTAGAGGTCGAGGATGTCGTTGAGCGACACCGACAGGAAGCCGGCGCCCAGCTCGCCGGCGACGGCGCGGGCGATGAAGGTCTTGCCGCAGCCGGGCGGCCCGTACAGCAGCAGCCCGCCGCGCAGGCTCTTGCCGTAGAGCCGGCGCAGCTCGGGGTTGCGCATCGGGGCGAGGAACGCGGCCTCCAGCCGGTCCTTGACGTCCTGCATGCCGCCGACGTCCGCGAGCCGGACGGTGCCGGGGGCGTCCACCTCCCAGGCGTCGGCGTCCCCGGGGCCGTCGCCCGCCCCGTCGGAGGTGAGCGGCGCCTCCGCCCCGCCGCCCTCGGACCCGCCGGTGGCGAATCTCGGCGGGACGATGCCGTCCACCTCGCGCTCGGCCGCCGACCAGTCGAACCCGGACCCCTCGGCGGCGTCCGGCACCGGGGCGGGCGGTATGCCCATGGCGCGGGTCATCAGGGCGCGGGCGTCCGCGTCGCCGGGGGCGTGCTGGAGGGCCGCCGCGGCCTCGGCGACCGCCTCGTCGCCGCGCCCGGCGGCCAGCAGCAGCTCGGCCAGGTGCAGGCGCAGGGGTACGTCACCGGGCGCGGCCGCCACGGCGGCGCGCAGACTGCGGATCAGAGGCGAGTCGTCGGACATGGCCACACCCTACGGAGCCGCACCGACAGCCCGTCCCGCCGGGGGCGACTGGGCCGGATGGCGGTCCCGCGCGCGGCGGTCCGGCAGCCGGGGGGAGAACCTGCCTGCGAGGGCCCGTGAGCACGGGCGCCCGCTCCGGCACCGGCGGCGGCCCGGCGCCGGACGGACCAGAAGAGGAGACCAGCCATGGCGACCACGACGGGCGGGGCCCGGCCCGGCATCGCACGGCCCGCGAGCATCCGGCTGCCGGGCATCGTGCTCGGCGTGGGGCTGGGCGGGTTCGTGGACGGCATCCTCCTGCACCAGATCTTGCAGTGGCACCACATGCTCAGCAGCACCGACCAGGACCGCGTCGGCGTGAAGTTCTACAACCCCGACACCGTCCCCGGCCTGGAGATGAACACCCTGTGGGACGGCCTGTTCCACACCGTCTGCTGGCTGTCGGTGCTGCTGGGGCTCGCCATTCTGTACGCGCGGGTCACCCACCACCGCCGGCGGGTGTGGACCTCCCGGGTGCTGTGGGGCTGGATGTTCGTCGGCTGGGGGTTGTTCAACCTGGTCGAGGGCCTCCTGGACCACCAGATCCTCGCCATCCACCACGTGTACGCCGGGGACGGCCGGCTCTGGTGGGACCTCGGCTTCCTCGCCCTGGGCGCGCTGTTCGTGGCCGGCGGCTACCTCCTCCAGCGCGGCGGCCGCCCCTTCGACCCCGACGCCCCGGCCGGGCGGGACCAGGCCCGGCCCGCCTGATGGACCACGGGACGCACGGGCACGGGTCCGCCGCCGGGGCGGGCCTGCCGGAGTGGCTGCCGCCCGCGCTGCTCCTGCCGGCCGCCGCAGGCGCCTATCTGCTGCTCGTCGGCCGGGCCCGCCGCCGCAACCCGGTGCTCGGCTGGAGCCGGTGGCGGACGGCCCTGTTCCTCACCGGCGTCGTCCTGCTCGGCGTGGCGCTGCTGCCGCCCGTCGCGCCCTTCGCGCGGGCCGACTTTCGCGGCCACATGGTGCAGCACCTCCTCATCGGCATGTACGCGCCGCTGGCGCTGGTGCTGGCCGCGCCCGTCACGCTCCTGCTGCGCACCCTGCCGCCGGCCCGGGGGCGGCGGCTCACCGCGGTCCTGCACAGCCCGGCGGCCCGGCTGATCGCCCATCCGGTGGTCGCGCTGGCGCTGTCCGCCGGCAGCCTGGTGGCCCTCTACCTCACCCCGCTGTACGGCGCGGCCACCGGCGGTCCGGTCGGGCACGCGCTGCTGCACGCCCACTTCCTGCTGTCCGGGTGGCTGTTCGCGTACGTCGTCGCCGGCCCCGATCCCGCGCCCGCCCGGCCGGGCGTACCGGCGCGGCTGGTGTGCCTGGGCGTCGCCATCACGGCGCACGCGGTGGTCTCCCAGCTCGTGTACGGCGGCTTCTGGACCGCGATCCACGCCCCGGCCGAACAGGTCCGGGCGGGCGCGGAGATCATGTACTACGGCGGTGACATCGCCGAACTGCTGCTGGCCGCCGCGCTGGTGGCGAGCTGGCGGCCCGACCGCGGGCGCGCGGTCCCCGCGGTCGGCGCCGGGGTCAGTGTCCGCGCGGCGCGTACATGATGACCGCCATGCCGACGAGGCAGACCAGCGCGCCGGCCACGTCGAACCGGTCGGGCCGGTAGCCGTCGGCGACCATGCCCCAGGCGATCGACCCGGCCACGAAGACCCCGCCGTACGCGGCCAGGATGCGGCCGAAGTTCCCGTCCGACTGGAAGGTGGCCACCACCCCGTACAGGCCGAGCGCGATGACGCCGGCCCCGACCCAGATCCAGCCCCGGTGCTCGCGGACGCCCTGCCACACCAGCCAGGCCCCTCCGATCTCGAACAGCGCGGCGACGGCGAACAGGGCGACGGAACGGGCGACGATCACGGAGCGGACTCTCTCACGAGAGGGGCGCCTGGTGCGTGTCCGCCCTCCGTGCCCGCCGCGTACGCCACCCCGCTGACGCCGTGCACGCCCCGGCCGGTGCCCGGGGGCCGGCCCCAGCCCCAGGCCGGTACGGGCCGGAGCCGCCCTCAGCCCCAGCGGCCGGTGCGGCCCAGGAGCAGGGCGAGCGCCGCGGTACCGGCCGTGGAGGTGCGCAGCACGCTGCGGCCCAGCAGATACGGCGCCGCGCCCGCCTCCCGGAACGCGGCCAGTTCCTCGGGCGAGACCCCGCCCTCCGGACCGACGACCAGCACGATCTCGCCGGTGGCCGGCAGCGGGGCGGTGGCCAGCGAGGCGTCGGCGCTCTCGTGCAGCACGGCGGCGAAGTCGGCGGCGGCCAGCAGCCGGGCGACCTGCCCGGTGGACGCGGCCTCGGCCACCTCCGGGAAACGGGTGCGGCGGGACTGCTTGCCCGCCTCCCGGGCGGTGGCCCGCCACTTGGCCAGCGACTTCGCGCCCCGCTCGCCCTTCCACTGGGTGACGCACCGCGAGGCGGTCCACGGGACGATCGCGTCCACGCCGGTCTCGGTCATCGTCTCCACGGCCAGCTCGCCGCGGTCGCCCTTGGGCAGCGCCTGCACCACGGTGATCCGGGGCTGCTCGGCCGGCTCCTCGCTCACCGACTCCAGGTCCATGACCAGCAGCCGGTCCTTTCCCTCGGCGCCCTCGACCACACCCTCCGCCCAGCGGCCGAGACCGTCGGTGAGCACCACGTCCTCGCCCGCGCGCAGCCGCTTCACGGAGACGGCGTGCCGCCCCTCGGGCCCGTCCAGGACGTACCGCCCCCCGGGGATCGCGCGGCTCAGGACGTCGTCGGGGACGACGAAGACCGGCGCGGTCACGCGCCCGCCCCGGACGCGGCGCCGGCGGTCTCGCGCAGCTCGGCGGCGAGCAGCTCGACCAGCTGCCCGGCGGGCAGTTCACGGGCCAGCCGGTGGCCCTGCCCCGCCCACAGCGCCATGCCCTGCGGGTCGCCTGCCGCGGCGGCCGCCTTGCGCAGGGGGCTGGTCAGGTGGTGCACCTCCGGGTAGGCGGCGGGCGCGTAGGGGCCGTGCTCGGACATGAACCGGTTGACCAGTCCGCGGGCCGGCCGCCCCGAGAAGGCCCGGGTCACCTCGGTGCGGGTGAACAGCGGGTCGGTCATGGCCCGCTTGTGCAGCGCGTTGGCCCCGGACTCGGGGCACACCAGGAACGCGGTGCCGAGCTGCGCGGCCTGCGCGCCGGCGGCCAGTACCGCGGCGATCTGGCCGCCGCGCATCAGGCCGCCGGCGGCGATCACCGGCAGCGGCACGGCCTCGGTGACCAGCGGGACCAGGGTGAGCAGCCCGGTGCCCGAGCCGTCGGTCTCCGGGTCGTCCCGGTGGCTGCCCTGGTGGCCGCCGGCCTCGGCGCCCTGCGCGCACACCGCGTCCGCGCCCGCCCGGTGCGCGGCCCGCGCCTCCTCGACGGAGGTGACGGTGACGACGGTGCGGGTGCCGGCGGCGGCCAGCGCGGCCAGC
Source organism: Streptomyces solincola (assembly GCF_002982015.1). Taxonomy (GTDB): domain Bacteria; phylum Actinomycetota; class Actinomycetes; order Streptomycetales; family Streptomycetaceae; genus Streptomyces; species Streptomyces solincola. The sequence continues at coordinate 54,256 of NZ_PVLV01000071.1, forward strand.
GTCTCGGCGGCCGGGCAGCCGAAGGTGAACGACACGACCGGCACCGGCTCGTCCAGCAGCACGGCGAGCTTCGCCTCGTAGGCGTCGTCACGGCCGGATTCCGGGTCGCCGAGCGGGGTGTCGTACCAGGCGGACTCGCCGGCGAGCTGGTTGCGGTAGACCTCGACGGCGGCCGGGTCGGCCTGGCCGGGCTGCGGCATGAACAGGTTGACGCCGAAGGGCCGCGCCGTGAGCGACCGGAGTTGCGCGATCTCCTGGTACATGCCGTCGGCCGTCTTGTAGCCGGCGGCCAGGAAGCCGAGGCCGCCCGCGTCGGAGACGGCCGCGGCGAGCGCGGGACGGGAGGCGCCGCCCGCCATGGGGGCCTGCACGATCGGGTACCGGCAGAGATCGGTCAGTGCGGTGGACATGCGTGCATCGTGCCACGCCCCCGCCCGGCCCCGAAGACCCGCCTCCGCCCCGACCGGAACGCCCGGCTCCGCCGCGGCCGGGGCACCCGGTCCCGTCCCGCCCGGCGGGGACGGAAAGGGGGGCGGCGACCTCCCGTGGTCGCCGCCCCCCTTCTCGTACCGCTGCCGCCGTCACCGGCCGTTGAAGGCGTCCTTCAGCCGGGAGAACAGGCCCTGCTGGCCGGGCTGGAACTGGCCGGTGGGCCGCTCCTCGCCGCGCAGCTTGGACAGCTCCCGCAGCAGCCGCTCCTGCTCCGGGTCGAGCTTGGTCGGGGTCTGCACCTCGACGTGCACGATCAGGTCGCCCCGGCCGCCGCCGCGCAGGTGCGTGACGCCCCGGCCGTGCAGCGGGATGGACTGCCCCGACTGCGTGCCGGGCCGGATGTCGACCTCCTCGACGCCGTCCAGCGTCTCCAGCGGCACCTTGGTGCCCAGCGCGCCGGCCGTCATCGGGACGGTGACCGTGCAGTGCAGATCGTCGCCGCGCCGCTGGAACATCGCGTGCGGCAGCTCGTGGATCTCCACGTACAGGTCGCCGGCCGGGCCGCCGCCGGGGCCGACCTCGCCCTCGCCGGCCAACTGGATACGGGTGCCGTTGTCCACACCGGCCGGAATCTTCACCGTCAGCGTGCGGCGGGAGCGGACCCGGCCGTCGCCCGCGCACTCCGGGCACGGGGTCGGCACGACCGTGCCGAAGCCCTGGCACTGCGGGCAGGGCCGGGAGGTCATGACCTGACCCAGGAAGGACCGGGTGACCTGGGAGACCTCGCCGCGGCCGCGGCACATGTCGCAGGTCTGCGCCGAGGTGCCGGGGGCCGCGCCCTCACCGGAGCAGGTGGTGCACACCACGGCCGTGTCGACCTGGAGGTCCTTCGTGGTGCCGAAGGCCGCCTCGTCCAGCTCGATCTCCAGGCGGATCATCGCGTCCTGGCCGCGCCGGGTGCGCGAGCGCGGGCCGCGCTGGGACGCCGTACCGAAGAAGGCGTCCATGATGTCGCTGAAGTTCCCGAAGCCGCCGGCCCCGAAGCCGCCCGCGCCACCGCCGCCGGCGCTGGACAGCGGGTCTCCGCCGAGGTCGTAGACCTGCTTCTTCTGCGGGTCCGACAGCACCTCGTAGGCGGCGTTGATCTCCTTGAACCGCTCCTGGGTCTTCGGATCCGGGTTGACGTCCGGGTGCAGCTCGCGGGCGAGCCTGCGGAACGCCTTCTTGATCTCGTCCTGGGAGGCGTCGCGGCGCACGCCGAGTACGGCGTAGTAGTCCGTGGCCACTTACGACTCCGCCAGGATCTGTCCGACGTAACGTGCCACTGCGCGTACCGCTCCCATCGTTCCGGGGTAGTCCATGCGGGTCGGTCCGACCACGCCGAGTTTGGCGACGGCCTCGTCGCCCGAACCGTAGCCGACCGCGACGACGGACGTGGAGTTCAGCCCCTCGTGGGCGTTCTCGTGCCCGATGCGCACGGTCATGGCCGAGTCCTTGGCCTCGCCGAGCAGCTTGAGGAGCACGACCTGCTCCTCCAGCGCCTCCAGCACCGGCCGGATCACCAGCGGGAAGTCGTGCCCGAAGCGGGTGAGGTTGGCGGTGCCGCCGATGATCAGCCGCTCCTCCGTCTCCTCCACCAGGGTCTCCAGCAGGGTGGCCAGCACCGTGGAGACCGTGCCGCGGTCCTCCGTCTCGAAGGACTCCGGCAGGTCCTGCACCAACTGCGGCACGTCGGTGAAACGGCGTCCCACCACACGGCTGTTCAGCCGCGCCCGCAGATCGGCCAGGGACGCCTCGCCGAACGGCGCCGGGCAGTCCACCATCCGCTGCTCGACGCGGCCGGTGTCGGTGATCAGCACCAGCATCAGCCGGGCCGGGGCCAGCGAGAGCAGCTCCACGTGCCGGACCGTCGAGCGGGTCAGCGACGGGTACTGCACGACGGCGACCTGCCGGGTCAACTGGGCCAGCAGCCGCACCGTGCGCCCCACCACGTCGTCCAGGTCGACCGCGCCGGCCAGGAAGTTCTGGATGGCGCGCCGCTCCGGCGACGACAGCGGCTTGACGCCGGCGAGCTTGTCGACGAAGAGGCGATACCCCTTGTCGGTGGGGATGCGGCCGGCGCTGGTGTGGGGCTGCGCGATGTAGCCCTCCTCCTCCAGCACCGCCATGTCGTTGCGCACGGTCGCCGGGGAGACGCCGAGCGCGTGCCGCTCGGTGAGCGCCTTGGAGCCGACCGGCTCCTCGGTGCCGACGTAGTCCTGGACGATGGCGCGCAGCACTTCGAGTCTGCGTTCGCTGAGCATCCGCGCACACCTCCAGCTCGTGGGTCCTCGCGCCCGCGCCTGTCGGCAGCGGGCCTGTCCGCCCGGCGGCGGGCTCGTGCTCTCTTCCCTGTCTGGCACTCACCTCGTCCGAGTGCCAGTGATGTCCCGGCCAGTGTACGGGGCGGGGGTGCGCACCGGGCAAGGGCGGCCGACCAGGCTACCGTGCCCGCCGGCCCGGCCCCGACGGCGGACGCGGGGCGCTCGCCGCGTCCGCGCGCGGGCGGCTAGCGTCTGCTCCATGGACATCTCCCGGGACGGCGCGGCGGACCTCGACCGGATCGACTGGGCGGCGGCGGGCTGGGAGCGGCTCGCCGCCGGTGTGGGGCGGCGCCGGCTGCCGGGCTGGGACGCCACCGTGGGACTGGTGGCCGGCACGGACGCCGCGCTGCTGTTCGACGCCGGCGCCACCCTGCGTGAGGGCGCGGAGCTGCGCGCGCAGACCGAGGCGCTGCTCGGCGGCCGGCGCGTGACGCATCTCGCACTGAGCCACCCCCACTTCGACCACGTGCTCGGGGCGTCCGCGTTCGCCGGCGCGGAGGTGTTCGCGGCCGTCGGCCTGGACACCCTGCTGGCCGCCGCCCGGGAGCGGGACGCCCTGCGGCAGGACGCCGTCCGGCACGGCGTGGCGGAGGAGGAGGCGGCCGAGGCGGTGGACGTCCTGGCGGCGCCCCGGCATCCGGTGTCCGGGGAGCGGACCCTGGACCTCGGCGGGCGGCAGGTGCTGCTGGCCAACGTCGGCCCCGGGCACACCGCCCACGACCTGGTGCTGCTCGCGCCCCCGCCGCCGGGGGCCGCGCCCGGTTCCCGCGAGGTGGTGTTCTGCGGGGACCTGGTCGAGGAGTCCGGCGAACCGCAGGCCGGACCGGACGCGGTGCCCGGGCGCTGGCCCGCCGCGCTGGACCGGCTGCTGGCGCTCGGCGGCGGGGACGCGGTGTACGTGCCGGGGCACGGCGCGGCGGTGGACGCCGCCTTCGTCCGCGCCCAACGCGACGCGCTGGCCCGCCGCTTCGGCTGCGCCGAAGACCGATGAGCGCATGATCATGTCGTAGCGTCGGGCCATGCGCGCATACGACTCTGATCTGACGCCCCCGTGGAAGCGTTCGGCGCCGGCGCCCGAGGTGGCGGCCGAACCGGACCTGGTGGTGGAGGAGGCCGGCACCGGCTTCTGCGGGGCGGTGATCGGCTGCGAGGCGGGCACGGTGACCCTGGAGGACCGGTTCGGCAAGCGCCGGGTCTTCCCCCTGGAGCCGCGCGGCTTCCTGCTGGAGGGCCGCCCGGTCACCCTGGTCCGGCCCGCGGCTGGCCCGGCGCGCCCCTCCCGTACCGCCTCCGGATCGCTGGCCGTGCCGGGCGCGCGGGCCCGGGTGGCGCGGGCCGGGCGGATCTACGTGGAGGGGCGGCACGACGCCGAGCTGGTCGAGCGCGTCTGGGGCGACGACCTGCGCATCGAGGGCGTGGTCGTGGAGTACCTGGAGGGCATCGACGACCTGCCCGCCATCGTCGCCGAGTTCGGGCCCGGGCCGGACGCCCGGCTCGGGGTGCTGGTGGACCATCTCGTCCCCGGCTCCAAGGAGTCCCGGATCGCCGCCGAGGTGTCGGACGCCCACACCCTGATCGTGGGCCACCCCTATGTCGACGTCTGGGCGGCGGTGAAGCCCGCCTCGGTGGGCATCCCGGCCTGGCCGACGGTGCCGCGCGGCCAGGACTGGAAGACCGGGGTGTGCCGGGCGCTCGGCTGGCCGGAGAACACCGGCGCCGCCTGGCAGCACATCCTCTCCAAGGTCCGCTCCTACAAGGATCTGGAGCCCTCGCTGCTCGGCGCGGTGGAGCACCTCATCGACCATGTGACGGTCGGGGGCCCGGAGCGGGCCTGAGGCCCGGCGGCTCAGTCCACCAGGTCGCGCACCACCGCGTCGGCCAGCAGCCGGCCGCGCAGGGTGAGGACCGCCCGGCCTCGGCCGTACGCCTCCGGCGCCAGCAGCCCGTCCGCCACCGCCCGCCCGGCGGCGGCCCGCCCGGCCGGCTTCAGCAGCTCCAGCGGGCAGCCCTCGCGCAGCCGCAGTTCCAGCAGGATCCGCTCCACCCGGCGGTCCTCCGCCGGCAGCAGCTCCCGCCCGGCGCCCGGGGAGCGCCCGGCGGCCAGCGCGGCGGCGTACGCCCCGGGGTGCTTCACGTTCCACCAGCGCACCCCGCCGACGTGGCTGTGCGCGCCGGGGCCCGTGCCCCACCAGTCCGCGCCCCGCCAGTACAGCTCGTTGTGCAGGCAGCGGCCCGCCTCGCTGGTGGCCCAGTTGGACACCTCGTACCAGTCGAACCCGGCGGCCGACAGCATCTCCTCGGCGATCAGGTACCGGTCGGCGTGCACGTCGTCGTCGGTCATCGGCACCTCGCCGCGCCGGATGCGCCGGGCCAGCCCGGTGCCCTCCTCCACGATCAGCGCGTACGCCGAGACGTGGTCGGGCCCGGCGCCGACGGCCGCCTCCAGCGAGGCCCGCCAGTCCTCGTCGCTCTCCCCCGGCGTGCCGTAGATCAGATCGAGGTTGACGTGGTCGAACCCGGCCGCCCGGGCCTCGGCCACGCACGCCTCGGGGCGGCCCGGGGTGTGGGTGCGGTCCAGCACCTTCAGCACGTGCCGGCGGGCGCTCTGCATGCCGAACGAGATCCGGTTGAAGCCTCCGGCGCGCAGCTCCGCCAGATACGCCGGGTCCACCGACTCCGGGTTGGCCTCGGTCGTCACCTCGGCGTCCTCGGCGAGCCCGAACTCCTCCCGTACGGCGTCCAGCATCCGCACCAGGTCGGCGGCGGCCAGCAGCGTCGGCGTGCCGCCCCCGACGAACACCGTGCGCACCGGGCGCGGGTCGTCGCCCAGCACCTTGCGGGCCAGGCGCACCTCGTCGGCGAGCGTGGCGGCGTAGTTGTCGCGGGAGGCCAGCACCCCGCCGGAGGAGCGCAGCTCGGTGGCGGTGTAGGTGTTGAAGTCGCAGTAGCCGCAGCGGGTCGCGCAGTACGGCACGTGCAGATAGAACCCCAGCGGCCGCTCCCCCGCGCCGACCAGGGCGGACGCCGGAAGGGCGCCGTCCTCGGGCACGGGCTCGCCGTCGGGCAGTACGGAAGGCATGGGGTCCATTGTCCGTCACCCGGACGGCTCCCCGCGCCGCGTGTGCCGCGGGTCAGTGGCGGGCGGCCTGCGCCGGGACCGGCGCGGCCTCCGCCTGGAGGACCAGCAGCGCCAGGTCGTCGCGGACCGGGGCCTCGCCGAAGCCGTGCACCGCGCGTCTGATCCGGTCCGCGACCTCCCGGGCGGGCAGCCCCGCGCAGCCGGCGAGCGCGGCCGCCAGCCCGTCCCCGTCGTCGAACATCCGCCCGCTGCGCGAGCGCCGCTCGGTGACCCCGTCCGTCACGCACAGCAGGGTGTCGCCCGGGGCCAGGTGGAAGGTCTGGCTCTCGTAGCCGACGTCGTCCACGACCCCCAGCAGCACCTGCGGGACGGCCGCCGGCGCGACCGTGCCGTCGGGCCGCAGCAGCAGCGGCAGCGGATGGCCCGCGCAGGCCAGGGTGCAGCGCGCGCCGCCGCCGTCCTCCGGGGCGAGCGGCACCAGCTCGCCGTACAGCAGCGACAGGAAGCGCGGCAGCGGGCGCGGCTCCAGCGCCGTCGCCCCGGCCGTCTCCTCCTCCTGCGCGGCGGCCTCCGCGGCCAGCGGGTCGGCGGCCTCGGCGACCACCTCGGCGACCACCGAGGCCGCCGTCTCGGCCGCCTCGGTGGCGTCGTCCAGCAGCAGCCGGTTCAGCCGGTCCAGGACGTGGCCCACCTCGTGGTCGGCGTGGTCCTCGCGCGCCAGCAGCCGCAGCCAGGGCCGGGCCAGACCGGTGACCACGGCCGCCTCGGGGCCGCTGCCCTGGACGTCGCCGAGCATGAAGCACCAGCGGCGCGCCCCCGGCCCGGCCTGGAACACGTCGTAGAAGTCGCCGCCCGCCAGCCCGTCGTCGCTCGGCTCGTACACCACGCAGCTCCGCACCCCCGGGATCTGGGCGACCTGGCTGGGCAGCAGCCCGCGCTGGAGCACCCGGCTGATGGTGACCTGGCGGGCGTAGCGGCGGGCCGCGCCGATGGCGAGCGCGACCCGGCGGGCGAAGTCCTCCACCAGGGAGGCGACCGCGTCCGGGACACGGGCGACCCCGCGCCGCCCGATCAGCAGCGTGCCCAGTCCGTGGCCGCCCACCACCAGCCGGTACGCGAGCGCGGTGCCGTCGCCCGCGTCCGCCCGCAGGTCGCCCGGCGCGGGCCAGGCCACGGCGACGGGCCCCGGGCTCGGCGGCTCGGCCATCCGCGGCGGCTCCTTCTCCAGCACCGCCCGCAGCGCCTCCAGCGCCGACTCGTCGGCGTGCCACACCCGGGCCAGCCGCGGCGCGCCGCCGCCCTCCCGCTGGTAGCCGTCCGCGCCGGCCGCGTCCTCCAGCCAGAACGCGCACCAGTCGGCCAGGCGCGGCACCAGCAGCTGCCCGGCGAGCGCGGCCACCAGGTCCTCGTCCAACTGCCCGGCCAGCAGGTCGGACGCCTCGGCGAGGAAGGACAGCGCGCCCCGGCCGGTCCACTCGTCGTCGTCCCGGACCGGGCGGCGCGGCGCGGGGGCCAGCAGCTCGGCGGCGCGCAGCCCGCGCTGGATCGCCGGCTCGCCGCCCGGGACGGGGCAGGCGTCCCAGCCTTCCAGCGGCAGCCTGGCCCACACCGTCTTGGTGCCGGGGCGGTAGGTGATGCCCCAGCACTCCGCGAGCGCCGCGACGAGCTGGAGCCCCCGCCCGTACTCGTCCAGGTCCAGGTCGTCGTCGGGCTCGTGGTCGGCCGTCCGCTGCTGCTGCCGCAGGGTGCGGCCGGGATGGTGGTCGGACACCTCCAGCACCAGGGCGGCCGGGGCGCCCTGGTCGGGGTCCTCCAGCTTGAACAGCAGCTCGACGTTGGTGCCGGCGTGCACCACCGCGTTGGTGACCAGCTCCGCCGCGAGCAGCACCGCGTCGTCCGCGGCCCGGTCGGTGATCGTCGCCGCGGCGGGCACCGCGAGACCCGTCCAGTCGGCCAGCGCCGCGCGCACGAACCGCCGTGCCGCCCCGGGCGCCAGCGGATTGCCGGGCAGGCTGGTGCGCGCGACCACATGGCCCGGCGCCGACTGGCGGGACGGCGACGGCACGTCGCCGCTGGTGGCGCGCTGGGTCGGAAGAGGCCCCATGGACGGCTCCTCGTCGGCTCCTGGTCGTTCCTCGTGACGGACACCGACAGGGTGACAGATGCGGCACGCCCATAAGCACGGTGTCACCAAAGTGGCCCATGGTGCCATCCGGGCGAGTGGTGCCGGAGAGCCTCGGAGACGCCGGTCAGGCGCGGGGGCGGCGCTTCGGCCGAGGCGCCGCCCCCGCTCCCCGCGCCCTCACGCCTCCTTGCTGCCGGTGTACATGTCGTCGATCAGGTGCCGGTACTCGCGCTCCACCACCGGGCGCTTCAGCTTCAGGCTGGGGGTCAGCTCGCCGTGCTCGATGTCCAGGTCACGCGGCAGCAGCCGGAACTTCTTGATCGTCTGCCAGCGCTGGAGGCCCTCGTTGAGCCGGTCCACGTACTCCTGGACCAGCGCGGTGGCCTGCGGGGTGGCGACCACCTCGGCGTACGGCCTGCCGCCCAGGCCGTTGTCCTCCGCCCAGCCGAGCAGCGCGGGCTCGTCGAGCGCGATCAGCGCGGTGCAGAAGTTCCGGTCGGCGCCGTGCACCAGGATGTTGGAGACGTACGGGCAGACCGCCTTGAACTGGCCCTCGACCTCGGCCGGCGCGATGTACTTGCCGCCCGACGTCTTGATCAGGTCCTTCTTGCGGTCGGTGATCCGCAGGTAGCCGTCCACCGACAGCTCGCCGATGTCCCCGGTGTGGAACCAGCCGTCCGGCTCCAGCACCTCCGCGGTCTTCTCCGGCAGCCCGTGGTAGCCCTCCATGATCCCGGGGCCGCGCAGCAGGATCTCGCCGTCGTCGGCGATCCGCACCTCGGTGCCGGGCAGCGGCTTGCCGACCGTGCCGGTGCGGTACGCCTCACCGGGGTTGACGAAGGACGCGGCGCTGGACTCGGTGAGGCCGTAGCCCTCCAGGATGTGGATGCCGGCGCCGGAGAAGAAGAAGCCGATGTCGGGGGCGAGGGCGGCGGAGCCGGAGACCGCCGCCCGCAGCCTGCCGCCGAAGGCGTCCCGCAGCTTGGAGTAGACGAGGGTGTCGGCGATCTTGTGCTTGGCGCCCAGCCCGAACGGCACCGAGGCGTTGCCGGTGCGCCGGTAGTTGTCCTGGCTGGCCTTCGCGTACTCGCGGGCGACCTCCGCCGCCCACTGGAAGATCTTGTACTTGGCGCCGCCGCCGGCCCGGGCCTTGGCCGCGACGCCGTTGTAGACCTTCTCGAAGATGCGCGGGACGGCCGCCATGTAGGTGGGCTGGACCACCGGCAGGTTGTCGATGATCTTGTCGACGCGGCCGTCCACCGCGGTGACGTGCCCGACCTCGATCTGGCCGGAGGTCAGCACCTTGCCGAAGACGTGGGCGAGCGGCAGCCACAGGTACTGCACGTCCTCGGCGGTGACCAGCCCGGTGGCCGCTATGGCCTTGGCCATGTACGACCAGTTGTCGTGCGGCAGCCGCACGCCCTTGGGCCGGCCGGTGGTGCCGGAGGTGTAGATCAGGGTGGCGAGCTGGTCGGCGGTGATGGCCGCCACCCGCTCCCGTACCGCCTCCGGGCTGCGCTCCAGGTAGTCCCGGCCGCGCTTCTCCAGGTCGGCGAGGGACAGCACCCAGCCCTCCGGGTCGTCCCCGGCCGCCTCGGCGCCGTCGTTGTCGATGACCACGACATGGGCCAGGTCGGGCAGGTCCGCGCGGCGCTCGCGCGCCTTGGCCAACTGGCCGGCGTCCTCCGCGATCAGCACCCGGCTCGCGGAGTCGGCGAGGATGTACGAGGACTCCTCGGCGTTGGTCTGCGGGTAGACCGTGGTGGTGGCCGCGCCCGCGCACATCACCCCGAGGTCGGCGAGGATCCACTCGACCCGGGTCGAGGAGGCGAGCGCGACCCGCTCCTCCGGCCGGACGCCCAGGTCCATCAGGCCGGCCGCGATCGCGTAGACCCGCTCGGCCGCCTGCTCCCAGCTCAGCGACCTCCACTCCTCGGGGCCCTCGCCGGAGGCGGTGGGAACGGGGTGGCGGTACGCCTCCGCGTTAGGGGTCTTCGCCACGCGCTCCAGGAAGAGGGCCGCCACCGAGGGCGGGCGGTTCTCGATCAGGGTCTGTGTGTCGCTCACGGCGTCCTCCGGGCGGCTTTGCGGCTCTGGGCTGCACGACGAGATTGTTTAACTGGCGAGTAACCCTCGGGCGGCATCAGGTTAGAGGGCCGGGCCCCGCCGCGTAAGGGGCAGCGGCCCGGCGCTTGGTTCCCGCTTCATAACGCTTACGACGACTGTGCGCGCCTCCCCGCGACTCCGCGACCGGCTCTTCACGCGCGCCTCACGCGCGCCTCACGCGCGCCTCACGCCTGCTCAACGTCCGTGGCGCGGGGTGCGTGCCCGTCGCACGACGTGAGCGCCCGCCCCGTCGGACGGGGCGGGCGCTCAGGCGGGAGGATCCGAAGGCGGCGGCGCTACTTCTTCGCCTTGCCGCCGCCGGCGGAGTCGTCGCTGGACAGCACGGCGATGAAGGCCTCCTGGGGCACCTCCACCGAGCCGACCATCTTCATCCGCTTCTTGCCTTCCTTCTGCTTCTCCAGCAGCTTCCGCTTACGGGAGATGTCACCGCCGTAGCACTTGGCGAGGACGTCCTTGCGGATGGCGCGGATGGTCTCGCGGGCGATCACCCGGGAGCCGATGGCGGCCTGGATGGGCACCTCGAACGCCTGGCGCGGGATGAGCTCCCGCAGCTTGGCGACGAGCCGCACCCCGTACGCGTAGGCGGCGTCCTTGTGGGTGATGGCGGAGAAGGCGTCGACCTTGTCGCCGTGCAGCAGGATGTCCACCTTCACCAGGGAGCTGGCCTGCTCGCCGGTGGGCTCGTAGTCGAGCGAGGCGTAACCGCGGGTCTTGGACTTCAGCTGGTCGAAGAAGTCGAAGACGATCTCGGCGAGGGGGAGCGTGTAGCGGATCTCCACGCGGTCCTCGGAGAGGTAGTCCATGCCGAGCAGGGTGCCGCGCCGGGTCTGGCACAGCTCCATGATCGAGCCGATGAACTCGCTCGGCGCGAGGATGGTGGCCCGCACCACCGGCTCGTACACCTCGCCGATCTTGCCCTCGGGGAACTCGCTCGGGTTGGTGACGGTGTGCTCGGCGCCGTCCTCCATCACCACCCGGTAGACCACGTTGGGCGCGGTGGCGATCAGGTCGAGACCGAACTCGCGCTCCAGCCGCTCGCGGATCACGTCCAGGTGCAGCAGGCCGAGGAAGCCGACGCGGAAGCCGAAGCCGAGCGCGGCGGAGGTCTCCGGCTCGTAGACCAGCGCGGCGTCGTTGAGCTGGAGCTTGTCGAGCGCGTCGCGCAGCTCCGGGTAGTCCGAGCCGTCCAGCGGGTAGAGCCCGGAGAACACCATCGGCTTGGGGTCCTTGTAGCCGCCGAGCGCCTCGGTGGCGCCCTTGTGCTGCTGGGTGATGGTGTCGCCGACCTTGGACTGGCGGACGTCCTTCACACCGGTGATCAGATAGCCCACCTCACCGACGCCGAGGCCGTCGGCAGGCAGCATCTCCGGGGAGTTGGTGCCGATCTCCAGCAGTTCGTGGGTCGCGCCGGTGGACATCATCCGGATGCGCTCGCGCTTGCTGAGCTGGCCGTCGACGACCCGGACGTAGGTGACGACGCCGCGGTACGAGTCGTAGACCGAGTCGAAGATCATCGCGCGGGCGGGGGCGTCGGCCACGCCGACCGGCGCGGGCACCTCCCGGACGACGCGGTCGAGCAGCGCCTCCACGCCCATGCCGGTCTTGGCGGAGACCCGCAGGACGTCGTCGGGGTCGCAGCCGACCAGGTTCGCCAGCTCCTCGGCGAACTTCTCCGGCTGCGCGGCCGGCAGGTCGATCTTGTTGAGCACCGGGACGATGGCGAGGTCGTTCTCCATCGCCAGGTAGAGGTTGGCCAGGGTCTGCGCCTCGATGCCCTGGGCGGCGTCGACCAGCAGGATCGTGCCCTCGCAGGCGGCCAGGGAGCGCGAGACCTCGTAGGTGAAGTCGACGTGCCCCGGCGTGTCGATCATGTTGAGGATGTGGGTGCTGCCCTGACCGTCACCGCTGGTGGGCGCCCACGGCAGCCGGACGGCCTGGGACTTGATGGTGATGCCGCGCTCGCGCTCGATGTCCATCCGGTCGAGGTACTGGGCGCGCATCTGCCGCTGCTCGACCACGCCGGTGAGCTGGAGCATCCGGTCGGCGAGCGTGGACTTGCCGTGGTCGATGTGGGCGATGATGCAGAAGTTGCGGATCAGCGCCGGGTCGGTACGGCTCGGCTCCGGCACGTTGGTAGGGGTCGCGGGCACGCAGGGTCCTGATTCTCGAGACGCCGGGCGCTGCCGGGGGTCTCTGCTCGGGTCGACGTCGGATCGATACGTAGGCTCCATGGTCCCACGGACGGCGACGGGCCCCGGGTCTGGGCCGCCCGGGGCCCGGTTTGAGCCGCCCGGGGCCCGGTTTGGGCCGCCCGGGCGCCGACTGCTAGCCTGGGTCGCTGTGTCTCCTGGCCCCTCTCAGCCCGGAGACGCGTCGATCAAATCCTTACGAACCTGAAAAGGCTCTTTCGTGGCGAACATCAAGTCCCAGATCAAGCGGAACAAGACGAACGAGAAGGCGCGGCTGCGCAACAAGGCCGTGAAGTCCTCGCTCAAGACCGCGATCCGCAAGGCCCGCGAGGCCGCTGCCGCGGGTGACGTCGAGAAGGCCACCACGGCCGCTCGCGCCGCCGCCCGTCAGCTCGACAAGGCTGTCTCGAAGGGTGTCATCCACAAGAACGCCGCCGCCAACAAGAAGTCGGCACTGGCTTCCAAGGTCTCCACCCTTCAGGGCTGAGCACACGCTCTGACTGCTTCTGGACGTACGACGCCGGCGACGGACCAAGCGGGCCCTCTCATCCGCTCCTGACCGGCACCCCGCGTCACACGCGGCCTGCGTTCGCCACGCGGGTGTGACGCACCACTTCTTGAACCGGAGGCCCCGGTTCCGTCCTTCCCCAGGACGGGACCGGGGCCTTCGGCATGCCGGACTCCGGAGCCCTGCGCGAAGCGGCCCCGGTCAGGACCGTCCGTGTTCCAGGCAGCAGCGGACGAAGTCCCGTACGACCGGGTCGGCGTCGGCGGCCGGCGGCCAGGCCACGGCCAGGCGACTGGGGCTGACGCCCCGGACGGGCCGGTAGACCACGCCGGGACGGGCGTAGAAGCGGGCCGCCGAGGCGGGGGCGAGCGCGATGCCGTAGCCGTTGGCGATGGCGCTCAGCCAGTCGTCCGGCAGGTCGGTGACCGCGCCGACGCGCACCGGCCGGCCGCCACGCTCGTCGGCGGCGAGCCAGTGGTCGCGCCACGGCCCGGTGGCGGCGGGCGCGGCGACGAACGGCTCGTCCCACAGCTCCGGGAAGTCGATCACCTCCCGGCCGGCGAGGCGGTGCCCGGCCGGCAGCGCCACCCAGCGGTCCTCCGTGAAGAGCACGGCCGTACGCAGGTCCTCCTGACCAGGAAACGGCAGCCGCAGCAGCGCGGCGTCCACGCCCCCGTCGGCCAGCCCGGCGGCCGGCTCGGACCACGCGGCCTGACGCATCTCGACCCGCCAGCCCGGCCGCCGCGCGCCGAAGGCGGCGACGATCCGCGGGGTGGCCTCGTTGGCGGCGCTGGCCAGGAACCCGACCCGCAGGACACGAGCGGCGCGGGCGGCCGCGCCCCTGGTCTCCCGCAACGCCCCGTCCCAGGCCGCCAGCAGGCCGGGCGCCCGCTCGGCCAGGGCCCGGCCGGCCTCGGTGAGCGCCATCCCGGCACGTGAACGGGTGAACAGCCGGACGCCCAGCTGCGTCTCCAACTGCCGGATCTGCTTGGTCAGCGCGGGCTGCGAGACGAACAGCTCCTCGGCTGCACGGGTCAGCGTCCCCGCCTCCGCGACGGCGGTGAAGTAGCGCAGCAGCCGGGTGTCCACATCCATGCCTCAAGGTTATGGACGCAGGTATTGGACGGGGCGACGGGGCGCGGACACGCTGGTGGTGATCCGCGAGGCGGGCGAACACGGGCGGCGATCGGCGGGGCGCGGCGGGAGCCGGTGGGGCCGGGGGTCATCGGAGCCGCTGGGGCCGGGAGCCGACGGGCCCGGCGGGAGGAACGGCGGAAGCCGGTGGGGCCGCGGGGGCCGTCGGAGCCGGGGTCATCCGTTGACAGAACACTCAGAGAGGCGCTCTCGATGTCCACCGCGTATGTGACCGTCACCGTCGTCACGATGCTGGCCAATGCCGTCGTCGCCGTCGCGGATCTACGCGGCGCGGGCTTCGTGCTGGCCAACTCGGCCGCTGTCGGAGTGCCGCGGGACTGGCTGCCGTGGCTGGGCGCGTTGAAGGGCGCCGGGGCAGTCGGGCTCCTGCTCGGTCTGCTGGGGGCGCCGCTGCTGGGCGAGGCTGCCGCGATCGGGCTGGTGCTCTTCTTCACCGGCACGGTCGCCGTCCACGTCCGCGCCGGGGTGCTGCGCAATATCGCGGTGCCCGCCGGCTTCCTCTGCCTGGCCGCCGCCGTACTGGCGCTGGCGGCGGTGGCCCGGTGAAGCGGTCGCTCCACGGGCGGTGGCGGTGCGGCGGGATCCGGAAGGGGCGCGGGGCGCGGGTTCAGCGGTGGGAGCGGGCGGCTCGGGCGATGGCGACGACGGCCTTCTCCAGGGCGTACTCCGGGTCGTCGCCCCCGCCCTTGACCCCCGCGTCGGCCTCCGCGACGGCCCGCAGGGCGACGGAGACGCCGTCCGGCGTCCAGCCGCGCATCTGCTGGCGGACGCGGTCGATCTTCCACGGCGGCATGCCCAGCTCACGGGCGAGGTCGGCGGGCCGCCCGCCGCGCGCCGACAGCAGCTTGCCGATCGCCCGCACCCCCTGGGCGAGGGCGCTGGTGACCAGGACGGGGGCCACGCCGGTGGCGAGCGACCAGCGCAGCGCCTCCAGGGCCTCCGCCGCCCGGCCCTCCACCGCACGGTCGGCGATGGTGAAGCTGGACGCCTCGGCGCGGCCGGTGTAGTAGCGCCCCACCACGGCCTCGTCGATGGTGCCCTCGACGTCCGCGGTGAGCTGGGACGCGGCGGACGCCAGCTCCCGCAGGTCGCTGCCGATGGCGTCGACGAGCGCCTGGCACGCCTCGGGCGTCGCGGACCGGCCCAGGGCGCGGAACTCGCCGCGGACGAAGCCGAGCCGCTCGGCGGGCTTGGTGGTCTTCGGGCAGGCCACCTCCCGCGCCCCGGCCTTGCGGGCCGCGTCCAGCAGTCCCTTGCCCTTGGCGCCGCCCGCGTGCAGCAGAACGAGGGAGATCTCCTCGGCGGGGTCGGCGAGGTACGCCTTGACGTCCTTGACCGTGTCGGCGGAGAGGTCCTGCGCGTTGCGCACCACCAGCACCTTGCGCTCGGCGAACAGGGACGGGCTGGTCAACTCGGCGAGGGTGCCGGGCTGGAGCTGGTCGGACGTCAGGTCGCGTACGTCGGTGTCGGCGTCGACCGCCCGGGCCGCGGCCACCACCTCCTGCACCGCGCGGTCCAGGAGCAGGTCCTCCTGGCCCACGGCGAGGGTGACGGGGCCGAGGGGGTCTTCGCTCTGGTTCTTTCTGCTGGCCATCGCGACCAGCATCCCACGCGCCACTGACAGCCCGGCCCGCGGACGACGTCAGGACGAGGACTCCGGGCGGGGTCAGGACTCCTCGCGCCAGCCGTCCCAGCGGGCGGCGAACTCGTCCAGCTCGGCGGCCGGCAGCCGCCCCGTCGGGTCCTCGACGACCACCAGCCACTGGGCGTCCTCGGCGTCGTCCTCCCCGGCGAGGGCGTCGCGCACGAGTTGGGGTTCCTCCGCGACGCCGAACCGCTCGCCCAGCTCCGCCGCCGCCTCCTCGGCGGCGTCGCGGTCGGGCAGCACCAGCACATGTCTCACATCGTCCACCGGACCATTGTGGCCGTGGCCGTGCCGGTCGCCGGCCGCACCCCCGCTTCCGTCTGCTGTCCTAGGACCGCGGCCCGATGCGGGCGGTCCCGGCGCCCGCCTAGTGTCCCGAGCATGACCGAGTACGAACCGGCGCGCACCGCCGAACAGCGCCGACGTGACGTGACGCACCGGCTGGAGAACGACGAGGACATGTGGGTCGCCACCTCGTCCGGTGCGGGCGAACCAGTGCTCGTGCCGCTCTCCTTCCTGTGGGACCGGGGCACCGTGCTGATGTCGACCAAGCGCACCAACCCCACCGCCCGCAACGTGACCCCGCGAGGCGAGGTGCGGCTCAGCCTCGGCCACACCCGGGACGTGGTGCTCGTCGAGGGGGTCGCCGAGGCGGTCGAGGCGGCGGACCTCGCGCGGTCCTCCACGGACGCCTTCGCGGACAAGCTGGGCTGGGACCCGAGGCAGCTACCTGCCTGGGTCTACCTGCGGGTGACCCCGCGCCGGATCAAGGCCTGGCGCGAGCCGAACGAGATCCCCGGCCGCGAGGTGATGCGGGACGGCGTCTGGCTGGTGTGAGCGAAGACCCCGACGCGGCGGCCCCAGGCCAAGGGACCACCACGCCGGATCCTCCAGGCTGCCGGACCGCATGGCCGTTGGGCCGTGGGCCGCCGGGCCGCAAGGCCGCCGGGCCGTTGGGCCGTTGGGCCGTTGGGCCGTTGGGCGTTGGGCCGTTGGGCTTCGGGCTTTGGGCGTTGGGCGTTGGGCGTTGGTACGCCGGGCCGCCGGCCGCCGGGCCATCGAGTCGTCGGGCCACCGGGCCGCCCAGCCGCCGGGTCGTAGCCGGGCCATCGAGTCGCCGGACCGCCGCCCGCCGCCCGCTTGGCCGCTCGGCCGCTCGGCCGCTCGGCCGCTCGGCCGCTACAGGATCGCCGGACCGCTCAGCCGCCGGGCCGCAGCCGGATTGCCCAGCCTTCGGGCCGCTGCCGGACCACCGGGCCCCGGGTCGCCGCCGGGGCTCAGTCGTCACGGGGCGGTGGGCGGTCCGCGGGGGACGGCGCGCAGACCGTGCTCGCCCGCGGTCACGGCGATCGCCCCGTGCTCGGCGGTACTCAGCACGGCCGCTCCTCCGTCGTCGAGCGCGGCCACCGTGCGCGGGGCGGGATGGCCGTACGAGTTGTCGCGGCCGGCCGAGACCAGGGCCAGTCGGGGGCGCACCCGCTCCAGCAGTTCGGCGTCCTGCCGAGCGGACCCGTGATGGGCGACCTTGAGGACGTCCACGGCCGGCAGATCGGGGTGGGCCCGCAGCAGTGCCTGCTGGGCGGGTGGTTCCAGGTCGCCGAGGAGCAGCAGGCTGACGCCCCCGGCGGCTCGCACCAGCATCGTCACGCTGGCATCGTTCGGTTCGGGTGGCAGGGGCAGAGGCAGGGGCATGGACACGAGCGGCCAAACCACAGGCGGCGGCGGTGGCGGTGGCGGTGGCGGCCAGAGGACCTGCCAGTCGAGCGGACCGATCCGGCGGCGTTCGCCCGCCACTGCCCGTAGCACCGGGATGCGGGCGGCGGCGACCGTCCGCCGGACGAACTCGGCCTGCTCCGGTGGCTCCTGCAACCCCGTGGTCTGCACTGCGGCGACCTGTCTGCCGTCCAACACCCCCGGCAGGCCCCGCACATGGTCGGCGTGGAAGTGCGTGAGCACGACCAACGGGATCCGGCTGACGCCCAGTTCGGTGAGGCAGTCGTCGACGAGCCGCGGGTCCGGGCCGGCGTCCACCACCACGCCCTGGCCGTCGCCTGCCGCGATGACCAGGGCGTCGCCCTGGCCGACGTCTTCCCTGTCAAGTTCAGGCGTGTTGCCGCTTTTGCTGATGCCGTCGTCGGGTGTGGCTCTGTCTGCGGCTGGGAGAGCGGCTGACCGTGGGCTCAGGGGTCTCTCCGCGCGTGGCGGTCGGCAGAAAGCCCGTGACGGCTGCGCGGCGCTGAGGGCACCTGGTGTGCCGCCGCTCCACGTCGTGGCCGGCTGGTCAGCTCGGATTCGGCATGCCGGGCCATCCGGTGCTTCACCCTCTGCGGGTTCGGTGCGGCTCAGGTCCGGTTGATGCTGCTGGGACGCGCGGGGAAGAAGCCGGGGCGGGCTCCGCTGCCGCTGAAGGTGACGATCCTTGCGTGCTCGAGGACGTCAGGGGGCGGCGTCGCGTTCTCGACGACGATGGCCTGGCCGGGGAAGGCCAGGAACGAGCGGTAGAAATGGTCGATCACGTTCGGGGGGATGCGGTCGGCGTCAAAGTCCGGCTCTTTGTACGTCACTAGGGGCGAGTCCAGGACGAGGAAGCCGAGATGCGGGAGTCTGCGGTCCAGGCAGTAGCGGGCCAGGGCAATGGAGAACGCGGCGTGCAGCAGAGCGCGCATGCCCCGGCCGTGGCCGGCGCGCGCCGTTCCGCCGGCACTGACGTCCCCGCTGTACGGGTCGTAGCTGGCGCCTTCCACGTCGGGGATCCGCCAGGAATCCAGGGTGCGTTGGAAGAGCTCGTCAAACGATGACAGGATTCTGCCCGCGATCAGGGATTCCCGCCGCTTGGACGGCAGGGCGCCCTGGGCCACTAGCTGGGAGCGGTGCTCTTCCAGTTCATCTAGCCGGGCCCGCAGTTCCAGGTCGCGTTCGACACGCAGTCGCTCGTCGACGGTGTCCTGCAGCCCGTCGCGGAGAGGCGCCAGTCGCGCTTCGATCTGCGCCAGGGACCGGTCGGCCTCGGCCGCCTGCGCGCTCAGGGTGGTGCGGCGTTCGGCCAGCTCGTCGCGCTGACCCTCCAGCCCCTCAATGGTCAGCCGGAGGTCGGCGAGAAGGGAGTGCGTCTTGGCGGACTCGACAAGCACGGCCTCGTGGAGCTGAGTGGTCTCCTGATGGCCGTGCTGGACCTGCTGATGTTCGGGGTCCGCCCCGCAGAAGACACAGCGGCCGACCTGAAAGTAGCCCAGCAGATTGCCCGCCTCGCTGACCATCTCCAGACGAGCGAGATCTGTCTCGTACTGCTGACGCAGCGTGTCGAATCGCCCCAGCAGGTCGAGCACCTCACCCAGGCGCGCCTCCAGCTCGGCGTCCGTCTCGGCCAGGTGTGCACGGGCGGCGACGGCGCGGGCCTGCTGCTCGGACTCGCCGGCCAGCGAGCGGGCCATGTCGTTGAGGCTGTCCTCTAACCGGGCCAGCTGATCTCGCAGCTCGTCGGGGGTCTGGTCGCGGGAGAGTTTGGCGTGCAGGTCCAGAGCCAGCGAATCGATCAAGTTGATCTTGCCCCGCTGGACGCGCCGTTGAGCAGCATTGGGGAGTTTGGTCGCCGGGGGCTCGTCCTCTCCGGTCAGCATCAGCTTCATGACGGAGCGTGCGGTGGTCCTGGCCGCGGTGCCGCGGGTGCGCTGCGAGGGCGGATTCGGATCGATCATGCGGGTGTCGGTGACCACGCTGAGGTGGGTCAGGTCGGCAAGTTTGAGCAGTTCGGTGTTGCCGCCCTCGTTGGTGCGAACATACGTGTCGTCCAGTCCCAGTTTGCTGAGCAGGTAGTGCGAGATGTCACGGCGGCTGCGGATCCTGCGGGCCGAGACGATCGCGTCGGGGGTGGCGTGGGACAGCTCCCTTAGGTCGTCTTGGTGTACGTGAATGCTCTTGCCGCCGGGCTTGCGGACCAGTGTGAGAGGCCTGCCGTCGGGAAGCAGCAGGCCGAGCAGGATCTGTCCGTATCCTTCGGCGCGCGGGATCGAGGGACGAACATGACCGCCGAGCATGTAGTCGATGGAGTCGACCAGGAAGGTCTTGCCCGTGTTGGAGGAGCCGTAGATCACCGTGAACTTGGGGTCGAACTCCACGCTGGCCGTGGGCAGGCCCGCACCGGCGTACGTCAGATGGGTCAGGGTGAAGTCAGCCACGGCCGACCCCCAGGTGCTGCATGTCGGTGGTGAATTCGTTGTGCCAGCGGGTCGTGACGTCGCGTGTGGCCGCCACCGCGTCCGTGGTCGAGGCGAACTGCTCCACGGCCCACTGCGCGCGCTGACGCAGTTCGCCGACGTACGGGGCCTCCAGGATGCCGACGAACCCCGAGCCGCGGGGGGTCACCTGGTAGACGATCCCACCCTCGGACGCCTCGACCGTGGCCAGGCCGGCGCGCAGCAGCACCTCCAGCCCTTCCTGCATCATCTGCCGCTTCATGCCGAGCTCGCCAGGCTGGGCAGGCAGGCGGGGATGGAGGCTGGGCGGACCGTCGAACTGGCTGCTGTGGAGCATGGCGTGGTCCAGGACCACCAGCCAGGAGAGGTCCAGTGGGTGAGGATGGCTGCGGGCCAGCAGGACCAATGTACGCATCCCCACTTCGACCGGGCTGTTGAGCGGGTTCATCGGCAACCTCCCTTGCACCAGTGCAGCTTGTCGACGTTCGCCAGCTGGTGGCACATGCCCTGACGCTGGCTGTTGCGGAACAGGTGCAGCAGGGGCGACCCGGTGAGGGTCATCTGCCCGGAAGCTTTGAGGACCTGCTGGAGGCGATCCCACCCCGAGGGGTAGTCGATGGCGGCCACCTCGATCAAGTTGGTCAGCACGTCGTCCTGTAGCTCCTCGTAGGTGTCCCCCGCGATGCTCTCTCGTGCATACATGCGTAGGGCCTCCGCGTCGAAGAACGCCACTCGCTGCCGCCCAAGATGCTCTCCCGAATCGGGGTGCTCGAAGGCGTGCTGCACGGTGGCGAGGTCCTCGCCGAACCTCTCCTGGTAAACGTTCAGGAGCTGCTGGAGGTAGCGCGCTTCGTTGACCTGGGGCTCGGGAGGGGGAAGGAGTTTGCGGGGTTTGCCGGTGGGCGGCAGGTTGAAGCGGGAGGCGAACAGCGGCGACTTGCTGTAGACCTCCAGGACCTCGTCCAGGTTCACGGTCCAGAACATCGAGAAGTCCGTGCTCTCCGCCAACGCCCGAGCGGCCGCCCGGGTCTGTGGGGACAGCGCGGCGACCGGTTTGGTCCGCCCGTCCAGGTACGTTAGAAACCGGTCCTTCAGCGCGGCCGGGGTCAGCACCATGTCCTTGAGTCGGGGATGGATCTTAGGTGCCACGAAGATGTACCGGGCGGGGAGCGTCCGGCTCGTCTCCAGCGTCGCCACGAACGGTTTGATCATCTCGGGCAGCGCGTCGTCGAGCGTGAGGTCGTCGGTGTAGTGCTTGCACTGGTAGCAGTGCCAGACACCGTTCAGCCGCTGCTCGCCCATGAAGGCGACGACGTCGGCGCCGCGGTCGTTGGTCCCGCCTAGGACCTCCACGCCGAGGTAGCCGAACTCGTCCCTGCGCATGCGGACCCACTCGCAGGTGAACTGCTCCCACTGCTCTGGCGTCCAGTAGAAGACCTGCTGCAGGGGTGTCCGGGTGTCGAACTGGTTGTGCGGCACGACCGACGGCGGCGGCACATACTGCGACACGGACACGCGGTCCGCGCTCCTCTGACCACCTAATGCGTCCACTGCTACCCCCTCCCCCGGGTGCGCCGCTTTCCCCAAGTGCACGCCGCTGCCCACTTCTACCATCGGAGATCGTCGATAGACAGGGCGCCTCCACTGGGGCTCGGTGACGGCTCCGGCGCCGGGGCGGATGTCCCGGCAGGATCCTGCCGTCCGGGTCGTACCGATAACGCGAGCCGGTTGGTCGGGGCGTCGGGGGGCCGCGACGGTACCGGAGCGCACTCAGCTGCAGAGCCGGCGAAACCCGCAGACGGTGGGACTCTTCCGGATCTACCCTTCCGGCATGACAGAGAGCCAGCCGCTGGCTGCCGCCAGCGCTTCCGGAGAAGTCGCACTGCGCGAGCCCCGTCGAGCCGCCATTGACGGCCTCCGGGATTTCCAGGACCTGATCCTGGCCCGTCTCGGTGGCCTGGGGCTGCCCACCGAGGATGTTCTGGTCGCGCTCAACCAGCGGCATGCCCTGCTGCAGAGCACCGAGCACGCTCTTGCAGGCCTGGACGAGGAGCAACTGGCCCGCTCGGCCTACATAGCGAAGATGATCATGGCGGGCTCGGTCGGGTTGTTCGATGCCGCGCTCAACTATCTCTGGGACGAGACCGTCATCGAGCTGCGCAAGCGGGTGATCGGCTACGACCTTTCGTACTTCTATGCCGTCGCGGAGAAGAGCGAGAACCGTCGCAAGGAGCTGAAGACCCCCGAGGACCTGATTAAGCTCGACGACGCGAAGCTGCTTAGCGGGGCCCGTGAGATCGGGCTCATCAGCGATGTCGGCTATCACCAGGTCGACCACATCCGGTTCATGCGCAACTACGCCAGCGCGGCCCACCCTAACCAGGTGTCGCTGACGGGCCTTCAGCTCGCCGACTGGCTGGAGACGTGCATCCGAGAGGTGATCACGCTCCCGCACAACAATGTGGTCGCCGAGATCAAGAAGCTGGTGGTCAACGTCCAGGCCGCGAGGCTGGACAGCACCTACCTGGCACAGACGGCGGTGTTCTTCAAAGAACTGCCCGGCGAGAAGGCCGACACCCTGGCCTACGGACTCTTCGGGGTCTACACCGCCATCGGCGCCGAGCCGCACACCCAGGACAACATCCGCGATCTGTGGCCAAAGCTCTGGCCCTATCTCTCCGAGGACGCCCGCTTCTGGGCCGGCACGCGCCTCGGTCGCTTCCTGGCCGATGCCGACCATGCGCAGGCCGCCCTTGCCCGCCAGCTCATCGACCTTGCCCAGGGCAGCAGTTACCTCCCCGAGGCGGTCAAGGTCTCGGAGATGGCCGAGGCGATCGAAGAGCTCATGGACGTGCACCTCGCCATGGACAACTTCTACAACGAGCCGCGAATAGCCCGGCGCCTCGCCGAACTCGTGGGACAGCATGGGTCTGTCCCCACCAACCTAGTCCGTCAGTACGTCAAGACTGTGGTCGCGGTGTTCCTCACCAATGGCAACGGCGTGGTGTTCGCGGCCGACCCGATCTACCTCGATTTGATCGGCCGATTCGACCCGCAGCAAGCGTCGCTCGCCCTCCGGTCGTTCGCCAACGCGGAGATCTCAAGCCAGCTGCAACGCCCTCTGTCTCGGACGAAGTGGGACGAACTTCTGAACGTGCTCGACGTCAAGATCACTGGACGGCCAGAGCGGGAACTCCTCCAGGCAATTCGCGAGTTCCCGGGCACCCCGGACAAGCTCCGCCTGGGGTCCGGCATCAAGCGCTATCTCGACGCGGTCCCACGCTGAGCCGAGCATGTCGAAGAGAGCACCCGCCGCTGCCGGATGTGGCCCTGGCCGAGCCGTCGGTGAGCGGGGCAGCCGCCCGCTGCACCTCGCCGAGGGCCGGGTCGCCCCCGGCAGCGCACCTGGCAGGATTCGCATCAATCTGCCTGAGAATCTGTGCCTGTCTGTCCCCTACGGTTATGACGTCACCGCAGCTGCCTGAATTGCTACGCGGATACCGAGGTCCACGGTTCCGTCCTGGGCCAAGCCTGAAAAGTGTCGTGCGGAGCGCGGGTGATCTCGCAGGACCGCCGCTAGAAGTTGCGCTGCCTGCCCTGACAGTGAGCGTAGCCAGGGCGCGATTCGGTCTTGGGCACTCCACTGATCCCATGTGGCATCCCAAGTACACATCGTGCGGGCGGCCTCTTCGAGGAGGTCCCAGTCGTCCTTGGCTGCGGCGAAATTCGCGATGGCATGAAGCCACATGGCGACGCGGGCCGCATCGACGAACTGGACACGTCGCGTTCCTTGGCCATCAACGTGGTCGGACATCGCCTTGAAGAGGCGACCGCTGGCTTGCGGGTCGCGGGACAGCCACGGGCCGGCCTGTTCGGCAGAGAGAGACACCAGCGCGCGGACATACAGGTCGTAGTCTTCAGGATGGTCCGCGACCAGCTCAAGCAGGGATCCCACTGCTGCTGGATCACCGGCGCGCGTCCGTTCCAGTAGGCGCTTTGCTTGTTCACTCGGAGGTTCCGCTGGCTCAGTTAGCTCGCGATTGATCAACTCTCGAAGGTCTTGAATGCTCTGCACCCTTTGCCGGGGATCGGCATGTGTGGCAAGTCGGGTGATGTTCCTCCATGGGCCTGGCGGAGGGGAGAGTGGCACGTTCATCTGCGGATACTGACCAGTAAGTGCCCAGGCAATGACCCGTCCAATGCCGTAGATGTCGGCTGCTGCCGTTGCCTCGTGTGCAGCAACGAAGAGTTCAGGCGCTGCGAAGCCTTCCGTGCCGAGCTCGAAACGGGTGCGTCCTGCCTGCGTAGTCTGACCTCGCGGCCTCCGAACGATTCCCCAGTCCGCGAGAGTCCATCGGTTGTCCAGCAGCAGAATGTTTGACGGTTTCACGTCGCGGTGTAGCCAGTCGTGCGCATGAGCAAGTTCCAGTACATCCATCAGCGCCTCGACTAGAGCTCGCAACTGCACGGGGTCGCCCAGACTGTCGCGTCGTTGCTCTGCGGTAGCCTGCGCCATCGGCATGACAAGCCACCCATCTACAGGGTTGGAGTCGAGGATGGGCATGTAGTGCGCGTGCTGGCCGAGCAGCTGAGAGATTTCGATCTCTCGCCTCATCCGAGCTGCCGGGGTGTCTCGCTGTGAGTTTCTGCGCTTGAAGGCGACCTCGACGTCGGTCGGCTTGTGAATAGCCCGGAAGATCTGCGCCTGTCCGCCCTCTTCGTTGGGTAGGCGATCGAGACGATAGTCCCTTCGCTCCCCGCGGGCCTGAGCGCGGACCAGGTCATACAGGTTGGCAGTGCCCTTGGGGGCAGAGGCGCGAACTAGTGGCCTCTTGGTCGGAACCATGGGTCGCGCCTGCACTGGAATGCGTTTCCCACCGTAAACGGTGTAGCCACTGATCGAGTCCACAGGCATCAGCGCATAACCATCGCGAGCCAACAAGGAATTGAAGAACTCCAGCAGCTTTTGCACTTCTCCCTCGTCGGTCCGCACCACAGGGTGGAGCATCTCGGAGAGGAATCGCAGAAGAACCGCGTCCGGGCCTCGCCTCAGCCCGAACCGTTCATCGGTGAATACCCAGTCCGGTTCCCAGTCGTCGTTATTAACGCGATGCTGATAGATGTCACCTTCGGCCGTTTGGAAGCGCGAGTCGTAGCTTTCGAACGCATCCAGATTGAAGATACGCTTGAGGAATTCTGCCTCCTCTAGCCTGCCTGCCCACTCGGTATGCTGAAGTCGAAGGGTGTCGAAGAGCCGCATGCGGGTGACTTCGGTGAGGCGTGTCGGCTTTCCGTCGCCCGGACGCGTGTCTTGCGGTTGGAAGAGCCTTGGCTCCTGGCCTCCCTCCAGCGCCTGCCGCCAGTTCGCGTCGGGGGCGCGGAGGGCTGGCCTGACTAGGATTTGATTGACGGCAGGTCGGTCATTTTGAGCGGCCACCTCGATGATCGTAGGCAGCAAGTGCTCTACTACCTCATCGTCAAAACTGGGAATGTCCACTGCATCGATGTAGAGAACGGCAGCCCAGTAATAATCGTTCCAGTTACTGGATGTCGTATAGCCGTCCTCTGTTTGCGCGAATTCTAGCCTTTCAACTGCACGGAGCAGTTCCGTCGCACCGTTGTCTGAGCGAGCAGCGAAAATTGCGGCAGCCTGCGCCAGTACGCGCTCTCCGATTTGTTCCTGCTCGCTATTCATCGCCCTGACTCCCCCTTGCGCGTATGCCGGAACGATCCGCGCTTACGTCAGCAATTCGTATCCGATTTGGACGCGACCGACCCCACGCCGCCCCGACATCCCTCCTCCGCTCAGCACGGCAGGATGACTAGCGTAGACCCGATGGACCAGAGAGAAGAGAGTGTGAGGCAACGTCGTTGCATAGGACCCACAGGATTCTCAGGGGATGGTCCGGGCCCGACACCGGGCCCGGACCGACAGCCGCCCTGGGCGATTCGGATCAGGGACGGCCGAGTGCCCGGTAGGTCCATCCGGCCCGACGCCAGGTGTCGGGGTTGAGGGTGCCGCGGCCGTCGATGACCACAGTTTGGGCGGGGCGGCGGGCGAGGCGGCGCGGGTCGATGTGCCCGAACTCGGCCCACTCGGTCAGGTGGAGGAGGAGGTCGGCGTCTTGGACGGCGGCGATCGGGTCCTCGATGTAGTCGAGTTCGGGGTGAAGCTTGCGGGCGTTGTCGAGGGCCTTGGGGTCGGTGACGGTGACGGTGGCACCGAGGTCGTGGAGCTTCTGGGCGACGGCGAGGGCGGGCGAGTCGCGGATGTCGTCGGTGTTGGGCTTGAAGGCGGCGCCCCAGACGGTGATCCGCTTGCCGGCGAGGTCACTGTCGAGCTGTTCGTGCGCGAGGCTGACGACGGCCTCGCGGCGGCGAGTGTTGACGGCGTCGGCCTCGCGGAGGATGCCGGTCGTCGCTTCGGCCCCGAGCTTGGCGGCCTGGGCGATGAAGCCACGGAGATCCTTGGGCAGGCAGCCGCCACCGAACCCGAGGCCGGGCCGCATGCCGCGTCGGCCGATGCGGGCGTCATGGCCGAGGATTTCGGCGAGCTGGTGGACGTCGGCATCGGACTTCTCGCAGAGTTCGGCCATCGCGTTGATGAACGAGATCTTCGTGGCGAGGAAGGAATTCGCAGCGCCCTTGGCGAGTTCGGCCGTGGCCCAGTCGGTGACGATCGTCGGGGTGCCGGACTCGATGATCCTCTCGAAGCACTTCCGCAGCATGGTCTCGGCCCAGGTGTGCTCGGTCTCGAAGCCGAGAACGAGCCGGTCGGGGCGGAGAGTGTCTTCGATGGCGAACGATTCGCGCAGGAACTCAGGGTTCCAGGCGACCTCGACGCGGTCGCCGGCCGGAGCGACCTCGTGCAGCAGTTCGCGGACGCGGGGTGCCGTGCCGACGGGGACGGTCGACTTGACCACGACCACGGCCGGGCCGGTGAGGCGGGGTGCGAGCTGGCGGACGGCGGAGTAGAGGTGGGTGAGGTCGTAAGTGTCCTCGCCAGGGGTCTGCGGGGTGCCGACGCCGATGAAGTGCAGGTCGGCGAAGTGGGCGGCCTCCGCGTAGGAGGCGGTGAACTTCAAGCTTCCGGTGGCTGTGTGTTTGGTCAGCAGTTCGTCCAGGTCGCGCTCGAAGAACGGGGCCTTGCCGGAGTTGAGGGTGGCGACCTTGTCCATGTCGGAGTCCATGCCGAGGACTTCGTGGCCGAGTTCGGCCATGCAGGCCGCGTGGGTGGCACCGAGGTAGCCGCAGCCGACGACAGTGAGCTTCATGACGGGGTGTCCTTCCAGGTGGGGCCGCCCGGCCCGCCGGCCCTTCAGGACACGGTCAGGCGGGCCGGGCGGCCAGGTAGCGATCGATCCCGTCCCGGATGAACGGCGGGATCGTGAGGATGTCGAGGTGTTCGGGGGCGAAGAATTGGAGCTTGACGCCCTCGCTGAGCGGGAGGCTGGTCTCGTCGCCGTCCCAGTCGGCGGCGAAGAACGTGATCAGCTGGCCGGAGCCGTGTTCGTCACGGATCTCGAAAAGATCGGTCAGGTTCCGGACGGTGAGTCCGGCTTCCTCGTCAAGTTCGCGGACAATCGCAGCGGCCGGGTCCTCGCCGGGGTCGCAGCCGCCGCCCAACAGGCTCCAGTGGGCTGGCCAGGCGATGGCGGGGAGGTCGTCGCGGAGGTGGAGGAGGAGTTCGCCGCGACGGTTGGTGATGATCGCGACGGCTCCGCGGGCGGCGCCCGGCTCCGGGCTTGCGGTGGTGTCGGAGTGCATCCCCTCACCGTAGTAACGGAGTTAGGGATCATGCGGCAACCCTCACCGTCTGGCCCGAAAACCAGGCGGCTGCCATGAGGGCCTGCATCCGGGTGCGGTCGAACCGGCCGCCGGGGGCCAACCCACCCTCAAGAAGGGGGCGAAAGCCCGGAGGGGCGTCGGTGAGGGCGGTGTTGATCTGTTCGTCGGCCCACTGGGCGAGGTTGCCGTTGAGCCAGGCAGGGACCGGGGAGGCGAAGCCGAGCTTGTCGCGGCTGGCCCAGACCTCGCGGGGCAGGCCGAGGGTCTTGGCGGCGTCCCGCAGGATCCGTTTGCCCTGGGCCGGGTCGGTGATCTTGTGCTCGACCGGGAACCGGTAGGACAGCTCGACCAGGTCGCGGGCGAGGTAGGGGGACCGGCGTTCGAGCGCGTAGGCGGAGGCGAGCTTGTCGCTGGTCATCACCAGAGGCCGCCAGGCCGTCGCCAGGTCGGCCAGGGTCAGGCCGCGGGCCAGGTCCCCGCCCGCGCGGGCCATCGCGTCGGCGACCACGTCCCTCACTCGGCCGTCCGGGTCCGGCCCGCGCAGGATCAGCCGGGCGGCGGCCTCCGCAGCCTCCAGGGGTTCGCCCGCGGTGTGCATAAGCTTGGCGGCCAGCGGCCGGTATGCCTCCAGCCCCGCATTTAGGACGGCGTCGGGGCCAAAGAGGACCAGGGCCTGGCGGACGTAGCCCATCAGGAACTCGTCCGGCCCCAGCCCGCCGATCACGACACGAAGGCCAAGGTCGGAGATCTTCCGGTAAGCCATGTGCTCCGAGAACGTGGACGCGTTACCCATGGGGTAGTCCAAGGCCCGCATCATGTGCGGCAGAGCAGTGGTGAAGTCGACGTGGTCCGGCTCGACCACCACCAGCTCGGCCTTGATGTCCCGGGCAATCACGGCGGCCGTGGAGGACTCGTCCAGACGGTCCTGACCCCGATAGCGGACGGTGACGCAGACAGGCGGCCTCATCAGGTAGGCCAGCACCGCCGAGTCCAGCCCGCCGGAGAGGAGGAGGGCGAAGTCGCAGGCCGGAGACCTGAGCGGGATCTGCTCGGCCAGGACCGTGGAGAACCTCGCCAGAGCCTCGCTGTAGTTGCCGGCGTATGGGGCCCGGTCCTCCAGGTGCCACCAGGTCATCTGGTCGATCGAGCCGGTGGTGACGTCGAAGGACAGCAGGGTGGCCGGAGCCAGCAGTTGGATGCCCTGGAACGGGGTGTCGGCCCCGGTCGGGGTCTCGATCGCGGTGACTTCGGGCCGTAAGACCAGCGGGGCCGGGCCGTAGCCGGTCAGCGTGGTGACCTCGGAGGCGAACGCGAGCCGGCCGCCGTCCAGGCGCCAGTAGAGCGGCTTCTCGCCGAGCCGGTCGCGGGCCAGGAACAGCTTCGCGACCCTGGGGTCATAGATTGCGAGGGCGAACATGCCGTCCAGGCCGTCCAGGCAAGACGGGCCGATCTTGGCCCAGGCCCGCAGCAGGAGGTGGGCGTCCGACTCCCGCTCGCGGACCTGGATGCCCCAGGCGGCGGCCTGCTGCCGCCAGTTGTAGATCTCTCCGTTGAAGGCCAGCAGGACGCCGGTGGACCGGTCCAGGTAAGGGCCGGGCATGGCCTGCGGGTCGACGATCAAGAGGGTGTTCATGGCCAGCACCGCCCGCCCATCTTGGGCAGTGGCGTGCATGGTGCCGTCCGGGCCACGGTAGTGCTGCGAGTCGCCCATCGCGGCGACGGTCTTCTCGTGCCGGAGAGCGTCGCCTCCGGCCAGTCCTGCGATTCCGCACATCTGGTTCACCCCCGAGCGTGAAGTCGTGGTGCCTGGCGGCGGTCGCCGTCGGGAGCCCCTTCCTGGCATCCCGGCGGCGGCCTGTGCCCTCATCACACCCGTCGGGCCCGTGTGCCGGGCAGGGCTCGCAGGGGGGCTCACAACTTGCGAAACCGGTTCACCCAGGGTTCGCGGGGCAATACCCTCAGTGCCTCAAGGCGCGGGAAGGCGGACCGGCTTCCCGCGCCCAGCCGGAATGCGCACGACTGAAAATGCCCAGTCGACGCGGCCGGCCCCATGGCGTTTCCTCGTCAGCAGCCATGTTGCTGACCTGGTGGAAGAGGTGCTGAAGGTGGCGTCGACCAGCCGTCGGAAGCGTCCGCCGAACGCGGACCTGGCCCGGCTCATCGAGACCAGCGGAGCGAGCCACAAGTCCCTGGCTCTGCGGGTCAACCAGCTCGCCCAGCAGGCGGGGCTGGAGACGGACTACTCGCATACCTCGATCGCGAACTGGTGCCAGCGGGGCATGATCCCCAAGTGGCCGGTGCCGAACCTCCTCGCGCAGGCGATCGGTGAACGGCTCGGCCGACCGGTGTCGCTTGGCGAGATCGGAATGGGCGATGCGGAGACACCGGACGCGGATGTGGGGTTGGATTTCCCGCGGGACCGTGGCGATGCGGTCCGAGTGGCCACCTCGTTCTGGAGTTTCGTGAACCGCCGCGACTTCCTGACCGGATCCGGCTTCGCCGTGTCCGCGTTCACCACCCCCGTGACCCGCTGGCTGGTCACCCCCGCCGACGAGGCCGCCGACCACACCGGCGGCAAGCAGGTCGGCCGGGCCGACCTGGAAGAACTCCGCGACGCGGCCGACGAGGCCCGCCGCTGGGACTCTAAATATGGCGGCGGGAACTGGAAGGCCAACTCCGTCACCGTCTGCCTCCAGGAACGGGCCGCCCCGCTGCTGCGGGGCTCCTTCACCGACGACGTCGGCCGCGATCTGTTCTCCGTCACCAGCGAGCTGTCCCGGCTGGCCGGCTGGACAGCCTTCGACGTCGGACAGCACGACGTCGCCCAGCGACACTTCATCCAGGCCCTCCGCCTCGCCCGCGCGGGCGGCGACGTCGAGCTCGGCTGCTATGTCCTGACCACCATGGCGATGCAGTCGCTACTACGGGGCTTCGCCTCCGAGGCCGTCGACATGGCCCAGGGAGCCTTCGAGCGGGCCAATGGGCGGGCCGCCCCCAGGGTGCTGGCCTTCACCAAGCTGATCGAGGCCCGTGCTCACGCCCGCGACAGGGACGCCAGGGCCGCCTCTCGGGCCCTGAGGGCTTCCGAGGACCTCCTGAGCCGGGCGGAAGCTTCCAGCGGCTCAGAGCCTGCCTGGATTGACTTCTATCACCATGCCCGCCTGTCCGCGGACGCTGCCGAGGTCTTCCGCGATCTGAAGAACCCCAAGGCAGCCCTGGCCTGGAACCAGCAGGCCACCGCCATGCCGACGGGGGTATTCACCCGCTCGGTCGGGATGCGCCTGGCGATCGTGGGGACCGCCCACCTCCAGGCCCGCGACCTCGACCACGGCCTGGAACTCGGCAACCGGTCGGTGGACATCCTCGCCCGCGTCCAGTCCTCCAGGGCCAAGGACTACGTCCGCGAATTCAGCACCGCCCTCGCCCCCTGGCGCCGGGAGCCGGCCGTCCGCGAGTTCATCCACCGCACCCGCCAAGAACTCGGCGCCGCCGCCTGACCGGCCCAGACCAGACGACCGCGACTACGAGCCGGGCTCGGGTGCCGGACGCAACGCCACCACCGGGGCCTGCTTGCGGCCCTTCTGGCCGCGAAGCTGGTCGTTCTCGACCGTGAGAACGTTGACCACCCGGGCGAACATATCGATCTCGGCCTGCTGCCGCTTGTTCTCCTTGATCACCTCAGCGAGCCTTTCCTTGGTCTTCTTCAGCTCCTCCCGCAGCTTGCGTTCACTGTCGGGGACCTGTCCCTGGGCCTTCACCCTCGCGTAGAACTCGTCCTTTAGGTCGGTGTGCCGGTGGGTGAGGACGTGCCGCTTCACGTCCGCCTCGGCTGCCAGCGCCAGGACGGTCAGAGCTCCGTCGGACCGCAACGGGGTGCCGGCCAGCAGCCGGTACATCGCGGCCCGAATGTTCGTCCTCTCCTTGTCCCGGCTCACAACTCGGCCCCCGTTCCCGGCATGACGCGGTCGTTGTCGTGCTGGTCGGCGAGCTCGGCCAGGTTCTGGGCCCGTTCCCGCAGCCGGTCGGCCAGGGGGGCGGGGACCAGCCCGGAGGTGGCCTGACGGTTCAGGCTGTCGGCGGCCTCCCGCAGCTTGCGTGCGTGGGTGTCGGTTCGGGCGATGTTCGCGCAGTTGGCCTTGCAGCGGTCCAGGCTCGGAGCCTCGTTCTTCCCGCCGCGGCCCGGATGGCAAAGTGCCTTGGCCCGGTCGTAGTTGCAGAACAGGAAGGCTTCCTTGTTCTCGAAGACGTTCAGGGTCGGGTCGGCCAGCAGACTGCGGGCCTGACGGACCGAGGCGATGATCCCGCCGAAGCGGTGGTGTTCCTGGGCAGCGGAATGGATCAGCCGCCTCGCGGCCGGGCCAGAGATGCCCTCGCCGTCCTGGATGGCCTCGTGGACCTCGCTGAGGTGTTCGGCGACGTTGCGGGCCGTCTCGAAGTCCAGCAGGTCATGGATGCCACCGCGTGAGCGCGAACCGTAGCCCTGGCTGATCAGCGTGCGCATGTGGCCGTACTGAACCGCCAGCGCCACCAGCCCGCCCGGCCGGCGGGCGATGTGCCAGGCCAGGGTCCGGCGGAAGCGGCCGGTGCCGACCCGGCCGTGCGGGTCTGCTGGGATCGCCTCCGCCTGCCGCCCCCGGCTCTCGGCATGGGTGTTGACCCACTCGATGAAAGACTCGATGCGGTTACTCATCGTGGCGATCGCCAGCGACCGGCCGCTGCGGCGCTCGGGTAGCCGCGGGTCGTGGGCCTCCGCAGCGAACAACAGGCCGTCACTGCCGAGCCGTTCCAGGACCCGCACTGTCGTCACCACCTGCGGGACCGCGACCCAGGGTGCCTCGCGGACGATTCCGGCGGAGTCGTGGTTGCCGTTCTCATCACGGGCGACCTTGAACACCCTTCCGTAGATCAGGTGCCGCTTCGCTGCTTCCTCGTCCCCCGCCAGGTCCGGGCAGCATCCGTTCTCCAGGCCCAGCACCTCCCCGGTCCGCATCCCCGTCAGGTAGCCCAGGACGATGAAGCACGCGGTGACCAGGTGCTTGACCAGGGTGGTGATGCTGTAGAACTCGAACGGCTCGTGCCAGGGCTCGCCGCCCAGCTTGGCGGTGACTGGTGCCTCCAGCAGGCAGGGGCCGTGGTGGTCGCGGGTGTATGCCTTCCAGCGCGGCCGTCGCATGGTGCTGTGGACCTTCTTCGGCGGCGTCCCGGTCGTGGCCGCAAGGAAGATCCCGGCAGCGGCCAGCGGCTTGTTCGGGTTCCAGCTGGTCACCGGGACCGGCCTGCCCTCGGCCTCCAACTGCTCAAGGAAGGACACCAGCCCGTCGCCGCAGCCGGGTGTGAGTGGCACGTCCAGGGCATCGGCGGCGGCGACCAGGCGGCGGTGTTCCTCGTAGGCGGTCAGGATGTCGTCGGCGTACTCCTCAACGAACCGCAGGGCCCAGACCAACAGCGGGCCCATGACGACCGGGGAGATCGGTTCGGTGATGTTCTCGCCCCCCGGCGTGGCGGCTGGCAGGTAGTCGTCCATGCCCTCGGACACCCAGGGCGGCTCGACCAGCCGGTCGGCCTGCGGCAGATGCCGGCCGTAGTAGTGGAGTCGGGACAGCCCCACCAGGTAGCCGACGGCCGTGTTGCGGGCTAGGCCGCGCTTCTTGTCCAGTTGCAGGGCGAAGTCCGCCAGGTCCTCCGCCGCCACGTGTGACAGCCGGGTGATCCCGCGTTCATGGAGCCACTGAGCGAACTGCGACCACTGGTTGACCGTCTTCAGGATCCGGCCCGCACTCAGCTTGGACCGCATGGCGGCACCGTGCCGGGCGACGTCCTCGTCGGGCAGCGGGTAGTTGATCAGCGTCCAGGACGCGAAGCGGAACGGCTCGCGGAAGACCTCCGGAAACCACCGCCAGTAGATGATGTCGTCCGTCGCCGACGGATTCTGCGTCAGCGCGAGCACCGACCAGCCGGGATCCCCGTAGCGGGGGACGAACGGGCGGCGTTCCTCGGGGACCAGTGCCGGGTCGAACACGAAGGCGCCGAGCGCGGGGGGCAGGAACAGCGGGTTCAGGGCCAGGCTCATGCGTCGAACCCCCGCTTCAGCAGCTGGTCGATGATCTCCCGGTCCCGGGCGGTCGCGGCGTCCAAGGCGTCTTCCCATTCGGTGTCGGTGAAGTCCGGGGCTCTGCGGAGTTCCCGCAGTCGCGCGTAGGGTTCGCGCCAATCCTGATCCCACACCTCCGGCGCGAGGACGGCCTTCAGCTCCTCCAGCACGTGCAGGAGATAGGCCAGCCGCGGTAGATGGCGCGGGGTGATCACGGCGTTCGGGCAGGCCGTGCAGAGCAGGAACGACGCCCGGCACGGCACCCCCTGGCCCCCGAAGGGGCTGTGCGTGTAGTCAGTGCAGCCGGTGGTCGGGGTGTCCTGGTCGGCGTCCGTCTCGGCCCTGCTGATCTGAGCCTTGAAGGACGCGCGGGCCGTCTCGACCGCCTCCGCAATGCCGTCGGCGATCACCGGCTGGGCGGCGGTGTGGGTACGCGGGTCCGGTAGGACGTAGACCTCGTCGTGGGTGTCCTGGCTGTGCTGGGTGGGCTGGCGCTGGTGGGCGATCACCACGGTCTTCCGCAGCCTGCGCAGGTTCAGCGAGACTCCGCCGCCCAGGTCGTCGCGAAAGTTGCGCCAGACATCGGGCAGGAAGTCGTTGCCTTTGAACAGCCCGGCGGGGCTCTCTCCGTAGACCTCCCGCCGCTGAGACAGGCGCCAGACGACCAGCCGGTCGGTGGGCTCCCCGAGGCTCTTCAGCGTCTCCCGGGCCGGGGCCGTGGCCTCGATCGCGTGCGTGATCAGCCGTCCGGGAGAGGCCGCCCCCCAGTCGGCGAGATTCCGCGTCTCAAAGCGCGCGGCCTGGCTCCGGCGCCGCTTCTCCAGCTCGATCCGGTAGATGACCTGCCCTTCGTTCCCTGCGTCCGGGCTCGCGTCGGGCACCGTCAGCTCCATGACCGGAGTCGCGTTCCAGCCGTAGGCGGCGATCATCAAGGTCATCAGCGCGCATGCCTCCTGCGTGGTCAGGAACAGCCGCATCCACGTGTGCTCGGCCCGGTCACTGCCCAGAGCCTCGGTGTAGCGCGAATCGGCCCGCTGACGGCCGTGAGAACCGGTGTAGAACGGTGTCTCGCCGGTGCGGACCAGGTGGTCCAGGGCCTCGCCCACCAGCCAGCCGTCCGTACGCTTCTCGAACCGGCCCGCCCGCCAGTCCGTAAGGTGCTGCCAGTTGTCGCGGATGCGGTGCAGAGCGGGACGGAACTTCTGGGTCGCGGCTAGCTTGATCTGGTCGAACTCCTCGTGGCTGTAGGCGGTCTCCTTAGGCGCCTTTGGCTTCGGCACCCGCTTCTTCATCAGGTTCCGTGTCGCCTCGGGCACCCTTGGGTGGTCCTTCAGCAGTCTGGCGACCTTGCGAATCTGCTGGCCGCCCGTGGAGTTCGGTGTTCGGCTCAGCCGCCAGGCCGCCCACGTCTCCGGCTCCAATTCGCCCAGCGACTGGGGCATGTGATCATGCGCGGCCAGGAAACGGCTGAAGTAGAGCAGGATCAGCCAGGACTCCCGGCTGGACGGGATCGTCTTCCAGGCTCCCGCTGGGCCGCACTGGACGGCGAAGACTTCCGCCAGTTCACGCTGCAGTCGCGGGCCGACTGCCAGCTGCCCGAAGTCGTAACTGGCCTTCTTCACGCCGTCCTCGGCTGTGTGCCGGACCACCAGATCGCCGGGCTCCAGCGGCGGCCGACGGCGATGCCCCTCGTCGCCGGGCAGGGAAGCGCGTCGTCCTCGTGCACTCATACCAGTACCTCGCTGTCCAGGACGCGCTCCGACATGTTTGCGATCCGGGCCAGGAGTTCGTTGGTGCCCGGGTCAGCCTCGTCCAGCAGCAGGGACCGGATCTGCAGGTCCGAGACGGGAGCGAGGTAGATCTTGCGGGTGGTCTCCTCGCTCGCGTGATCGAGGAGGTTTTTGACCATGCGCCAGGCATCCCCGTAGAGCAGCCTGAAGTCCCGTCTCTCCTCCGGGGAAAGCCCGAACCGCTTGTCGAGGATGTGCATCAGCGCGGCCAACATCTTCAGCGCGAACGAGTGCCGGGCCATGTGAGGAGTGAAGTACGGCACCTTGGCGACCTTGCCCTTCAGGACCGTGCGGCACCGCTGCGACGCGGCCCGGTAGACCGCCTCCCACGAGTGCGGCTGGAACGGACTGCCGTCCTCTGACAGCCACAGCCACAACGGCTCCAGACCACCGTCCCCCTCAATGAACAGACGCTGGCGTTCCTCCACGTCCAGCGAGGTCAGGGCACGCTCGACCGACTGCCCCGACTCATCGCGGAAGTGGAGGGTCGACTCCTGCCAGCCGGAACGCTTCTGCACGATCCAGATGTCGTCCATCGCCTCGTAGCGGCCCCTGGCCTGGGCCCTGCGGATCGCCGCCCGCCGCGTCGTGCCCTCATAGGCGATGACCGACCGCAGATCCTCGACGGCAACGTAGAACGTCCGCTCACGCCGGCTCTTGGTGGCCGCCTTCCCCAGCCGCCCGTCGAAGTATCGCTTCATACTCTCCTCCAAGGCCGGGACCTCGAAGGTCAGCAGCGAACCGCCCTCCGACAGCCGCATCCCCGAAGAGAACAGCAGGTCGGAGTAGGCAGCGTTGCGGTCGTCGTTGCGGCCGCGGAACGACGCATCCCGCCGTCCCTCGGCGGTGTAGCCGCGCAGGCCCACGTCCCGCCACATCCGGTAGGCCCGGGGCGTCAGCCACTTCACATTGCTCGACCGCGCGTCCTTGGCCCGCTGAGCCGGGACGCTCACCATCTCGCCGTGGCGGCCCAGCACTTCGCGCTCCAGCACCGGGTTAACCGCGACGTGCTTCTTGGCCGCGGCCCACTTGTAGAGCCTGGTCAGCGCCGCAAGTTCACGGTTCCACTTCGATCCGCCGATCCGCTTCGGGTTCCGCGGCGACCAGCGCCGCCAGTCCTCGAAGTCGAGCAGATCCTCCGCCTCGGCCTCACACCAGTTCTTGTCCCGATGCCACAGGAAGTTGAAGAACAGGCAGCAGTCCCCCGCGTAATTCCGCCGCGTCTCCTTCGCCAGGTGCGCGAACGCCGAGCGCGTCGTGTACAGCGTCAGCCTCGGATCCACTCGGTAGTTCGGGTCCGTAAAGAACACGTCCCCCGGGTCGATCCGAGCGGCCTCCTCCCGTACGTCGAGATCGGACCACTCTCGCAGCACAGGGTGATCACTCACCGCTGCGGCATGCCGCCTCGTGACCCAGTGCACTTGCCAGGTCTTACTCAACACGACCCTCTCCGTCCACAACACGAACTGCTGCAACACGAAGATTCAATAGGGAATACCGGGCACATGGCGAACGCCCAGTCCGGTGGCGGCCATCCGGTGACCAGTCTGACGAGCGGTGGGGGCCGGACGACGGCGATGAGCAGCAGGACCGCGCAGCCGCTCGCCAGCCAGATCCGGCGCCGCACCCTGCGTACCGCGAGCACCGCGAGGAGCGTGGCCAGAGCGAGCAGCAGGCCACCGCCCCAGCCGCCCGGCCAGTTCGTCTCCGCACCCGGCAGCGCGGCGCCCGTCCGGGCGACCGACGCGATCCACCCGGCGGGCCAGCCCGCGCAGACGGCGACCCAGGCGGCCGCCGGAGCGGCGACGGGCGCCACGGCGAGCGCGGCGAACCCGAGGACGGTCGCCGGGGCGACCGCGAGTTCGGCGAGCAGGTTGCACGGGATCGCTACCAGACTGACCCGGGCGGCGAAGACGGCCACCACCGGGGCGCACACCGCCTGGGCGGCGGCCGTCGCCGCGAGCGCCTCGGCGAAGCGGGGCGGGACGCCGCGGCGGCGCAGCGCGGCGCTCCACCGCGGCGCCAGGGTCAGCAGCGCTCCGGTGGCCAGCACGGACAGCAGGAATCCGTAGCCGCGCGCCAGCCATGGGTGGAACAGCACCAGCAGCAGTACGGCCGCGGCGAGCGCGGGCAGCAGCGAGCGGCGGCGTCCGGTGGCGATGGCGAGCAGGGTGATCAGTCCGCAGGCGGCGGCGCGCAGCACGCTGGGTTCGGGGCGGCAGACCACGACGAAGGCCAGGGTGAGCAGGCCGCCCAGCAGTGCGGTGGCGCGCAGCGGGATGCCGAGCCGGGGCGCCAGCCCGCCGCGCTCGGCGCGCAGCGCCCGGCCGGGCGGTCCGATGAGCAGCAGCAACACGATGGAGAGGTTGCTTCCGCTGACGGCCAGCAGGTGCGTCAGGTCGGTCGCTTCGAAGGCGCGGTGCAGGTCGTCGGGGATGCGTGAGGTGTCGCCGACGACCAGTCCGGGCAGCAGGGCGCGGGCGTCCGGTGGGAGCCCGTCGGTGGCCTGGCGCAGCCCGGCGCGCAGTTCCCCGGCGGCGCGCTGGAGACGGTTCGGTGCGCCCACGACCGCGGGCCCGCCCGGATCGACCCGCAGCACGGCGGCGTACGGAGCGCTCCGGTCCCGTGGCGGGTCCAGCCGGCCGGTCAGCCGTAGCCGGGTGGAGGGCAGGAGCTGCCGCCACCGGTCCTGTGCGGTGAAGGACATGACGAGGACGGGGGTGCGTACGGCGGCGGGCGCGGACTGCGCGGACCGCACCCTGGTCACTTCGGCGTCGAGCATGACGCCGGCCGGCCCCGTCCGTGGTCCGTCCATGACGGGCTTGGTGAGGCGGGGGTCGGAGGTGACGACGGCCTCGACGGTCACCCTGGCGTACCGGTCGGCCAGTTCGGGCACCGGGCCGCGGCGCAGGTCCGCACCGTGCAGGCCGGCGGACATGGCGCCCGCCGCCGCGCACAGCAGGACCGCCGCCGCGGCGGTGGCGTTCTGCCGCCACCAGGCGGCTCTGGTCCACGGGGCGGCGCGTGTCCGCCGACCGGCCGGGGAGGCGCCGGCCAGGAGGTCAGGTCCTGGCGGGCCGCCCGGCGACGCGGCGGTGGCCGCCGCTTCCTGCCGGGCGGACCTCGGACCCGGTGCG
Source organism: Streptomyces solincola (assembly GCF_002982015.1). Classification (GTDB taxonomy): domain Bacteria; phylum Actinomycetota; class Actinomycetes; order Streptomycetales; family Streptomycetaceae; genus Streptomyces; species Streptomyces solincola. Next base: position 92,878 of record NZ_PVLV01000071.1, read on the forward strand.
CGCGCCCGGGCGGCGGTGGCCAGAAGGGCGAGCGCGCCCGCGACGCACACCGCGACGGCGAGGGCCGTCCACGCCCCCGGGGCGCCGAGGGCGAGCGCGGCCGCGACCCAGGCGGCTACGGCGGGGC
>NZ_PVLV01000720.1 GCF_002982015.1 Streptomyces solincola
CCGCCGCACCCTCGTGACCCTGCCGTTCTGGCGCGAGTGGTACGAGGAGCAGCGCGGTTGGAACGACCCGGAAGACCAGGCGCCGGACGTGCTGTTCATCGCCGACCAGTCGCACCCTGGGATACCCGAGTGGGGCGCGTACAACGACCTCCGCCGCGAGCAGGCCGCCGCCCTGGCCGCCGCCCCCGAGGCGCCCGCGATCACCGCCGGGGCGCCCGCCCTCGCCGCCGCTGCGCCCCTCTCCCTCACCTCCTGACCTCCGCTCCACCCTGCCGCCCGGCACCGTGCCGGGCGGCCCACCGAAGGGACACCCATGTACTCCGCGACCATGCCGCGCAACTTCGCCGCCAAGGTCTTCGGCCGCCTGATGAACGCCGCGTTCCTTTCCCAGCAGCACGCCCTCACCGACCTCGGGCCCTTCACGGGCCTGGTGTGGCGCTGCGTCTGCAAGGAGCTGAACACCCTCGACCTCACGGCGTGCGGCGGCTGCCACGAGGCGCGCCTGTGGACCAAGGACGTCACCCCGCCCCGGTACCAGTACGGCACCCTCCTGGAAGACCTCCGCGCCGCGCTGACCGAGTGGTTCGATGACCGGCCGAAGGTGCGCCGCCCGGCCGCGATCAGCTTCCGCGTCACCACCGAGTACGACGACGGCCCGGCGTGGGCCACCTGGGACACCACCGCCTACTTCACCGACTCCCCGACCGGCCAGACGTACGGGGAGGACTTCGAGCGGTCGTTCGTCTCTGAGGCCCTGGTGGAGCTCGGCGACTTCGACCGGCCGCAGGTCGGTGACGTCCTCCGCGTCGTCATCCCCTCCCCGTTCACCGAGCCGGCTGAGGGCACGCGCAGCACCGAGTACACGTACACCGTCAGCGAGTACGCCGTGGAGGCCGCGAGCGTCCTCGGGGAGGGCTGGGGCACCGAGTCCGGGTACATCGGCGCCTACGGGAAGCTCTGGGGCCCCGACGGTCCCACGTACCGCGTGTTCGTGGACGAGTACGACGACCTGGTGGTCGCGCTCCACGACGACCCCGACGGCAAGCGCATCACGGTCGACCTCCCCAACGGCGCGCCCTCCCTCCCGTACGAGCTGCGCGCCGTCGGCGAGGACATCGCCGCGATCATCCGCGCCAACTTCGCCTGACCCGCCCGCCGTACGCCGCCCGGCCCGCGCGCCGGGCGGCGTACGGCGGGCGGGTCAGGCGAAGTT
>NZ_PVLV01000721.1 GCF_002982015.1 Streptomyces solincola
CCGTGGTACAATCGGGGCGGGGACGGGAGGAGCGCCAGGCGGGGCGGGGAGCACCGGCGGGATGGGCGGGGTGAGCGCGGACGGTTTTCGCCGTCGCGTATGAAGCGCTCCTTCGATGGTGCCAGCTTGTCACGTCGGCTGGGCCGGCGTGTCACGTCCCCGGGTGCTCACCGGCCCAGGTCCACCAGCAGCGGCGGGCTGTGCTCGCCGCGTACGCCGGACAGGGAGAGCACCGCGTGGCCGGCCGGGACCGCGTGGGCGAGGTCGGAGGCGGACCACCGCTGCCGCTCGACCTCCCGGACGGTGACCGCCTCGGCGGTGGCCGCCCGGCCGGTGACCAGCTTGCGGACGAAGTGCACCGCCTTGGTCAGCGGCTCGTCGGAGATGATCTGCCGGTTGGTGACGTCCCGGGTCTGCACCCACTCGGTGCCCCAGGTCTCGGCGAACCGGCCGCCGTCCCAGGAGCCGATGCCGGCGAACGCCATCCGGCAGCCGACCGCGCCCAGCAGCGGGCCGCGCAGGGTCTCCGGCACCTCCTCCAGGGTGCGCAGCGCCAGCACCACGCCCGCGTTGGCGGAGCGCAGCCGCTGCACGGCGCGGACCGAGTCGGCGGTGACGGTGCGGGTGGCGTCGTCCAGCACCAGGCAGGCGAAGAGCGAGCGGTCGGCGCGGGCCTGCGCGGCCTCGGCGAACTGGGCGAGCAGCAGCCGGGCCACGATCCGGGAGGCCTCGGCGTGACCGCGTTCGGGCAGGTCGACGCGGACCCGCAGCGGGTGCTCGACCGTGCGCAGGGTGAGCCGGGGGGCGTCTCCGTCGGTGCGGAAGAAGCGGGCCAGGGCGGGGCGGTCGAGGAAGGCGATCCGTTCGGCGAGCAGCGGCCCGGCGTCGTCGGCGCGGTCGGCGCCGCGCGCCCGCGCGTCCAGCTCGCGCACCTGCGCCGGGTCGCCGGCGACGGCCGCCCGCAGCGCGGCCAGCGCCCGGGGCGCGCCGTCGAGGAGTTCGCGCAGCTCGGGGACGGGCGGGAAGCGGCCGTGCGCGGCCCGGTAGGGGCCGATGAGCTGGGCGAGCGCGGTGGCGGCCCGGCGGCAGTCCGGCACCAGGTCGCCGACCAGCGCCTCGGCCAGGGTGCGGGCGGCCTCGTCGGGGTCGTCGGCGCCGCCGTAGAGGTCGAGGTCGTGGGTGGAGTCGGGGCGGCCGACGGAGACGACGACGTCGAAGGCGCCGTCCGGGGCGAGCGCGGCCCCCTGCGCGGTGACCGCGACGACCGCGGCGCGGCCGGCCAGCGCCTGGAGGCAGAGCGACTCGGTGACCGGGCGGATCAGCCGTGCCGTCTTCCCCGATCCGGCCGGGCCGACGGCCAGCAGCGAGGTGCCGAGCAGCGCCGGCTCCAGGGCGACGCCGGTGGTGCGGCGGGCGTAGGGGTTGCGGGGGTGGTCGGCGGCGGCGCCGATCCGCACCTGGCCGGTGACCAGGTCGTGCTGGGCGGTGCGGACGGGGAGGTCGCGCGCGCCGGAGGGGTGCCCGCAGGCGGCGGGGCCGTACGCGCGGACGGCGTCGGCGAAGGCCGGCAGCCGTTCGGGGTGGGTGCGCACGCCCTGCCAGGCGCGGCGGATGCGGGCGTAGTCCACATCGCCGAGCGTCCCGGAGCGGGTGGCCTCGGCGAGCCGGCCGGCCGCCTCGGTCAGCCCGGCGTCCCGCAGGTCGGGCCACTCGGCGGGGTCGGCCTCGGGCGGCGGGGGCGCGCCCTGGGGTCCGCCGGCCGCCCGCCGCCGTACCGCCGGCCAGCGCCCGGCCCGTCCGACGGCGGCCAGCACCGCGCAGACCAGCAGCACCCAGTAGAGGTTGGACGCCCACAGCAGCCCGTCGACCCGGGGCATCTCCCGCCACACCCCCGGCACCAGCACGAACAGCGGCCAGATCGGCACGCCGTAGCGCCGCCAGACCTCGGCCCAGTTGCCGACCCGGCCGAAGGCGTGCGCCAGCAGGCCGAGCACCAGGCCGTACCAGAGGTACGTGATCCCGACGTACAGCATGAAGTCGGGGTGGCCGGGCGCCTGCCAGTCCTTCGGCACCAGCCACAGCATGGGCAGCAGCCACCAGTCCTCGACGAAGACCCACCAGCCGTCGAGGTAGCGGTTCCAGAGGAGGGACCACAGCAGCCAGCCGCAGAGGTACGCGATGAGGGCGCCGTTGAGCAGTTGCCGGGCGGGCACCGAGGCGTCCTCCTGCTCCGGGCGCTCCACGTGGCCCGGCCGCCAGATCCCGGTGGCCGCCGCGGGCCGGGGCAGCCGCAGCCACTCGGCGAGCGCGGGCCGGGTGGCGGGCGCCTGCGCGGGCGGCGCGGGCGTCCCGGAAGCCCCCGGGCCGCCGCCCCGGCCTCCCGGCGGGCCGGCGAAGGGCCCGGGTGCGCCGCCGGACGTTCCCGGTGTGCCGGCGGCCGGCCCGGACCGGGTACCGCGCGCGTCGAAGGTGCTGTCGGATTCCATGAACTGCTGCCCCCTGACCAGCCAGGTCCGCCGAAGTGCAGGGCCAATCTAGTGGCAGCGGCCGGGGGGCTTCCGCTTATACGCATCTCCGTGCCCTTGTTACGTCGATGGATTTC
>NZ_PVLV01000722.1 GCF_002982015.1 Streptomyces solincola
GGCCTCGGCCGCCGGGGCGGGGGCCGGGTGGTCGGTCGTGGTGGCGGACACGGGGCTCATGCGGCCACGCCCTCCTTCTCCTCCTGCTGGGCCCGGGACACCTCGTCGTGCAGCAGGGACCAGATCTCGTGCCGGTGGCGGGCGAACTCGGGGCTGGAGCGCAGGTCGTCGGCGGCCGTGCGCTCGCCGAGGTCGATCGGCACGACGCGCTTGATCCTGCCCGGGCGGGAGGTCATCACGGCGACCTTCCCGCCCAGGTAGACGGCCTCCTCGATGCCGTGCGTGATGAACAGGACCGTCTTGCCGGTGCGCTGCCAGATCCGCAGCAGCTCGCCCTGGAGGGATTCGCGGGTCTGGGCGTCCAGCGCGGCGAACGGCTCGTCCATCAGCAGCACGTCCGGGTCGTAGGCGAGGCTGCGGGCGATGGCGACGCGCTGGCGCATGCCGCCGGACAGCTCGTGCGGGTGGCGGTCCTCGAAGCCGGTGAGGCCGACCAGGTCCAGGAAGTCGCGGGCCCGTCCGGCGCGCTCGCGGCGGGGCACGCCGACGGCCTCCAGGCCGAACTCGACGTTGCCCTGGGCGGTGCGCCAGGGCAGCAGCGCGTACTGCTGGAAGACGATGCCGCGGTCCAGGCCGGGGCCGGTGACCGGGCGGCCGTCGAGCAGGATGCGGCCGTCGGTGGGGCGGGTCAGCCCGGCGAGCAGGTCCAGCAGGGTGGACTTGCCGCAGCCGCTGGGCCCGACCACGACGGTGAACTCGCCGGCCTCGATGGCGAGGTCGACGCCGTCCAGGGCGGTGAACTCGCCGGTGCGGCGGCGCGGTCCGGGCGGGGCGGCGGGGCCGCGTCCGCGCCGGCCGGCCACCCGGCCGCCGCGGGTGTCGCGGACGGGGAAGGTCTTGCGCACCCCCTCGAAGACGATCTTGGGGGCGGTCTCGGCGCCGGTGCGCGGGGTCGGGTCGGTCATGGCGTCAGCTCCCGCTGGAGGGGGTGGGGGTCCGGCCGGACGTCGTCGGGCCTGCGGCCTCGGCCCGGTTGAACGCGTTGGTGTAGAGCCGGTCGAGGCTGACCTTGGAGCGGTCGAGGTCGCCGCGGTCGGCGAGCCAGTCGATCCACAGCTCGATCTCCTCGCCGGCGACGCGGCCGGTGGGGTCGGCGACCCCGTAGGACTTCCAGAACTTCAGCGCCGCGGTGTCCTCGTTGCGGCCGCGCCTGTCCACGATCTCGGTCATCCGGGCGATGACCTCCTCGCGCGGGGTGGTCCGCGACCAGGCCAGCGCCCGGCCGACGCCGGTGACGAAGGTCCGGGAGGCGCCCGGGTTCTGCTTCAGGAAGCGCTCGGTCATCACATAGGTGCCGGCGCTGAACGGGCCGAGGAGCTGGTGGTCGGTGAAGAGCGGCCGTATGCCGCCCTTGGCGAGCGCCTTGTCGCGCAGGATGCCGCCGAGCACGGCGACCTCGATCTGCCCCTGGCGCAGCGACTGCTCGGTGTTGACCGGCGGCAGCGCCAGCGGCTCGACCTTGCCGATGTCGCCGGCGGACAGTCCGCCGCGTTCCAGGTAGATGTCCAGCAGGGCTTCGGCGTGCGCGCCCAGGGTGTTCATGCCGACCTTGGCGCCCAGCAGGTCGCGGGGGCCGCGGATGGGGCTGTCCGCCAGTACGTAGTAGCCCTGGTAGGAGTCCTTGTCGGAGCCGTAGTAGCTGATGACGGCCTTGATCGGGGCCTTGTTGGCGGCGAGTTTGACCACCGCCCCGTTGAACGCCCCGCCGAAGTCGGTCTGTCCGGTGGCGGCGGACTGGATGTCCTGCGGGCCGCTGATGGTGTTGCCGACCCACTCCAGCTTCACGTCCTCCAGGAAGCCGAGGTCGGCGGCGAGTTCGGCGGGGGTGACCTGGCCGACGGCTCCCTGGTAGCGCAGCGTGCGGGTCCGGTCGCCCTTGCCCGTGCCGCCGCCGACCGCGGCTTCCTGGAGGACGTGAAGCTGGAGTGGG
>NZ_PVLV01000723.1 GCF_002982015.1 Streptomyces solincola
CCCGCCGCCCCCACTGCACCGCCAGCACCACCAGACCCACCGCCAGCCACAGCGAGCCGACCACCAGCGCCGAGGTCGCCGCCTCCGCGATCACCGCCACCAGGATCATCCCGCCGACCACCGGCGCCACCACATGCCGCACCCAGTCCACCCGGCCGCCCGGCTCACCGCCCCGGCGCACCGCGAACCAGCCGACCACGCTCGCGTGCAGCAGCACGAACGCGGTCAGCGCGCCCACGTCCACCACCGACACCAGGTGGTCCAGGCCGTCGGCCTGCTGCGCCGCCCACACCGCCGCCACCATCGTGACCACCGCGGCCACCAGCAGCGCCACCCGCGGCACCCCGCTGTCGGTACGCGCCAGCGCGTGCGGCAACCGCCGGTCCCGGGCCATCGCGAACAGCAGCCGGCCCGCCGCCGCCTGCCCGGCCAGCGCCGCGAACGCCGCGCCGATCGCCTTGCTCGCCGCCACCAGGTCGTGCAGCCAGCCGCCCACCGAGGCGTCCACCGCGTCATAGAAGGCCGAACCCTGCCGGGCCGGCTCCGCCGCCAGCTCCGCCGACGACACCGGTTCCAGGAGCGCCACCAGATAGGTCTGCGCCACGAACAGCACCCCCGCCAGCACCAGGCAGAACAGCACCGCCCGGGCCACCTTCGCCGACCCCCCGGTCACCTCCTCGGCGAAGGACGCGATCGCGTCGAACCCCAGATACGACAGCACCGCCACCGACACCGCCCCCAGCACCGCCGCCGGCGAGAACGGGACGTCACCGGTCAGCGGCGTCAGCCAGCCGCGCTCGGCCCCGTCCCGTACCAGCACCACCAGCGCCGACACCACGAACACCAGCAGCACCGCGATCTCCAGCGCCAGCACCGCGAAGCCCACCCGGGCCGCCGCCCGCACCCCCCGCAGGTTCAGCAGCGTGGTGACCACCACCGCCAGCAGCGTCCACACCCACCGGTTCACCGACGGCACCAGCGCCTCCATCGCGATGCCCGCGAAGAGGTACGCCACCGCCGGGATCAGCACGTAGTCCAGCGTCGCCATCCACCCGGCGATGAACCCCGGCCCCTCGCCCAGCCCCTTGCGGGCGTACGCGAAGACCGACCCGGCCTGCGGGGCCACCCGCACCATCTGCGCGTAGCTGAACGCGGTGAACGCCATCGCCACCGTCGCCACCAGGTACACCAGCGCCACCGCGCCGCCCGACTTCGCGTCCAGCGTCCCGAACACGCCCACCGGCGCCATCGGGGCGATGAACAGCAGCCCGTAGACCACCAGGTCCCGGAACCGCAGCGACCGCCGCAGCCCCTCGTGCCGGTCGGACTCCCGCGCGGACGTCCCAGACGTCCCAGACATCCCTGACGTCCCTGACGTCCCAGATGTGCCAGCCATGCCCGACAGTCTCCGCCTCCGGTCCGCTCACGGCCCGACCCCACGCCCGGACACCGCCCGCCCTCCCGGCGGCTGCCGCACCCGCCCTTACGATGGGAGGCATGACTGCAACGCCTGCCGGCCCGTCGAACGACAAGCGCGTCCTCCTCGCCGCTCCCCGCGGTTACTGCGCGGGCGTGGACCGCGCCGTGATCGCCGTCGAGAAGGCCCTGGAGCAGTACGGATCGCCGATCTACGTACGCCACGAGATCGTCCACAACAAGTACGTCGTGCAGACCCTGGAGCGGAAGGGCGCCATCTTCGTCGACGAGACGGCGGAGGTCCCCGAGGGCTCCATCGTGATGTTCTCCGCGCACGGCGTGGCCCCGACCGTCCACGCCGAGGCCGCCGAGCGCAAGCTCGCCACCATCGACGCCACCTGCCCGCTGGTGACCAAGGTCCACAAGGAAGCCGTCCGGTTCGCCAACGAGGACTACGACATCCTCCTGATCGGCCACGAGGGCCACGAGGAGGTCATCGGCACCTCCGGCGAGGCCCCCGAGCACATCACCCTCGTCGACGGCCCCGACGACGTCGCCAACGTCACCGTCCGCGACGACTCCAAGGTCGTCTGGCTGTCCCAGACCACCCTGTCCGTCGACGAGACCATGGAGACGGTCGACAAGCTGAAGGAGAAGTTCCCGCAGCTCGTCTCACCGCCCAGCGACGACATCTGCTACGCCACCCAGAACCGTCAGATCGCCGTCAAGCAGATGGGCGCGGACGCCGACCTGGTCATCGTGGTCGGCTCCAAGAACTCCTCCAACTCCGTCCGCCTGGTCGAGGTCGCCCTGGGCGCCGGCGCCCGCGACGCCCATCTGGTGGACTTCGCCGACGAGATCGACGAGGCCTGGCTGGAGGGCGTGTCCACGGTCGGCGTCACCTCCGGCGCCTCCGTGCCCGACGTCCTGGTCGAGGGCGTCCTCGAATGGCTCTCCCAGCGCGGCTACGCCGACGTGGAGCTGGTCAAGGCCGCCGAGGAGTCCATCACCTTCTCCCTCCCCAAGGAGCTCCGCCGCGACCTGCGCGCCGAGGCCGCCGCCCTCTCCGCCGGCGACCGCCCCGCCACCTGATCCACGACCGCGCCGCCCCCTGATCCGCGACCGTCCGTCCCGCGCCCGCCCCGCCCCGTAACGTGATCCCCATGAACGTCTTCGGAGTGGACATCGGCGGTTCGGGCATCAAGGGCGCCCCCGTGGACCTGGCCCGCGGCGACTTGGCCGAGCCGCGGCACAAGGTACTGACCCCGCACCCGGCGGCGCCCGAGGGCGTCGCCGACGGCGTCGCGGAGGTCGTCTCCCATTTCGGCTGGTCGGGACCGATCGGCGTGACCTTCCCCGGCGTCGTCACCGGCTCCACCATCCAGACCGCGGCCAACGTCGACAAGAGCTGGATCGGTGTGGACGCCGCCGCGCTGCTCGCCGACCGGCTCGGCGGCGTCCCGGTGACCGTCCTCAACGACGCCGACGCCGCCGGCGTGGCCGAGGTGCAGTTCGGCGCCGGGCGCGACCGCAAGGGGCTGGTGGCGGTGCTCACCTTCGGCACCGGCATCGGCAGCGCCCTGTTCACCGGCGGCAGGCTCGTGCCCAACACCGAGCTGGGCCACCTGGAGCTGCACGGCCACGAGGCCGAGAAGCGCGCCTCCACCAAGGCCAAGGAAGACAAGGACCTGAGCTGGGAGGAGTGGGCGCACCGGGTGCAGAAGTACCTGGCCCACCTGGAGATGCTCTTCTCACCCGAGCTGTTCGTGATCGGCGGCGGAGTGAGCCGCAAGGCCGACAAGTTCCTGCCCCTGATCCACGGCATCCGGGCCGAGGTCGTCCCCGCCCAGCTCCAGAACAACGCCGGCATCGTCGGCGCCGCCATGGCCGCCGCCGCGGCCGCGCAGGACGGCGGCCCCGCTCAGCGCTGAGCGGCCCGCGCGCTCGCCGCCTCGGGGGCGGCGGAGGCCCTCGCCGTCCGCTGCCTCCGACGCCCCATCTCCCGCACCTTCCGTACGGAGGCGATGACCCCGGCGACCAGCGTCCCCCCGTACAGCCAGCCGGCGTGCACCGCCAGCGCGGTCACCACCGCCATCGTCCGCCCGCCGAAGCCGCCCCCGCCGGAGATCGGCAGCACACCCGCGACGAACGCGATCGGCACCCCGATCGGCGCGGTCACCAGGTCCGCCGAGCGCACCCACAGCGCGGTCAGCGCGCTGACCGCGCTGTGGGTGCGCTCGGCGGACCTG
>NZ_PVLV01000724.1 GCF_002982015.1 Streptomyces solincola
TGCCCCTTCCGTCCCCGTGACCGCCCCTTCGTCCCCGCCGAGCACCGAGGAACCACCATGACGCACCGCCGACGCACCACCCGTCCGACCGCCCTGGCGGCCGCCGCCGCACTCCTGCTCGCCGCCGCCGGCTGCGCCCCCTCGGGCCCGGCGGGCCCGGACGGCGCGGCCCGGGGCGGCACCCTGGTCATCGGCGCCACCGGGAAGCTGCCCAACACCGACACCGTGATCGGCGGCGCCGGCTTCGAGGGCAAGCGCCTGGTCAGCTTCCAGATCTACGAGGGCCTGACCCGCTACGACCTGTCCAGAAGGGACGCGCCACCGGAGATCACCGGGGCGCTCGCCACCTCCTGGAAGGTCGCGGAGGACCGCCGCACCTGGACCTTCCAGCTCCGCGCGGGCGTCGACTTCCAGGACGGCACGCCGTTCGACGCGGACGCGGTCGTCTTCAACCTCGACCGCTACCTGAACGAGAAGAGCCCGCACTTCACCGAGGCGCTCGGCGCGGCCGCCGGCGAGTACGCGGGCGGGATCGAGAGCTACCGGGCGCTCGGCGCGGACCGGGTGGAGCTCGTCACCGCCGAGCCGAACGGGCACTTCCCCGAGGACCTGGCCCATGTGCTGATCGCCAGCCCCACCGCGATCGAGAAGACCGGCACCAAGGACTTCGCCCGCAAGCCGGTCGGCACCGGTCCGTTCTCCTTCGTGTCCCAGCGGGAGGGGCAGCGCGTCGAGCTGAAGGCCAACCGGGCCTACTGGCGGGGCGCGCCGAAGCTGGACAGGCTGGTGGTGACCGCGCTGCCGGACGCCGCCGCCCGCACCGCCGCGCTGCGCTCGGGCGACGTGAACTGGATCGAGTACCCCCACCCCGACGACATCGCCTCGCTGCGCGCCGACGGGGCGACCATCGCCACCAACGGCTACGACCACCTGTGGTACTGGATCCTGGACACCGAGAAGGGCCCCTGGAAGGACGCCCGGGTGCGGCGCGCGGCCAACTACGCCGTCAACCGCGAGGCCATCGCGGAGAACCTGCTGCACGGCACCGCCGACCCGGCCCACCAGGCCGCGCCCCGGGCCACGTTCGCGTACGACAAGGGCGGCGACACGTACACCTACGACCCGGCCAAGGCGAGGAGACTGCTCGCCGAGGCCGGGTACGGCAAGGGCTTCGCCACCTCGGTGACCGTGCCGACCGGCGGCTCGGGCAACCTCCTGCCGGTGCCGATCGCCGAGGCCGTCCAGCGCGACCTGGCCGCGGTCGGGATCAGGGCGGAGATCCGCACCACCGACTGGACGACGCTGATCAGCGCGGAGGCCGACGGCAGGGTGGCGCTCGGCTCGCAGGCCGTCGCCCAGTCCACCACGCTCTTCCAGTCCGAGGCGCTGCTGCCGCTGTTCGTCGGCAGCGACAGCCCGTTCTGGACCGGCGGCTACGGCAACAAGAAGGTCGACGCGCTGCTGGCCTCGGCGTCCGCGTCGCCCGACCGGGAGCGGCGCCGGGCCGACTACCGGGAGGCGCTGAAGCTGGTCACGGAGGACGCGCCCTGGCTGTTCGTGGTCAACGACCGCAACCCGCGCGCGCTCGCCCCGCAGGTGAAGGGGCTGGTGCAGCCGCAGTCCTGGTTCCTCGACCTGACCACCGTCTCGGTCGGTTCCTGACCGGCCGTCCGCGTCCGCTCCTCCGCAGCAGAAAGGACCCGCCGCCATGAGCGCGCCCCCGCACCACCC
>NZ_PVLV01000725.1 GCF_002982015.1 Streptomyces solincola
TCCGACCACCACCGGCCGTACGCCGTACCGCGGGCGGGCCGCGGGCCCGTACCGCCTGGTGCGGACCCCGCCGGCCGCCCCCAGCCCCCCTGAGCTGGACGCCTCCCAGCGGGCCGTGGTTGACCACGAGGACGGACCGCTGCTGGTGCTGGCCGGGCCCGGCACCGGGAAGACCACCACCCTGGTGGAGGCCGTCGCCGCCCGCGTCGCCCAGGGCGCCGACCCCGAACGCCTGCTCGTCCTCACCTTCAGCCGCAAGGCCGCCGTCGAGCTGCGCGACCGGATGGCCGCCCGGCTCGGCGGCGCACCCGCCCCGCAGGCCACCACCTTCCACTCCTACTGCTACGCCCTGATCCGCGCCCACCAGGACGCCGACCTGTTCTCCGAACCGCTGCGCCTGCTGTCCGGCCCCGAGCAGGACCTCGCCGTACGCGAGCTGCTCGCCGGCCAGCTCGACCTGGAGCAGCGAGGCCATCTCCGTGTTCGCTGGCCCGACGACCTGCGCGCCTGCCTGACCACCCGCGGCTTCGCCGACGAGGTGCGCGCCGTCCTCGCCCGCTCCCGGGAGCTGGGCCTCGGCCCCCGCGCACTGGCCGACTTCGCCGCCCGCACCGGCCGCCCCGACTGGTCGGCGGCCGCCGACTTCCTCGCCGAGTACCTCGACGTCCTCGACATGCAGGGCGTCCTCGACTACGCCGAGCTGGTCCACCGGGCCGTGCTCCTCGCCGACCGGGTCGCCCTCCCGCCGTACGACGCCGTCTTCGTCGACGAGTACCAGGACACCGACCCCGCGCAGGTGCGGCTGCTGCGGGCGCTCGCCGGCGGCGGACGGACGGTGTACGCGTTCGGGGACCCCGACCAGTCGATCTACGCCTTCCGGGGCGCGGACGTGGGCGGCATCCTCGACTTCCCCGACGCCTTCCCGCGCGCCGACGGCCGTCCCGCCCCGGTCGCCGTGCTGCGCGCCTCCCGCCGCTCCGGCGCCGCCCTGCTCGACGCCACCCGGCGGCTCACCGCCCGGATGCCGCTGCCCAGGCTGCCCGCCGACAAGGTCCGCGCCCACCGGGAGCCGGCCGCCGTCCGCGAGGGCGGGCGCGTGGAGGCGTACACCTACCCGACCGCCTCCACCGAGCTGGACAACATCGCCGACATCCTGCGCCGCGCCCATCTGGAGGACGGCGTGCCGTGGCGGGAGATGGCCGTGCTCGTCCGCGCCGGCGGCCGCACGATCCCCGCCGTCCGGCGCGCCCTGACCTCGGCCGGCGTCCCACTGGAGGTCGACGGCAACGACCTCGCCCTGCGTTACGAACCAGCCGTCACCCCCCTGCTGACCGCCCTGCGCGCCGCCGCCACCCGCGCGGACGGCCCCCCTGCGGCCGGTGAAGCAGGCGAGGAGCGCGCGGACGCCGCCGCCGGTGAAACGGGCGGAGGCCGCGCGGACGGCCCCCCTGCGGCCGGCGAGGCAGCCGGAGACCGCACGGACACTGCCGCCGCTGCCGGTGAAGCAGCCGAAGGCCGCGCGCCCGACACCGTCCCGGCCGGCGAGGACCGCGGCGCTCCCGCGGCCCAGGACGAACCGCCACCCGCCTGGCTGGACGCCGAGACCGCCCTCACCCTGCTCGCCTCCCCCCTCGGGGGGATGGACGCCGCCGACCTGCGCCGGCTCGGCCGCGCCCTGCGCGACGAGGAACGCGCCGCCGGCAACACCCTCCCGCCGCCGTCCGACACCCTCCTGGCCCGCGCACTCGCCGAGCCCGAACGGCTCACCGCGCACGACCCCGCGTACGCCCGCGGCGCGCAGCGGCTCGGCGCGCTCCTGCGCGACACCCGCGCGCTCCTCGCCGCCGGCGGCACCCCCGAAGAAGCGCTGTGGATGCTGTGGAACGGCACCCCCTGGCCCGGCCGGCTCCAGCGAGCGGCCCTGCGCGGCGGCGCCGCCGGCCGCAACGCCGACCGCGACCTGGACGCGGTGTGCGCCCTGTTCGACACCGCCGCCCGAGCCGAGGAGCGCACCGGCGGCCGCGGCGCGCTGAACTTCCTCGAAGAGGTCGACGCCCAGGACATCGCCGCCGACACCCTCGCCAAGCGCGTCGTCCGCCCCGACGCCGTACGGCTGATGACCGCGCACCGCTCCAAGGGCCTGGAGTGGAGCCTCGTCGTCGTCGCCGGCGTACAGGAAGGACTCTGGCCCGACCTGCGCCGCCGCGGCTCCCTGCTGGAAGCCGACCGCATCGGCCGCGACGGCCTCGCCGAACCCCTCACCCCCGGCGCGCTGCTCGCCGAGGAACGCCGGCTGTTCTACGTCGCCGCCACCCGCGCCCGCGACCGGCTCGTCGTCACCGCCGTCAAGGCCCCCGCCGAGGACGGCGACCAGCCCTCCCGGCTGCTGGCCGAACTCGGCGCCGAACCCAAGGACGTCACCGGCCGGCCCCGCCGCCCCCTCGCCGTCGCCGCCCTCGTCGCCGAACTGCGCGCCACCACCGTCGACCCCGCCGCCTCACCCGCGCTGCGCGAGGCCGCCGCCCGCCGGCTCGCCCGGCTCGCCGCCCTCACCGACGACGAAGGCCAGGCACTCGTCCCCGCCGCCCACCCGCACCGCTGGTGGGGGCTGTACGAGCCGACGCACTCCACCGTGCCGCTGCGCGACCGCGACCGGCCCGTCGCCCTCTCCGGCAGCGCCCTGGACCAGCTCGCCAACACCTGCGCCCTCCAGTGGTTCCTCGGCCGGGAGGTCAAGGCCGACGCCCCCGCCACCGCCGCCCAGGGCTTCGGCAACGTCGTCCACGTCCTCGCCGACGAGGTCGCCTCCGGCCGCACCCCCGCCGACCTCGACGTCCTCATGGAACGGCTCGACTCCGTCTGGGACGCCCTCGCCTTCGACGCCCCCTGGAAATCCGTACAGGAGAAGCAGCAGGCCCGCGCCGCCCTCGAACGCTTCCTGCGCTGGCACGTCACCGACCGCGGCGGCCGCCACCCCGCCGCCACCGAGCACGACTTCGATGTCACCCTGGACGCCGGCGACTACCAGGTCCGCATCCGCGGCTCCATGGACCGCGTCGAGACCGACGAACAGGGCCGCGCCTACGTCGTCGACTTCAAGACCGGCAAAGCCGCGCCCACCAAGGGCGAGGTCGCCCGCCACCCGCAGCTCGCCGTCTACCAGCTCGCGGTACGCGAAGGGGCGCTCGACGACGTCTTCGACGGCCACCGCCCCGAACCGGGCGGCGCGGAACTCGTCCACCTCCGCCAGGCCGCCCCCAAGACCGAAGGCGGCGACACGCTGCCCCGCGTCCAGCAGCAGCCGCCCCCCGAGGGAGCCGACGGCGAGTGGGTCGGCGACCTCCTTGCCACCGCCGCAGGCCGCGTCCTGGACGAACGCTTCACCCCCACCGCCGGCCAGCACTGCGCCCGCTGCTCCTTCCGGGCAAGTTGCAGCGCCCGCCCCGAAGGCCACCAGATCGTCGAGTGACGCAAACGGCGCCGACCGGTGACCGGGCGGCGCTGTCAGTGGCGCCCGCTAGCCTCGATGACCGTGACCACACGCCTCACCGACCCCGAGCAGCTCAAGGAGCTCCTCGGCATCCCGTTCACCCCGGAGCAGACGGCCTGCATCACCGCGCCGCCCG
>NZ_PVLV01000726.1 GCF_002982015.1 Streptomyces solincola
CGGCGCCGGCGAGGGCGTTGACGCCGGTGAGGGTGCCGGTCTTGGCGCGGACGAGGCCGGCGCCGTCGCCACCCCGGACGGCCGCCTGCTCGTCTTCGCCTTCCTGGCCGACGGCACCCCCGCCCCGGACGCCGCCCAGCGCGCCCTGGACGACCTGGCCGCCGCCCTGACCCGCTGACATCCCGCCGCGGAGGTCCTCGTCCCACCCCTCCCGGATCGCGGCCGAGCACGTACGGTTGACGCATGACGAGCATCGGTGGTGCCGAGATGGTCGACTGGAACCTCGCGGTCGCGACCGCGACCCGGCTGGTACGCCCCGGGCCAGAGGTGAGCCGCGACGAGGCGCGCGAGGTCGTCGCCGAACTGCGGCGGCACGCCAAGGCGTCCGAGGAGCACGTCCGGGCCTTCACCCGGATGATCCCCGACGGGCACGAACCGGAGGACACCCCCGTCCTGGTCGTCGACCGGGCCGGCTGGGTCAAGGCGAACGTCGCCGGCTTCCGCGAACTGCTCAGCCCGCTCCTGGAGAAGATGCGCGAACGCCGCTCCGGCACCCCCGGCGGCGCGGTACTCGGCGCGGTCGGCGGCAAGGTCACCGGCGTCGAGCTCGGCATGCTGCTGTCGTTCCTCGCCTCCCGCGTCCTCGGCCAGTACGAGACCTTCGCCCCCGCCAGCCGCGAACTGCCCGCCGGCGCCACCGGCGGCGGCCGGCTGCTGCTGGTCGCGCCCAACATCGTGCACGTCGAGCGGGAACTCGACGTCGACCCCCACGACTTCCGGCTCTGGGTCTGCCTGCACGAGGAGACCCACCGCACCCAGTTCGCGGGCGTGCCCTGGCTCCGCGACCACCTGCGGAACGAGATCCAGTCCTTCCTGGCCGCCACCGACATGGACCCGGTCACGGTGCTGGAGCGGCTGCGGGAGGCCGCCCAGGCGCTGGCCGGGGCCCGGCCCGAGGGCGAGCGGGACGAGGACGGCCGCTCCCTGGTGGAGCTGGTGCAGACCCCCGAGCAGCGCGAGGTGCTCGGCCGGCTCACCGCCGTGATGTCCCTGCTGGAGGGCCACGCCGACTTCGTGATGGACGGCGTCGGCCCCCAGGTCGTCCCCTCGGTCGCCGAGATCCGCGAGAAGTTCCAGCAGCGCCGCCAGCGCGGCGCCTCGCGGCTCGACCTCGCCCTGCGCAAGCTGCTCGGACTGGACGCCAAGCTGCGCCAGTACCGGGACGGCGAGCGGTTCGTCAGCGCGGTGGTCCAGCAGGTCGGCATGGACGGCTTCAACCGCGTGTGGACCTCGCCCAACACCCTGCCCACCAAGGCCGAGATCGCCTCCCCGGCCGACTGGGTCGCCCGGGTGCACCGCAAGTCCGAGTGAGCGGTCGGCAGCAGGCGGAAGCGGACGGAAGGGGGGCGTGCGGGCGCGCCGCGACGGGGATCGCGACGGCAGGTTCACGCCCTTCCAATCACCCGTCCGAGGGACCGTGAGGAGCGGGTAGGCGTGCGATCCTCGGGGGAAAGGCCCAGTTCTGTCACCATCGACGCACTCTCCGTCACCATACGGGACCGGAGAACGGAGCGGCGCATGAGTGACCGAACCCCCCGTCCCGGCCGTTAGCACGTGGCCGAGGCACTCCACCGAGGCACCGAGGCTTCCCCCAACCCCACACGAAGGGCACCGGACATGGGTCCCCATCCAGCGGTCGCGGCGATACGCCTGGCGGTCCGCCGCGTACTCCACGACGTCCTGAACGCCGACGCACTGGACGGCGGTGTCCCGCACGCCGGCGCGCACGGCGCCGGCGCATCCGACGCCGACGCGTCGAACGGCGGCGCGCCGAGGGCCGGCGCCCGCACCGGCGCCGTCCCCCCGGCCGCCACGCGCCCGTCCTCCCGTACGGACACCCGCGCGGAGGTACGCGCGGACGTGCCCGCGCACGGCGACCGCCCGTCCGGTCCCCGCACCTCCGGCACCGCCCCCACCACCTGGCAGAC
>NZ_PVLV01000727.1 GCF_002982015.1 Streptomyces solincola
CCCCCGCCGACGCGGCCGGCCCCCGCGACCCTGGCATCGGCCCCGCTACCGGCGGCCCGGCGGCGGCCGGTCGGCGCGGTGGACCTCACCGGCGGGCCCGCCGCCCCGGCCGGACCGCCCGCGCAACCGCGCCCGGCGGGCTTCCCCCCGCCCCGCGCGCCCTTCGCCGGCGGGGAGCGCCCGGCGGCGCACGCCCCGCCGCGGCCCCGGTTCGCCCCGGGGCCCGAGACGCCCGCCGAGAGCACCGTCCGGCTGCGGCCGGTGCCGGCGCGGCGGCCCGGCCGCACCGTCGCCGCGCTGGCCTGCCTGGTGCTCGGACTCGGCCTCACCGGCGGCGCGGCCGCCGGAGCCTGGATCGCGGCCCGGCCGGAGGCCCCGCCGGTCGCCGACCGCTGGACCGAGGCCGGGAAGCTGTGGCACAGCGTGCCGGTGGACGCCCTCTTCCCGCGCACCCTCAAGGGCTCCGGCGCCGGGCCCGGCCGGGCCGACCGCAACTGGACCCGGATCGCCGTGGCCCCCGACGGCCCGTGCGCCGACGCCCTGGACCCGCTGCTGACCCGGGTGCTGCGACCGGTCGGCTGCGCACGGGTGGTGCGCGCCACCTACCGGGAGGCCACCGCCTCCAGCGTCACCACCGTCGGCATGGTCTTCACCGACGGCGACCGGACCGGCATGGCCGCGCTGCGCGACCGGTTCGCCGGCGAAGGACTGGACCGCCGCGCCGACCTGATGCCCCGGGCGCTGCCCGCCCCCGGCACCGCGGCCGCCTCCTTCGGCGACCCGCAGCGGGCGAGCTGGCGGGTCAGCGTCCTGACCGACGCGCCCGTGGTGGTGTACGCGGTGTCCGGCTTCGCCGACGGGCGCGCGGTGGCCGAGCCGCAGCCCGCCGCCGAGGCGATGGCCCCCGGGCGGGCCACCGCCCCCGCGCAGGCCGGGCTCGGCCATGAGGCCAAGGGCGTGGCCGACCGGATCGAGCGCGCCCTGCGCAAGGCCGTCAACGCACCGCCGCGGGAGCCGCGGGCATGAGCACCCTCCCGGCGGCGCGCACCCCCGCCGCCCGCACCCCCGCCGTACGCCTG
>NZ_PVLV01000728.1 GCF_002982015.1 Streptomyces solincola
GGGTAGCCGTAGCCGGGCGGGGGAGGCGGCGGGGGGACGGCACCCGCAGGCGCGCCCGCCCCGGTCATGCGGTGGCCGCAGACCTCGCACCAGTCGTCGGAACCCGACTGGTGTCCGTTCGGGCAGGTCGGCATGTCGGCGCTTCCCCCTCTCTTCGTCCGGCCCGCAGGCCGCAGTTCGTCGGCGACCGGCGGACCGCTCGCTACCGGTTCGTGTTCTTGACGCGAACGGTTTTGGTCGAGCGGGTTTCGAGTGTCATCTCGTCCGCTTCGGCAACCTTCGCTTTGAGTCGCACAGTACCCGTCGCGGCGTCGACCACGTCCACCACCTTCGCCAGCAGCCTGGCGGTATCGCCGTTGCCGGAGGCGGCCGCGAGCTGCACCGCGCGGCCCAGTTTCGCCGTCGCCCCGTCGAAGTCGCCCAGCTTGCGGGCGTCCAGGCCCTGCTGGATGACCTGGGCCAGCTCGGCCTGCCCGGTGTAGTGCGCCACCTGCGGGTTGATCGAGGTGGAGGCCGCCATGTCGTCCGTCCACACCGCGCGGACCAGGCCCTGCGACAGCACCTGCGGGGCGCCGCCCGCCCCGGCGGGGTCCGGCAGCACCAGCGAGACCCGGGCGGCCAGCATCTCCCGGCCGATCGCGGCCACCGGCACCCGTACGCACACGTGGTAGTCGCGGGACTCGTCGCCCCAGGAACCGGTCGGGTAGTCGCCCGCGCGCGGACCGGCCTCGCCGCGGCGGTCGGTGAGGTCCTCGACGGACGGCGCGACCTGCTTGACGAACAGCACCTCGGTGCCGACCGGCGTCCACAGCCGCAGGGAGACGTCGGCGACCTCCTTGCCCATGGCGGTCTCCATCATCCGCGTGAAGTCCGCGGCCAGGTCCCCCGGGTCGGCGACGATGTCGGCCGTGCCGAGCAGCGCCGAGGCGATCCCGGTGACCTCCTTGACCTCCCAGTCGGTGCCCACGCCCCGGGCGTCGCAGGTGAAGCGGCCGGCGCAGGCGTCCAGCGCGGCCCGCAGGTCGTCGGCGCTCTCGTGCTCGTTGCGGCCGTCGGTGAGCAGGATCGCGTGCCGGATCGGGGCGTCGGAGGAGGCCAGCAGCCGGTCGGTCAGCTTCAGCCAGGCCCCGATCGCGGTGCCGCCGCCGGCGGTGACCCGGCGGAGCCGCCGCCTGGCCTCGGCGCGGGTGTGGTCGCTCGCCACCGCCAGCCGTCCGCCGCCCGGATACACCTCCTGTGCCCCGTGGGTGCCGGACACCACCGAGAACTCCGTCCCGTCCCGCAGGGTGTCGATCGCGGCGGCGGTGGCGTCGCGGGCGTTGCGCATCTTGGTCGGCGGGTAGTCCATCGACCCGGAGCAGTCGACCATGACCACGACCGCGGCGGCCGGGGCCCGGCCGGCGGCCGCGTCCCGCACGGGTATGGACGCCGGGGAGGCGCCCGCGCCGGTCAGCGGCACCCCGCCGGTGGTCCCGCCGCCGGTCGCGGTGACCGTGACGATCGCGTTGACCTCCTGCCCGCCCTCCGGCAGGTACTCGTTCTGGTACACCTCCACCGCGAACTGCGGCACGCTGGACTTGGAGAAGTTCGCCATCTCATCGGCTCCTCGGCACGGACGCACACAACAGGAAGGTTCGAGTGGGGGGTTGGGGCGTGCGGGGGCTGTCTC
>NZ_PVLV01000729.1 GCF_002982015.1 Streptomyces solincola
GGCTTTGAGGGAGCGGGCGTCGATGGTGTCGAGGGCGGGCAGGGTGGGGGCGTCGCCGCGCAGGGCGTGCGGGAGGACCTTGCCCTGGGCGGTCCAGGATTCGCGGGCGCGGCTGCTGGGGAACTGTCCGCCGACTAGGCCGGGGACGGCGACGACGTCCCATTCGAGGCCCTTGGATTTGTGGGCGGTGAGCACTTTGACGGTGTTCTCGCCGCCGGGCAGGGCGTTGTCGAGGCCCTTTTCGTACTGGGCGGCGGTGCGGAGGAAGCCGAGGAAGGCGAGGAGGGTGGCTTCGCCGTCGAGGGCGGCGAAGCGGGCGGCGATGTCGAGGAAGTGGGAGAGGGTTTCGCGGCGGCGGGCGGCGAGGGCGTGCGGGGAGGCGGAGAGTTCGACTTCGAGGCCGGTGGTGGCGAGGACGCGGTGCAGGACGTCCATCAGGGGGTCGGCGAGGGCGCGGCGCAGTTCGCGCAGTTCGGTGGCGAGCCGGGCGTAGCGGATGCGGGCTTCGGCGGAGAAGGGCAGGTGGTCGTCTTGGCCGGCGGGTTCGAGGAAGGTGTCGAGGGCGTCGGCGAGGGAGATGACTTCGGCGGGGTCGACGCCTTCGACGGCGGCGGCGAGGCGCTGGTCGGTGCTGGTGTCGGCGTCGGGGGTGTGGCGGTGCACGAGGAGTCGGGCGCGGCGGCCGAGGAGGGCGAGGTCGCGGGGGCCGATGCGCCAGCGGGGGCCGGTGAGGAGCCGGACGAGCGGGGCGTTGGCGCCGGGGTCCTGGAGGACTTCGCAGACGGCGACGAGGTCGGCGATCTCGGGGAGGTGGAGGAGTCCGGAGAGGCCGACGACTTCGACGGGGACGTCGCGGGCGACGAGGGCGGCCTGGATGTCGGGGAAGTCGGTGGCGGTGCGGGCGAGGACGGCGATCTGGCCTGGTTCCTTGCCGGTGCGGACGAGGTGGGCGATGGAGTCGGCGAGCCAGTCGAGTTCTTCGGCCTGGGTGGGGAGGAGGGCGATGCGGACGGTGCCGTCGCGTTC
>NZ_PVLV01000072.1 GCF_002982015.1 Streptomyces solincola
GGCGGCCGCCGCCCCGCCGGCTATCAGCCCGCCCGCCTTGGCCGTGGAGAAGCCGACCGTCCCACCGGCGGAGGATGCACCGGCGGACGCGGTACCGCCGGACGCGGCGCCGGAGGCCGCGGTGGCCGAGGTCGTCGCGGCGGGGGCGGCGGCGGCCTGGGCCGCCGCCTGGGCCAGGGCCTCGGCGGCGTGCCGCCCGCCGTCGTACCACGGCACGACCAGGGCGAGGCCGGAGAGCAGGCCCTCGGGCGGGAGCAGGCCCGCGCTGCCGGCCGAGCAGCCCGCGCAGTCGGTCAGATGGCGGGCGACGCGCTTGCGCCACAGCGGGGTGGGCACGCCGTCCCAGTCGGCCAGCAGCCAGTCCAGTGCCGGGCAGCGGGGGTCGGCGGCCAGGGCCCGGACGACGGCCCGGGCCACGTCGAGCTGGTTCTTGACCCGCTGCACGCGGACGGCCGCGTGCTGCGGGGTCAGTCCGAGCGCCTCGGCCAGTTCGGCGCGGGTGAGGCGGCCGGCCGCCTCCAGCCACCACACCGACAGCACCTCCCGCTGGGAGTCGTCCAGCCAGCGGGTCGCCTCGGCGGTCTCCCGCCGCTGGCCGGAGAGCTCCAGGCGCAGGATGGTGAGGTCGACGAAGTCGGCGGCCCGGTCGGCGGGTTCGTCGGTGTCGGCCAGGGCGGCGGGCCGGTGGCCGAGGGCGGCCCAGCGGCTGCGGACCTGGTTCATGGCGATGGCGATGAGCCAGGACCGGAAGCGGGCCGGGTCGCGCAGCGCGCCCAGCCCGGACAGCGCCCGGAGCATGGTCTCCTGCACCACGTCGTCCACGTCCGGATGGCCGTTCAGCGCCCGCCCGACCACGTCGTAGACCAGCGGGAGGCACCGGGCGACCAGTTCCTCGCGGGCCGCCGGGTCGCCGCTTCGTGCCTTGACCACCACATCGGTGCCGTCCACGCCGTTCACGTCACGCTCACATCGCTCGGATCAGTCCGGGAAGTGTTATCCGCGGCCCGTCCGGCGGTCAACCAGTACGCGGGGCCGGCCGGGCGCCCGCCGAGACGGTGCTGGGACCGGGAGGGGTCATGCCGAACACGACCGAGGCCGCGGGCGATTTCCCGGCGGCGCTGCGGGAGGCGCTGAGCCGCCGCGGGCTGTCGCTGGAGCGGGTGAGCGAGCGGCTGAAGGCCCGCGGGATCACCATCAGCCAGGCCACCCTGAGCCACTGGCAGCGCGGGCGCAGCCAGCCCGAACGGGCGCGGTCGCTGCACGCGGTGGACGCCCTGGAGGAGATCCTCGACCTGCCGGGCGGGGCGCTGCGCTCGCTGCTGGGGCCGCGCCGGCCGCGCGGCCGGGTCTCCCCGGTGCGCGGCGAGGACGCCGCGCGGAGGGTCTTCGGTGAGGGTTCGGTGGCCGAGCAGCTCATCGGAGCGGAGGACTTCCACGACTTCAACCGGAGCCTCACCCCGCTCGTCATCCACGACACGGTGACCGTCGGCGAGAGCGGGCGGCTCGGCTCGCTGGCCGCCACCGTCGTGCTGCGGGCCGGCGATTCCGGGGTCGACCGGGTCCGGTTCGTGCTGGGCTTCGACGACGAGGAGGCCGAGCCGCTCGATGTGCGGGTCACCTGCGGGCAGTTGCACGAGGCCACCCACGTGCCGAGGCTGAACGCGATGGCGCTCGACATCCGGTTCGGCCGTCCGCTGGCCAGGATGGAGACGGCGGTGGTGGGTTACGCGGTGGAGGTGAGCCCGTCACGGGCGCCGGCCGCGCACTACGAGCGCCGGACGTCCAACGGCCTGCACGACTACCTCCAGCACGTCTTCTTCCATCCCGGGGCGCTGCCCTCGCGCTGCCGGCGGTACGTCCGCGAGCAGATCGGCTCCCCGAAGCGCGACCAGCAGCCGGTGGTGCTGGACCGCTCGCACAGCGCCCATGTGTTCGTCTCCCGGTGCGGACCGGGGGTCTACGGGATGGCGTGGGAGCCCGGCGTGTGAGCACGACCGGGCTCCCAACCCGCGTGAGCGGAGTGTCCACGGAGTGGAGGGTGGGGGGTCGCATCGCACCCGCGGGTGCGATGCGCTCGGTGGACACGCCCGGCCCCGGAAGGCCGAGGGGGTGCCTCCGGCTCCACGGCGCGGACCCGGGGGTCCGCCGCCGCACCGCCCATCCTGCTCGACCGGACCGGCCGGGACAAGCAATCGGCCCCGCGGCTTCTTTACAGAATTCGGCGAGAACTGTTGAGGCCGTGCGGCGGCGGCTCCCTCAACAGTTGTCGGGAGTTCTGTGAAAAACGGCTGCCCCGCGACCTCTTGTCCGGCCGTCAGCCGCACGTCAACACTCATGGCGCGTCGAATCCCCCACTCTCGACGCCAGGCAAGGGCAGTGCACCGGAAAAGGCCGTGAATTCCGTACGCCTCATCTCCGGTATCCCCGCACGGCCCGGCGCCTGATATCGGAAGGAAGACCTGTGCGCATTTCGCGTAAGTACGCCCTCGCCGTCTCCGCCGCGGCGGTGCTCTCGGTGTCGGCCGTGACCGGAGCCCCGGCGGCAGCCGCCGGCGAGTCCGCCCCGCGCTACCAGCCGGAGATGGTGACGGCGCTCGCCGGCTCGCTCGGCGTCAGCGAGGCCGCCGCCGTCCGGCGGCTGGACCGGCAGGACGCGCAGCAGCGCAGACTGGCGGGCCTGGCGGAGCAGGGCATAGCCACCGACGGCGCCTTCTTCTCGTCCGCCGGCGAGCTGACCGTCAACGCGCCCGACGCGGTCGGCGCCGCCCGTATCGAGCGGGCCGGCCTGGACGCCCGGGTGCCCGCCCGCGGCGAGGGCGAACTGGAGCAGATCAAGGCGAAGCTGGACGCGCTCGCCGCCAAGCGCGTGCCGTCCGGCGTCGCGTCCTGGGGCGTGGACCTCGCCTCGGACACCGTGACCGTCGAGGTCAGCAGTGACAAGGGCGCCGCCGCCAGGGCGTTCCTGGCCGAGGCCGCCAAGCACGGCGCGGCGGTCAAGGTGGTCCGCGGCCAGGAGCAGCTCGCCCCGCAGGCCGTGATCTACCCGGGCAGCCAGATGACCTTCAACGGCTACCTGTGCTCCGTGGGCTACGGGGCGAAGGACCGCAACGGCAAGCAGTACCTGGTCACCGCCGGGCACTGCATCGAGGACCTGCCGGTGCTGAAGTACGACGGCACCCGCTTCGCCAAGGGCACGAACACCCGCTTCGCCGTCGGCACCCGCAGCGTCGACATGGGCATCGCCGCGCTCGACTCGGGCAACTCCATCGCCACCGCCGTCGGCACCTGGGGCAACGGCGGCAGCGTCGCCGTGCGGGGCAGCAGCCGGGCCGCCTCGGGCGCGGCGCTGTGCAAGTCGGGCCAGACCACCAAGTGGACCTGCGGCACCGTCGGCTCGTACAACATCTCGGTCACCTACAAGGACCAGAACGGCGGCCCGGACACCGTGGTCAGCGGCCTGGCCAGCTCCAGCGTGTGCACCGAGGGCGGTGACAGCGGCGGGGCCTACATCTCCGGCAACCAGGCGCAGGGCATGACCTCCGGCGGGCCCATCGGCCAGAAGTGCACCGGCGGTGTCAACTCCCGCGGCTCCTCGTACTTCCAGCCGCTGGACGACACGCTGCGCTACTACGGCCTGACCCTCAACACCAACTGAACCGACCGGGCACCGCTCCCCCGGAGCCAGGGGCCGTCCGCCGGATCGTCCGGCGGGCGGCCCCTGCCCTCGAAAGGACAGCACCATGCGGTTCTCGCGACCCGCCGCCATCCTGCTGTGCACGGCGTTACTCGCGGCCGGCGCCCTGGCCTGGCGGCTGCGGCCGCCGGACGCCCGGACCGACCCGATCGTGGTCGGCACCACGGGCACGGTCACCTCCCTCGACCCGGCCGGCGCCTACGACACGGGCTCCTGGGCGCTGTTCGAGAACGTGTACCAGAAGCTCCTGACGCTGGCCCCCGGTTCCACCGTGCCCACCCCGGACGCCGCCGAGAGCTGCCGGTTCACCGGGGCCGGTCTGCGCACCTACACCTGCCGCCTCCGCCGCGACCTGGTGTTCCCCGACGGGCGCCCGGTCACCGGCGCGGACGTGAAGTTCTCCGTGGACCGGGTGCGCGCCATCGCCTCCCCGGTCGGACCGGCCTCGGTGTTCGACACGCTGCGGGCGGTCGAGGCGGGCGAGGCGGAGGTCACCTTCCGCCTCACGACCGCGGACGCCACCTTCCCGCTGAAGCTGGCCACCGGGGCCGCCGCCATCGTCGACCGCCGGCACTACCCGGCGCGGACCCTGCGCACGGGCCACCAGGCGACCGGCACGGGACCGTACCTGATCCGCGACCACCAGCCCGGCCGGCGCATCCTGCTGGCGCCCAACGACCGCTACCGGGGCGCCGTCCCGCGCCGGGGCGCGCCCGTGGAGATCCGCTACTTCGACGACCCGGCCGAACTGGCCGCCGCCTGGGAGCGCCGCCGGGTCGACGTGGTCAACCGGGCCCTCCCGCCGAAGCTGCTCACCGAGGTGCTGGGCGGCTCCCCCGACGTCCGGGTGGACGAGGCGGGCAGCGGCGAGTCCCGGATGCTGGTGTTCAACCTGCGCCGCGGCTCCCCGGCCGCCGACGTCGCGGTACGCCGGGCGGTGGCGGCGCTCGTCGACCGGCCGCGGCTCGCCGCCGGGCCCTACCTGTCGACCGTCGACCCGCTGCTGTCGGTGGTGCCCCGGGGGTACGCCGGCCATGTCAACGCCTTCCAGGACGAGTACCCGCGCCCCTCGCGCGAGCGGGCCGCGCGCATCCTGTCGGAGGCCGGCCTCGCCCCGCCGGTCAAGCTGACCTACGGCCACCGCTCCGGCCCGACCCTCGCCCGGGAGGCGGCCGAGCTGCGCCGGCAGCTGGAGGCCGGCGGGCTGTTCCGGGTCACGGTGCTCTCCGCCGACTGGCCGGACTTCCAGCGGAACCTCCACGCCGGCCGCTACGACGTGTACGGCTTCGGCTGGGTGCCGGACTTCCCCGACCCGGACAACTTCGCCCAGCCGCTGGTCGGCACCCGCAACGCGCTGGGCAACCGCTTCTCCAGTCGACGCGTCGACGCCCTGCTGACCGCCACCCGCCGCCACGAGCAGCGGACGGACGCCGAGGCCGGGTTCCGCGCCCTTCAGCGCGAGGTGGCCCGCGAGGTGCCGGTCCTGCCGCTGTGGCAGCGCAAGGAGTACGTGCTGAGCAGTCCGGACGTCACCGGCGCCCAGTACCTCGTGGACGGCGGCGGCTCCTGGCGGCTGTGGGAGCTGCGCTGGGCGTAGCCGCCCGGCCCGGACGCCGGGGGCCTCAGCCCCGCAGCGTCCGCTCGGCATACGCCCGCCAGCGGGCGGTGAACGCCCGCGGGGTCAGGCCCAGCACCCGGCGCAGCGCGCCCGCCGGGCCGCCGGCCCCTCCTGCGGCCCGGTACAGGGCGCGCAGCCGGTCGGCGTCCCACTCCTCGGCGACCAGGGCGCAGGCCAGGTGCGCGCCCTCGTAGGCGCGGGCGAGCGCCGCCGGGTCGGAGCCGAAGGCGAAGTCGCCGTCGCCGGGCAGCTCTTCGGGTGGACCGCTACGGGCCAGCTCGGGGGCGACGGTGCGCGGGTCCTGGCCCCGGCCCCGCCAGGCGGCCCACTCGGCGAACCCCTCGGACAGCCACAGCGGGGTGCGGGCGGTGGTCGCCCGGCGGGTGGCCACGTGGACGGTCTCGTGGGCGAGCACCACCTCCCGGCCCAGCGCGCTCAGCCCGGCGTACTCCTCGGGGTTGACCACCACCCGGTCGGCGGGCGCGTTCCGGCCGGTGCGCCCGGTGGTGACGGCCGCGGTGCCGGCGTACGCGGCGCCCGGCTGCCCCAGCAGGGCGCCCATGGCCGCCTGGGAGGGCGGCAGCAGCACCAGGACCCGGTCCGCCCAGGGGTCCGGCCAGGCGGCCGAGGCGGCGGCGACCGCCCGGTCGGCGGCCCGGGCGACCTCGGCCGGCTTCTCGGCGAGCTGGCCGACGGCGAGCACCAGGGACCGCGCGCCGCGGGCCGCCCGCACCGGGCCCTGGTCCCAGGGCTGGGCGGCGGCGCCGGGGGCGGGCCGCTCGGCGGTGACCCGCCAGCTTCCGGCGGTGCGCCGCAGCTCCAGGTCGCGGGCGGCGGTGACCGGGGCGGTGTCGTAGCCGGCCACCCGGTAGGCCAGCTCGGCGCGGGCGCTCGCCCGGTCGCCGTCCAGGTGTACGGAGGCGGGGCGCAGCGCCCATGCGGCGAGCGTGACGCCGGGCAGGACGGGGGCGGTCCGGCGGGCGATCGCGGCCCGGACGGCGGCGCCGTCGCCCGGGTCCGTACCGCTGCTGCCGTCTTCCGGCGTACGCGGTGCGCAGCCGCCGGCGAGCAGTCCGGCGGCCCCGATCAGCGCGGCCCGCCGGGAGAGGGTCATCCCCCGATGGTACGAGCGGTGGTCCGGCCGGCCTCAGACGCGGGTGACGGCGGAGACGGGCATCATGCCGACCGGGTCGTAGCGGACCGGCGCGCCGGGGTAGGGGGCGTGCACCACCTGCCCGTTGCCCATGTACATGGCAACGTGGCTGGCGTCGTCGCGGTAGGTGACCAGGTCGCCGGGGCGGGCCTCGGAGAGCGAGACGTGCCGGCCGGCGCCGCGCTGGCCCTGCGAGGTGCGCGGGATGCCGACGCCGGCCTGGGCGTAGGACCACTGCATCAGGCCGGAGCAGTCGAAGCCGTCGGGGCCGTTGGCGCCCCAGACGTAGGGCCGGCCGACCGCGGAGCGGGCCGCGGCGACCGCGGCGGCGGCCCGGCCGGAGACGCCGCCGGCCAGCGGCGGCAGGTCCTCGCGGCCGTCACCGCGCGAGGCCCGCCCGGCCTCCTCGCGGTCGTCCTTCGGCGCCGCGGCGAGCAGGGCGCGGGCCTCGGCGAGCTTGCGTTCCACGGTGCGCTTGTGGGCGGCGACCGCGGCCCGGCTGCGCTCCAGGTCGGCAAGGGTGCGGGCGGCCTCGGCGCGCTGCTGGTCGAGCTTGCGCTGCGCCCGGCCCAGTTCGGTGAGCACCCCGGCCTGCTGCTCGCCCATCCGGTCCAGGGCGGCGGCCCGGTCGAGGTAGCCGTCCGGGTCGGAGGTCAGCAGCAGCCGCAGCGCCGGGTCCATGCCGCCGGAGCGGTACTGGACGCCGGCGACCTGGCCGAGGACGTCCCGCATCCGGTTGATGTCCTCCTGGCCGCGGGCGACGTTGTCCTGGAGGGCGCCGACCCGGGAGCGCAGCTTGTCGGTGCGCTCGGCGGCGGCGTTGAAGCCCTCGGTGGCCTGCTCCGCCTCGGCGAACAGGGCGTCCACCCGGGCCTGGGGCGCGTCCGCGGGGCGTACGGGGTCGGCGCCGGCCGGGGCGGCGGCGAGCGCGGCGGCGGTGGCCGCGGCGGCGGTGGCCGCGGCGGCGGACAGGACGGTGACCCGGGCACTGCGGCTGGGCCCCGGCGTAGCGGAGGACCGGCGATGGGACGCCACGGACCGCGCTCCCTTCGGCTGGAAAGCTGGACGCGCACCGTGCGGGCCGGCCGGCGAGAGCTCTCGCCACGCTGGGCACGCGGTGCGCGGCAGACAGTAGCCGGGCACCGGTGGCGCGGCCAGCGCCCGACGGGGCCGGATACGGCTCCGCCCCGCCGGAGACCACAGGTCACCGACGGGGCGGGGCGTCAGCTCGGGGGGCGGCGAACCACTCGATCGGGCGCGTGTGCCGGGCGCGCCGGACGGTTTCGCCGGGGTCGCCCATCGGGAGGCCGTCAGGCGCGTGACGCCGCGAGCCAGGACGCCTCAGGTGAGGACGGCTCAGATGCGGACGCCTCAGATGCGGACGCCGAACTGGAAGTCGCCGAGCCACTCCATCGCCTCGTAGCGGACGTTGGCGCCGGGCTTGGGGGCGTGCAGCACCTGGCCGTTGCCGGCGTAGAGGCCCACGTGCGCCAGGTTGTTGAAGAACACCAGGTCGCCGGGCTGGAGTTGGCTGCGGCCGATCTTGGTGCCGTCGTTGTGCTGGGTGAAGGTGGTGCGGGTGAGGCTGACGCCGGCCTGGCGGTAGGCCCACTGGGTCAGGCCGGAGCAGTCGTAGGCGTTGGGGCCCTCGGCGCCGGAGACGTACGGCTTGCCGACCTGGGTGCCGGCGGCGGCCAGCGCGGCGCCGGCGACGCCGGAGGCGGACACCTTGGGCTTGCCCGCGTCGTCCTGCTGCTGCAACTGGGCGCGCTCGCCGGCCTCGCGGCTGGCGCGCCGCTCCTCCTCCTGCATCTTGGCCCGCTCTTCGGCGGTCAGGGTGTTGAGGAGCTTCTGGGCCTCGGCGAGCTTGCCCTGGTAGGACTTCTTCTTCTCGCCGATGGTCTTGCGGACGTCTTCGAGGTCGGCGAGCTTCTCGGTGGCCTCGGTGCGCTCCTGGGCGAGGGTGCGCTGCTTCTCCTGGATCTCGGCGAGCGCCTCGGCCTGCTTGGCGCCGACGGCGTCGGCGGTCGAGGCGCGGTCGAGGTAGCTGTCCGGGTCGGAGGAGAGCAGGAGCTGAAGGGCCGGGTCCATGCCGCCGGAGCGGTACTGGGCGGCGGCGACCGAACCGAGCGCGTCGCGCAGCTCGTTGAGCTCCTGCTGGCTGCGGGCCACCTTGTCCTGGAGGGCGTCGGCCTCCTTCTGGAGCTTGCCGCGCTTCTCGTCGGCGAGGTTGTACTGCTCGGTGGCGGCCTCGGCCTCGTGGTGCAGCTTGTCGACCTTGGCCTTGACCTCTTCCTTGCTCGGCTTCGGGTCGGCCTGAGCGGCGTGCGAGGACAGGGCGACGGCAGCGGCGGCGGTCGCGGTGAGCACGGTCACGCGGGTGCGGCTCGGCTGCTTGGGACGACGGTGGGACGCCACGGAGGCGAGCTCCTTCTTCCTCTCCGGCCGCCTGCCGGGCCGAGGGTCGGCACCCGGCTCCGTGCGCAGCGTCCGGCTTCCCCCGCGAAGCTTTCCCGGACCGCATGGAACTGGCGGTCCCTCCGCTGCCACTCCCGATGAGTGATCACCTACGCAGAGGGTTGAGGCCAGACCTTAGTGACCATCTTGTGATCAGTTCAAATCCTGATGCGAAAAATCTCGCTCACGAAGCTCATTCTTTACATGCGCCCCACGGACAGTCATGGCGAGTTGACCCACCGTTCAAACCCCGACGCCCCAATCCGGGCATCCGGCCCAGGAGTTACGCAAGCCGCGAAAGCCGCTTGAGCAGCATCGCGGACGCCACTGGCCGGGCGCCGGAGCGGGCCACCCCGTCGGCCACCTCGCGGTCGGTGGAGACCACCACCACCGGGCGGCCCGGCGGTTCGGCCCGCACCAGCTGGCGGATCAGCTCGTCGGCGGTCACCCCCGCCTTGGAGAACAGCACCCGCACCCCGCGCGGCGGCGCCAGCAGCACCGGGGCGGCCAGCTCCGCGCCGTCGAACACGCACGTCACCTCGGCCCCGGTGCGCGCCGCCAGCGCGGACAGGCCGCCCAGCAGCCGCAGCCGCTGCTTCTCCAGCGGCATCGTCGGATAGCCGGTCTTGGTCACGTTGTAGCCGTCCACCACCAGATGGACCTGCGGCAGCCCCAGCAACTGGTCCAGCAGCGCCGGGTCGGTCTCCGACAGCGCCCGTGCGGCGACGTCCCTGGGCGACATTCGGCCCGGCCGCACCGCGTCCACACCGTCCGCCGGATGCGTGTCGGCCGGCGGCAGCGCCAGCTCCCGGCGCAGCCCCTGCGCCGCCTCCAGGACGGTGTCGAGCAGCAGCCGCAGCCGCATGTCCTCCACCGAGCGCCCTTCGCGGGCCGCCTTGCGCCCGGCTTCCACGGCCGCCTCCGCCTCGCCGAGCCGGGCCTTCAGCCGCCGGTTCTCGCTCTCGGCGGCGGACAGCCGGCCGTCCGCCTCGGCGCGGGACGCCTCCCACTCGGCCTGCCCCTTGCGCAGCGCCGCCTCGCCGCGCTTGACGTCGCTGAGCGCGCTGCGCAGCTTGCGCTGAAGCGATTCGGCGTCCTTGCGGGCCGCCTCCAGCTCGGCGCGCAGCCGCTCGTGCTCGCCCCGCCCGCGCTCCTTGGCCTCGGCCAGCTCGGCGCGCAGCCTCTCCAGTTCGCGCCGCCCGGCCTCGTCGGCCCGCTCGGCGTCCGCGCGCTGCGCCTCCTCGCCGGCCGCGGCGACCAGCTTCGCCCAGTCCGGCGGGCGCAGCACGTACGCGGCGGCGGCCACGTCCACCGGGTCGGCGGCGGCCGGCGGCGCGCCGGACTCCACCGAGCCGGCCAGCTCCGGTTGCCCGGATCTCAGCTTCTCGGCGATCCGCTGACGGAAGACCGCGTCCGACTCCAGGGCGGCCGCCATCGCGTTGCCGGCGAACTTCACCCGCCGGCTCGGGGTGAAGCGGGCGTACTGGCGGAGCTGCGCAGGCAGCTCGCCGACGGTCAGCCCGCCGAACGCGTCCGCGACCAGCGCGACCACCCGGCGCCGTACCGCCTCGGGCAGCGGACCGTCGAGCACCTCGCCGGCGCCGTCGGCCGCATCGCCGCCGCTGGGCTGCTGCACGATCCGTCACCTCTACCCGTCGTCATCCGCCCGAAGCCGGGCCCTGCGCCACCCCCGTACCGCCTGCTCGCCGATCTCTCGCCCGCATCCCCCGCGGGCCCGCCGCACCGCCCGCTAGGAGGCGGCGTCCGGCCGGTCCACCAGCTCGATCGCGTCCACCGCGTTGCACCAGCGGCAGCGGACCGACTCGATGGTCTCACTGACCACCTCGCGCTCCTCCACCTTCGGCTCGCCGGCCAGGTCGAGGTGGACGTACTCCACGACCTTGGACGAGCGGGTGACGTCGAAGCGGGTGAGGTTGCCGCACAGCGTGCAGCGCCAGCGGGTCGTCGCGGTCGGCAGGGGAACCGTCGTCATCGTGCGTCTCTTCCCTCGTGCGTACGGATGCGGAGCCGCGGTGCGCCGTCGGACTGCGGTGTCTGGTTGCCGTAACCCTACGGCCTGCCGGGTACCCCCGTGGCGCGGCGAGGCACCCTGTCCCGCTGTCTCCGTTTACGTCATGATCTGTCCATGGTCGATCGCCGAGGACCGGTTGTGACATACGCCTTGATCGGCGCCTGTGTGCTGGTCTTCCTGCTCAGCCCGGTCGCCGGACTGGATCCCGCACACGGCACGGGCGAGGCGCTGCGCTCCGCGCAGGGCGCCTACTTCCGCCGCTGGGGCGTGGTCCCCGCGGAACTCCTCAGCGGCTCGCCGCGCGCCCTGCTCACCCCGCTGACCGCGCTCTTCGTCAGCGGAAGCTGGCTGCACCTGCTGGGCAACATGCTCTTCCTGTACGTCTTCGGCGCGATGGCCGAGGAACGCCTGGGCCGCGTCGAGTACGCGCTGTTCTACACCGGCTGCGGCTACCTGGCGCTGCTCGCCTACGCCATCGCGCACGCCGGCTCGACCCAGACCCTGGTCGGCGCGTCCGGCGCGATCTCCGGTGTCCTCGGCGCGTTCCTGCTCCTCTTCCCCCGGGCCCGGGTCACCAGCCTGTTCCCGTTCCTCTTCTTCCTGCCGCTGCGCTTCCCCGCCTGGGCGGTGCTGGTCTTCTGGTTCGTCTTGCAGTGGCTCGCCGCCCGGCAGACGGCCACCGGCCCCGGCGTCGCCTACCTGGCCCATGTGGTCGGCTTCTGCCTGGGCTTCTGCTACGCCTGGGTCCGCTACGGGCGGGCGGCTAGAGTTGGACGGCAACCAGCGGCCCCCGAGGAAGGACAGCCGTGATCAGCGCGATCGTGCTCATCAAGACCAGCGTGGACCGCATCCCGGAGATCGCCGAGTCGATCGCCGCGCTGGACAGCGTCAGCGAGGTCTTCTCGGTGACCGGCACCTACGACCTGATCGCCATGGTCCGGGTCGCCCGCCACGACGACCTGGCCGACGTCATCCCCGGCCGCATCAGCAAGATCCCCGGCGTCGAGGCCACCGACACCCACGTGGCGTTCCGCACCTACTCCCAGCACGATCTGGAGGCGGCCTTCGCCATCGGCCTGGACGCCTAGTCCCCGCGGCGGCCGGGGCCCGGGCGTCAGTCCCGGGCCGGGACGCAGCGGCCGTCCTCGGTGCGGTAGGACCAGGCGGCGCCGTCGCGCACCAGCTCCTTGACCGCGCGCACGAAGCGCTCCACGTGCTCGTCCGGGGTGCCCGCGCCGAAGCTGACCCGGATGGCGTTGAGCGACCTCTCGCCGGGCGCGGCGGCCTCCGGGGCTCCGCACTCGCCGATGACCTGCGGGTCGCTGCCCAGCAGGGTGCGCACCAGCGGGTGCGCGCAGAACAGCCCGTCGCGCACCCCGATGCCGTACTCCGCGGAAAGCGCCGCCGCGAAGTGCGAGCTGTTCCAGCCCTCGACGACGAACGAGATGACCCCGACGCGCGGGGCGTCGTCGCCGAACAGCGAGAGCACCCGCACCTCCGGCACCTCCGCCAGACCCGCGCGGACCGCCGCGATCAGCCGCTCCTCACGGGCCACCAGGTTCTCGAAGCCGGCCTCGGTGAGCGCCTTGCAGGCGGAGGCGATCGCGTAGACGCCGATGACGTTGGGCGAACCGGCCTCGTGCCGGGCCGCGGTGGTGTGCCACTCCACGTCCACCCCGCCGTCGGTGCGCCGGGTGACGGTCCGGGAGGCGCCGCCGCCCGCCAGGTACGGGTCCGCCTCGCGCAGCCAGTCCGCGCGCCCGGCCAGCACGCCGGAGCCGAACGGGGCGTACAGCTTGTGCCCGGAGAAGGCCACCCAGTCGACGTCCAGGTCGCGCACCGAGACCGGGTGGTGCGGGGCCAACTGCGCGGCGTCCAGCACGATCCGCGCGCCGTGCGCGTGCGCCGCGGCGGCCAGCTCGCGCACCGGCCACAGCTCGCCGGTGACGTTGGACGCGCCGGTCACGCAGACCAGCGCGGGCCCGTACGGCTCGCGGGCGGCGAGGGCGCGCTCCAGGATCTCCACGGCCCGCGCCGGGGTGCGGGGGGCGTCGAGGTAGCTGACGCGGTGGTCGCTCCAGGGCAGCAGCGAGGCGTGGTGCTCGGTCTCGAAGACGAAGACCTGGCAGTCGGCCGGGAGCGCCGCGGCCAGCAGGTTCAGCGAGTCGGTGGTGGAGCGGGTGAAGACGACCTGGTCGTCGGCCCGGCAGTCGAGGAACTCCGCGACGGTGGCGCGGCTGTTCTCGAACAGGTCGGTGGAGAGCTGGGAGAGGTAGCCCGCGCCCCGGTGCACGCTGCCGTAGTACGGGGCGTAGGCGGCCACGTCGTCCCAGACGCGCTGGAGGGCGGGGGCGCTGGCGGCGTAGTCGAGCGCGGCGTAACCCACCTCGCCGCCGGTGACCAGGGGGACGGTGACGTCGCGGCCCAGGACCGGCAGCGGACCGGCGCAGGCCGGATCGGCGTCGCAGGCGGCGGGGGCGGAGACGGCGGCGGCGGTGTTCACGGACATGGCGGACTCCCGTAGCAGGCAGGCGAGTTCACACGCACCGGGGCCGCGGCGAAGGGCGGCGCACGGCGGTGCGCGGAGAGAGGAAAAAGGGGGTGGCGAAGAGGGGCGCTGCGCCCTATCGCATTCGCTTGCTCACGAGACTGCTCCCTTGAGGACCAGGACCCCAGGGTTCGCAGGGGTCCGCGCTTGCCGCTGACCTTTCTGTCAGCGGCCTGGTCTTCACCCGGGGCACCCCGCCACGGACGGAGGGTTGCCGGACAGCGAGCCGGGGCCTTTTTCGCTGTCACTCATGACCTTGCGGAGCATCCTGCCACATGTCTCGGCACGCGCAAGGCGCGGTCCGGAATGTGGACCGCGCCTTGCCCGCCGGGAAACGGGTCACGCCTGGGTGGCGGCCACCCAGCGGTCCAGGACGGCGCGGGCCGCGCCGGAGTCGATCGCCTCGGCGGCCCGGTCCATGCCGGCCCGGATCTGCTCGGCCAGCGGCGCGTCGGTCGGGTCCAGGGCGACCAGCGCGGCGGCGGCGTTGAGCAGCACGGCGTCGCGCACCGGGCCGGCCTCGCCGGCCAGCAGGCGGCGGGCGACGTCGGCGTTGTGGGAGGCGTCCGCGCCGCGCAGGGCCTCGACGGGGACGAGGTCGACGCCGACGTCCCGGGGGTCGAAGGACTGCTCGGTGACCCCGCCGTCGCGCACCACCCAGACCCGGGAGGTCGCGGTGGTGGTCAGCTCGTCCAGGCCGTCGTCGCCGCGGAAGACCAGCGCGGAGGAGCCGCGTTCGGCCAGCACGCCGGCCAGGATGGGCGCCATCCGGGCGTCGGCGACACCGGTGGCCTGGGCGCGGACCCGGGCCGGGTTGGTGAGCGGGCCGAGGAAGTTGAACGTGGTGCGGATGCCCAGTTCCTTGCGGGCGGCGGCGACATGGCGCAGCGCGGGGTGGAATCTGACCGCGAAGCAGAAGGTGATGCCGGCCTCCTGGGCGACCTCGGCGACCCGGCCGGGGGTCAGTTCGAGGTTGACGCCGAGCTTCTCCAGGACGTCGGAGGCGCCGGAGGCGGAGGACGCGGCCCGGTTGCCGTGCTTGACGACCCGGGCGCCCGCGCCGGCCACCACGATCGCCGACATGGTGGAGATGTTGACGGTCTTCGCGCCGTCGCCGCCGGTGCCGACGATGTCGACGCACGGGCCGGGGACGTCGATCACCCGTGCGTGCTCGTACATGGCGCGGACCAGGCCGGAGATCTCCTCGACGGTCTCGCCCTTGGCGCGCAGCGCGACGGCGAAGCCGGCGATCTGGGCGTCGGTGGCCTCGCCGCGCATGATGCGGTCCATGGCCCAGGCGGTGTCGTCGGCGCTCTGGTGGCGGCCCTCCAGCAGGCCGTTGAGGACCTGGGGCCAGGAGCGGCCCGCCGCGGTCGGTCCTCCAGCGGGGTACACAGCGCTCATGGTCGCTCCTGGTCTCGTACGGGGCCCCGGGCGTTCACGCGGGGGGACGGTGCCAACCCTATCCAGTCCCGGGGACGGCGAAGAGCCCCGTCCGTGGACCGGACGGGGCTCTGCCGTGGCGCGTTCACCGGCTCGCGCGGCCGGTGGCGGTCAGCGGGTCAGTGGTGGCCTCCGTGACCGCTGGTGATCTCCTGGTACTCCTCGGGCGTGGCCTTCGGGACCTGGTTGCCCTCGCCGTAGTAGCCCTTGGAGAGCTTGGCGCGCAGCTTCTCGCCGCGGGTGGGCTTGCGCTCCACGCCGTTCTCGTCGACCAGCGGGCCCAGCTCGGCCGGCTGGTACTGCTCGTGCGCGGTGAGCGAGTAGCGCTGCGACTGGCTGAGCGGCTCGTGGATCTCGACGAACTCGCCGTGCGGGAGCCGCTTGATGATGCCGGACTCGCGTCCGTGCAGCACCTTGTCGCGGTCGCGCCGCTGAAGGCCCATGCAGATCCGCTTGGTGACGATGAACGCGATGACCGGTCCGACGAAGTAGGAGATCCGGACGAACCAGGTGATCGAGTTGATCGACAGGTGCAGGTGGGTGGCGAAGATGTCGTTGCCGCCACCGATCAGCATGATCATGTACGAGGTGACCCAGGCGACGCCGAGCGCGGTGCGGGTCGGCGCGTTGCGCGGGCGGTCCAGGATGTGGTGCTCGCGCTTGTCGCCAGTGATCCACGACTCGATGAACGGGTACATCGCGATCGCGCCGAGCACCAGGCCGAAGACGACCAGCGGGATGAACACGCCGAGGACCAGGGTGTGGCCCCACAGGTTGATCTCCCAGCCCGGCATCACGCGCACCAGGCCCTCGGCGAAGCCCATGTACCAGTCGGGCTGCGCGCCGGTGGACACCTGGTCCGGCCGGTAGGGGCCGAGCGCCCAGATCGGGTTGATCGTGAACAGCGCCGCGATGATCGCGATGACGCCGAAGACCAGGAAGAAGAACCCTCCGGCCTTGGCCATGTAGACCGGCAGCAGCGGCATGCCGACGACGTTCTTGTTCGTCCGGCCGGGGCCGGGGAACTGCGTGTGCTTGTGGTAGAAGACCAGGATCAGGTGGGCCACCACGAGGCCGAGCATGATGCCCGGCAGCAGCAGGATGTGGATGGAGTAGAACCGGGCGATGATGTCGTGGCCCGGGAACTCCCCGCCGAACAGGAACATCGAGAGGTACGTGCCGACGATCGGCGTGGCCAGGATCGCGCCCTGGGTGAAGCGGACGCCGGTGCCGGAGAGCAGGTCGTCCGGGAGCGAGTAGCCGGTGAAGCCGGTGAACATGCCCAGGACGAACAGCAGGAAGCCGAACATCCAGTTCAGCTCACGCGGCTTGCGGAACGCGCCGGTGAAGAAGACGCGCATCATGTGCACGAACATGCCGGCGATGAAGATCAGCGCCGCCCAGTGGTGGATCTGCCGGATGAGCAGACCGCCGCGGACGTCGAAGCTGATGTCGAGAGTCGACGCGTACGCCTCGGTCATCCGGATGCCCTGCATCGGGACGTACGAGCCGTGGTAGTGGACCTCGTTCATGCTCGGGTGGAAGAACAGCGTCAGGTACACACCCGTGAGGATGATGATGATGAAGCTGTAGAGGCAGATCTCGCCCAGCATGAAGGACCAGTGGTCCGGGAAGATCTTGCGCATGTTGGCCTTGGCCAGGGAGTAGATCCCGAGCCGGCCGTCCGCCCAGTCGGCGACCCGCTCGCCGGCGGGCGCCTTGCGCTTGGCGTCGCTTGAGGTGCTCATCCGCGCTCCCAGAATGCAGGGCCGACGGGCTCGGCGAAGTCGCCGAGCGCTTCGAGGTAGCCCTCGTCGTTCACACCGATCCGGAGCTGCGGCAGCGGGTGGCCGGCCGGACCGAAGATGACGCGCGCGCCGTCGGAGAGGTCGAAGGTGGACTGGTGGCACGGGCACAGGACGTGGTGCGTCTGCTGCTCGTACAGGGAGATCGGGCAGCCCACGTGGGTGCAGATCTTCGAGAAGGCGACGATGCCCTGGTGCGACCACTCCAGCTCGCGGCGGTCCTTGATGTCCTGCGGAGCGATCCGCACGATCATCAGGGCGTCCTTGGCGATCTTGTTGTTGAAGTTCTCGTCGTCCTCCTCCAGGCCCTCGGGCTTGGCGAAGGTCAGCGAGCCGACCACGACGTCCTCGGGACGCAGCGGCTCGTTGGTGTTCATGTTGATGAGCTGCTTGCCGCGCGACCACGAGGTGTGGAAGAGCTTCTTCTCGGGCAGCGGGCCCAGCTCGCGCAGCAGCACGATGCCGGAGAGCGGCACCATGGCCATCGCGCCGAGCATGGTGTTGCGGATCAGCGGCCGGCGGCCGATCGCGGACTCGCGGGCGCCGTCGGCGAAGTCGGCCATGACCTTGGCCTTGACCTCGGGGGTCGCCTCGATCGCGTGCCGGTCGTCGGCGAACTCGGTGTCCGACATCAGGGTGCGGGCCCAGTGGACCGCGCCGGCGCCGATGCAGAACAGCGCCACGCCCAGGGTCAGGCCCAGGGACAGGTTCGTCGCGCTGACGTGGCCGATCGGCCAGACGTAGACGATCTTGTCGACCGGGAAGATCACGAAGGACGCGATGAAGCCGATCGTGGCCAGCATCGAGATCGTGAAGAGCAGGGCGACCGTGCGCTCGGAGCGCTTGGCGGCCCGCTCGTCGATGTCCTGGATGCGGGGCTTGTGGGGCGGGAGGCCCGGGTCGGCGAACGGGCTCTCGGCTACCGCCGTGCCGTGCGCACCCTGCTCGTGCGGCAGGTTCTCGTGTGAAATCTCGTTGCTACTCATGACTTCTTGGCCTTAGCGGTGTGGGCCGCGACCCAGATGGCGACAGCGACGAGCGCACCCAGTCCGAAGATCCAGCCGAACAGGCCCTCGCTCACCGGACCCAGGCCGCCCAGGGCGAAGCCACCGGGGGTGGGCGTCTGGTCACCGTTCACGGACTTGACGTACGCGATGATGTCCTTCTTCTCCTTCTCCGGCATCGTCGTGTCGGGGAAGGAGGGCATGTTCTGCGGGCCGGTCTGCATGGCCTCGTAGATGTGCTTGGGCGTGGTGTTCTCGAGGCTGGGCGCGTACTTGCCCTTGGTCAGGGCGCCGCCCTCACCGGTGAAGTTGTGGCACTGGGCGCAGTTGGTGCGCCACAGGTCGCCGCCGCGCGCGATGTCCGCGCCCTCGGGGTTGTACTGCTTCTCGGTCGGCGTGACCGGGCCGGGGCCGAGGGAGGCCACGTAGGCGGCGAGCTGGTCGATCTGCGCCTGGGTGTAGATGACCGGCTTCTGCGGCACCTGGGCGCCGGGCTGCTGCGCCGGCATGCGCCCGGTGGCGACCTGGAAGTCGACGGCGGCGGAGCCCACGCCGACCAGCGACGGGCCGTCAGTGGTGCCCTGACCGCCGGTTCCGTGGCAGCTCGCGCAGCCGACGGAGTAGAGCTTCTTGCCCTCCTCGATGGCGAGGGACTGGGCGGATTCTTCTGCCTGGGCCTTGCTCGCGGGCGCGAACGCGGCGTACAGCCCCCCAGTGGCCGCCAGCGCGAGGAGTAGGACGACGACAGCCGCCAGCGGATGGCGTCGTCGTGCGGAGAGCTTTTTCACGGATTACCCCGGTGTCAGGATCTTCTGCGTCGATGCTTGCTGGATGTCGGGCGCCGGGCCGACTACTTGATCATGTAGATCGTGGCGAAGAGGCCGATCCAGACGACATCGACGAAGTGCCAGTAGTAGGACACGACGATGGCGGCGGTTGCCTGCTCGTGGGTGAATCGCCGGGCGGCGTAGGTGCGGCCCAGGACCAGCAGGAACGCGATGAGACCACCCGTCACGTGCAGGCCGTGGAAGCCGGTCGTCAGGTAGAACGCCGAGCCGTAGGGGTCGGAGGACAGGGAGAGCCCGTGCTCCTTGACCAGCTCGGTGTACTCGAAGACCTGGCCTCCGATGAAGATCGCACCCATGACGAACGTGATGATGAACCACGCCCGGAGCTTCTTCACGTCACCGCGCTCGGCGGCGAACACGCCGAGCTGGCAGGTGAGCGAGGAGAGCACCAGGATCGTGGTGTTCGTCGCGGAGAACGGGAAGTTCAGATAGCCGGCCTTCTCCGACCAGAAGTCGGCGCCCGTCACCGAACGCAGGGTGAAGTACATCGCGAAGAGGGCCGCGAAGAACATCAGCTCGGAACTCAGCCAGATGATGGTTCCGACGCTGGTGAGGTTCGGCCGGTTGACCGACGGGTGCGCGTGCCCGGTTTCTACTGTCGTTGCTGTCGCCACGACCGACATTATGTCGGTCGCTTATCCCGCCCTCACTCCGGGGGGTGCCGTTCGGAGTGTCCGTCCGCCGTGTCCTGCCCGAACGGCCCATCGCCGGGCCCGGGAACCGGCCCGCGAAGGCCCCTCGAAGGGGTGATCGAACCGGTGCCCGGGGGCGGGCCGACGGAGTAGCATCCGGCGCATCGGATCCGCCCGCACCGCCGACGTCACTCGGAGGAACCATGCAGTCGAGCGCCACCGTGCTGGTCTACAGCGATGATGCCCACACCCGCTCCCAGGTGCGCATGGCGGCCGGGCGCAGGCCCGCCGCGGACGTTCCCCCGGTCGAGTACGTGGAGTGCGCCACGCTGCCGGCGGTGCTGTCCAGGCTGGAGGCCGGCGGGATCGACGTGTGCGTGCTGGACGGGGAGGCGACGCCGGCCGGCGGCATGGGCGTCGCCCGGCAGATCAAGGACGAGGTCTTCCGCTGCCCGCCGGTGCTGGTGCTGATCGGCCGCCCGCAGGACGCCTGGCTGGCCACCTGGAGCCGGGCGGACGCGGCGGTGACGCTGCCGGTGGACCCGGTGGAGTTCGCGGACGCCCTGGCGGCGCTGGTCCGCTCCCGGCTGTCGGTCGAGGCGTGAGCGGGTCCGCGCGGGCGTGAGAGGGCCCCCTGTCCGGTCTTCCTCCGGGCAGGGGGCCCCTTTGCGCCGAGGTGCCCGCGGCCGGGCTACACGGCCGGGCTGAGGCGCAGCGGCGCGGTGTTCGGGGCGCCGGCCTTGGCGGCGCTGCCCTCCTGCCAGTCGTCCCAGCCCAGGTTCCAGTCGCCGTAGCCGTTGCCGAAGTGGTTCATCTCGTCGCCGCCGCTGTTGACGACGCGGACGATGTCGCCCTCCTTGACGGTCTCGTAGAACCACGCGGCGTTGCCGGTGGACATGCCCACGCAGCCGTGGCTGACGTTGGCCGAACCGTGCGAGCTGACCGACCAGGGGGCGGCGTGCACGTACTCGCCGCTCCAGGTGACCCGGGTGGCGTAGTACACCGGCAGGTCGTAGCCCTCGCTGCTGCCGGCGGCGATGCCGACGGTGGTGCCGCGCATCCGGACGAAGTACTCCTTGCCGAGCACGACCTTGACGCCGTTGCGGGTGTCGAAGCCGGGCTTGCCGGTGGTCACCGGGATGGAGTTGATCACTTCGTCGTTGCGGTACACCGTCATCCGGTGGCTGGCGGCGTCGGTGACGGCCTCGATCTTGTCGCCGATGTCCAGCTTGAGGGTGCCGGGGTCGGAGCCGTAGAGGTCCTTGCCGATCCGCACCCCGGCGAGGGTGGCGGAGGCGGTGACGGTCGCGCCGGCCGGCCAGTACTCCTTGGGCCGGAAGTGGAGCTTCTCGTCGTCCACCCAGTACCAGGAGCCCTCCACGGCGGGCGAGGAGCGGACCTTGAGGTTGCGCTCGACGGCGGCCCGGCCCTCCTTGGTGGCGACCGGTTCGCTCAGTTCGGCGGTGAGGGGCTGTCCGACGCCGTAGGTGCCCTCCTCGGGGCCGAACTCGACCTTGAGGACCTTCTTGGCGGGCGCCGTCTCGAAGTTCAGCGTGCGGGTCCCGGGGGCGCCCTTGGCGTCCTCGGTGGCGACCCGCACGGTGTACCGGGCGCCGGCCACCAGGGGGGCGGTGGAGCGCCAGCGGGCGCCGTCGGCGGCCAGTTCGCCGGCCAGGAAGTGGCCGTTGGCGTCGACGGCCGTGACGTCGGTGATGCGGCTGTCCTTGTTCTGGGCCGTCACCTCCAGCGGCTTGTCCAGCGGCGCCTTGGTCGTGGCGGAGGTGTTGGACGCCACCTGTGCGGACGCGTCGGCGGGGCGGCCGGCGAGCGGGTGGCCGCCCGGCCCACCGCACGCGGACGCGGCCGCGCCGGTGACGGCGACCAGCAGGGTATAGCTGATGGCGGTGCGCAGACGGGGCGTGTTGCTCATGGGCTCAACGTACGAACGCCACCCGGAGGTGGCACCCGGTGTGAGCCGAACGAGTGATCCGGCGGCCTCCCTGGAGGGAGACCGCCGGATCGGGTGAAGCGGGGTGGGGCGAGGAGGGGTTACTGGTTCTGGTTCTCGCCCCGGTAGTACTCGAAGACCCAGCCGAAGACGCCGATGAGGATCAGCGGCAGGGAGAAGTACAGCAGCCACCAGCCGATGGCGACGCCCAGGAAGGCCAGGCCGCCGCCGATGGCCAGGGACAGCGGCTGCCAGCTGTGCGGCGAGAAGAAGCCGACCTCACCGGCCTCGTCCGCGACGTCCGCCTCCTTGTTGTCCTGCGCCATGGCGTCGACCCGCTTGGCCGTGAAGGCCAGGTAGAAGCCGATCATGACGGTCAGGCCGAAGGACAGGAAGAGCGCCGTGGTGCCGACCGGCTCCTTCGACCACAGGCCGTACAGCACGGCCATGGCCAGGATGAAGAAGCTCAGCCACAAGAACATCTTGCCCTGGATCTTCACTTCTTGGTCGCCTCCTTGGCGCCGCCGAGGAGGGCGGTGTCCTTCTGCTCGTCGTTCACGAGCTGACCGACGGCCGCGATCTCGGGGTGGTGCAGGTCGAACGCCGGGGATTCGGACCGGATGCGCGGCAGGGTGAGGAAGTTGTGCCGCGGCGGCGGGCAGGAGGTCGCCCACTCCAGGGAGCGGCCGTAGCCCCAGGGGTCGTCCACCTCGATCTTCTTGCCGTACTTGGCGGTCTTCCAGACGTTGTAGAAGAACGGCAGGATCGACAGGCCGAGCAGGAACGAGCTGATCGTGGAGACGGTGTTCAGCGCGGTGAAGCCGTCGGCGGCCAGGTAGTCGGCGTACCGGCGGGGCATGCCCTCGGCGCCCAGCCAGTGCTGTACCAGGAAGGTGCCGTGGAAGCCGATGAACAGCGTCCAGAAGGTCATCTTGCCCAGGCGCTCGTCGAGCATCTTGCCGGTGAACTTCGGCCACCAGAAGTGGAAGCCGGCGAACATCGCGAACACCACGGTGCCGAAGACGACGTAGTGGAAGTGGGCCACCACGAAGTACGAGTCGGAGACGTGGAAGTCCATCGGCGGGGAGGCCAGGATGACGCCGGTCAGACCGCCGAAGGTGAAGGTGACCAGGAAGCCGATCGTCCACAGCATCGGTGTCTCGAAGGACAGCGAGCCCTTCCACATGGTGCCGATCCAGTTGAAGAACTTCACACCGGTCGGCACCGCGATCAGGAAGGTCATGAACGAGAAGAACGGCAGCAGCACTCCGCCGGTGACGTACATGTGGTGCGCCCACACCGTCACCGAGAGGCCGGCGATCGCGATGGTGGCCGCGATCAGGCCGACGTAGCCGAACATCGGCTTGCGGCTGAAGACCGGGATGATCTCGGAGACGATGCCGAAGAACGGCAGCGCGATGATGTACACCTCTGGATGGCCGAAGAACCAGAAGAGGTGTTGCCACAGCAACGCGCCGCCGTTGGCCGCGTCGAAGATGTGGGCGCCGAACTTGCGGTCCGCCTCCAGCGCGAAGAGCGCGGCGGCCAGCACCGGGAAGGCCAGCAGGACCAGCACACCGGTCAGCAGGACGTTCCAGGTGAAGATCGGCATGCGGAACATCGTCATGCCGGGGGCGCGCATGCAGATGATCGTGGTGATGAAGTTGACCGAGCCGAGGATGGTGCCGAAGCCGGAGAAGGCCAGACCCATGATCCACATGTCGGCGCCGACGCCCGGCGAGCGGACCGCGTCCGACAGCGGGGAGTAGGCGAACCAGCCGAAGTCGGCCGCACCCTGCGGGGTGAGGAAGCCGGCCACCGCGATCAGCGAGCCGAACAGGTAGAGCCAGTAGGCGAACATGTTCAGCCGCGGGAACGCCACGTCGGGCGCGCCGATCTGGAGCGGCATGATCCAGTTCGCGAAACCGGCGAACAGCGGCGTCGCGAACATCAGCAGCATGATCGTGCCGTGCATCGTGAACGCCTGGTTGAACTGCTCGTTCGACATGATCTGCGTGCCCGGCCGGGCCAGCTCGGCGCGCATGAAGAGCGCCAGCAGGCCGCCGATGCAGAAGAAGGCGAACGAGGTGACCAGATAGAGGGTGCCGATCGTCTTGTGGTCGGTGGTGGTCAACCACTTGATGACGACGTTGCCCGGCTGCCGGGTCCGCAGCGGGACCTCGTTCTCGTACGGCTCACCCGAGCCGCCGGACTTGGTGGCGGCACCCTGGGGTTCGTTGAGGATGCTCACAGTTGGTTCGTCTCCGTGTTCCGGGCCGGGTCCGTCTGCGCGATGCCCGACGGGATGAAGCCGGTCTGCCCCTTCTCGGCCAGCTCCTTCAGGTGCTGCTGGTAGCGCTCCGGCGAGACCACCTTCACGTTGAACAGCATCCGGGAGTGGTCGACGCCGCACAGCTCGGCGCACTTGCCGCGGAAGGTGCCCTCCTGGGTGGGCGTCACCTCGAACACGTTG
This sequence comes from Streptomyces solincola, assembly GCF_002982015.1. Taxonomy (GTDB): domain Bacteria; phylum Actinomycetota; class Actinomycetes; order Streptomycetales; family Streptomycetaceae; genus Streptomyces; species Streptomyces solincola. Next base: position 23,656 of record NZ_PVLV01000072.1, read on the forward strand.
GTGTGGCCGGGGATGACGTCCTGCTTCATGAGGAAGGGCAGCACCCAGAACGAGTGGATGACGTCACGGGAGGTCAGCACAAAGCGGACCTTCTCGCCCTTGGGCAGCCACAGGGTCGGGCCCGGGTTGCCGTTCTGCGGGTTCCGCGTGCCGGGGATGCCGTAGTCGTAGACGCCCTCGGCGCCCTCGGGGAAGGCGTCGGAGAACCGGTTCGGGATCGCGGAGAGGTTCTTGTCCTCCGCGGCGCGGCCGGTGCCGGCGTTTCCGTCGACGTCCTCGACGTAGTTAAAGCCCCAGCTCCACTGGTAGCCGACCACGTTGACCGTGTGGGCCGGCTTGTCGGAGAGCTCCAGGAGCTTCGACTCGTCACGGGCGGTGAAGTAGAACAGCACCGAGACGATGATGAGGGGCGTGATCGTGTAGAGCCCCTCGATGGGCATGTTGTAACGGGTCTGCGGAGGAACCTCGACCTTGGTGCGGCTGCGCCGGTGGAAGATGACGCTCCACAGGATCAAACCCCAGACCAGCACGCCCGTGACGAGCGCAGCCGCCCACGAGCCCTGCCAGAGGGAGAGGATGATCGGAGCCTCTTCCGTCACCGGGGTGGGCATACCGAGGCGGGGGAAGTCCTCCCAGTTGTACGAGCAACCGGTGGCGGTGGCCAGGATCAGGCCCGCGCTCAGCGCCTGCGGCAGCCGTCGCCGCACCGGGCGCCGCGACATGGGGGTACCGCCCCCGCCCTTCAGGCGGTGGGGGAGGTCGGAGCCGTTGGGACTCACGTAGCGCCTTCCCGAGAGTCTCGCCCGCGAGACCGGCTGCGGCCGTCTCGCTGGTCGGTCGCCGGCCCTGGCGCGGGCAGGGGTTTGGATGTTTATGCGGACCAAACCCTACTGGACGCTATTTGGGGTCGCGCGGGGAGGGTGCCCAACGCGCAGGGAGAGCCTTCTTTTGGGGGTCAGGCCCCTCTTTCGGGGGCTCGGTTCTGCTCCGGGGCGCTGTGCGCGCCTGCCGACGGTGGCGCGCCCCTTCGGCTCACCGGCCCCGCCGGGGTGCGGGCGGCCGGGGGTCCGGGACCGGGCGCTTTACTGGGGAGCGTGACCTATTTCGACTCCGCTTCCTCCGCTCCCCTGCACCCCGTCGCGCGGCAGGCGCTGGTCGCCGCGTTGGATGAGGGGTGGGCGGATCCGGGGCGGCTGTACCGGGAGGGGCGGCGGGCGCGGCTGCTGCCGGGTGCGGCGCGGGGGGCGGCGGCGGAGGCGGTGGGGGGGCGTCCGGACGAGGTGGCGGTCACCCCGTC
>NZ_PVLV01000730.1 GCF_002982015.1 Streptomyces solincola
AGTTTCCTCTGCGTCTCGTGGGCTCGGAGATGTGTATAAGAGACAGGCGGTGGACGACGCGGGCGACGGCCTGGATGGTGTTGATGCCGTACTGCCAGTCCGGGTTGCCGCCGGTGAGGACGGTGAGCTGGTAGTCGTGGCCCTGGCCGGTGAAGGCGCTGATGGAGTGGACCCGCCAGAGGCGGTCGGTGCTCCGTTGCAGCCAGCCGTTCTTGACGTGGACCGTGGCGTCGCCGGGCGCGCCGACCGGGGCGCCCCAGCGCTGGTCGGCGCGGACGGAGTTCATCAGCTTCAGGACGTAGGCGCGGGAGGCGTCGGTGAGGACGGTGTTGCGCGCGGTCAGCAGGGCGAGCAGCCGCTGCTGGTCGAGGGCGGTGATCTGGGTGAGCCCCCAGTAGCCGCCGCTGCCGGGCACGGTCCTGGTCATGCCGGCCGCCTTGAGGAAGCCGCTGACCTTGCCGGTGCCGAGCTGCCGCCACAGGGCGGTGGTCGCGGCGTTGTCCGACGTGGTGATCATGTCGTGGGCGCGGGACTTCTCGGTCGCGGTGAGCGCGCGCCCGGTCTTCTGCGCGTCCCAGAGCAGGGTGGCGAGCACGGTGGTCTTGACCACGCTGGCGGAGTCGAACCGCTGGTCGGGCCGGAGGGTGCAGCTCGTCTTGGTGCGGCGGTCGTTGACGAGGACGGCGATGGGGCCCTTGCGCCCCTTGACGGCGGCGCTGATGTCCTTGACCAGTCGGGCGGCCAGCCCGCTGGTCTTGGAGGTGCACAGCACCGAGGTGCCGGCCGCGGCGGCGGGGGTGGCCGCCGCGGTGACGGCGACCGTCGCGGCGGCGGGCGCCAGCAGGCCGAGCACGAGGGCGGTGGCGAGGGTCCGCGGGCGGCGGGACGCGCGGGGCGGCGCGGTCGCCGCGTCGGGTATGGAAGTCGGTGGGGTCACGCAACGGATGACTCGGCGCACGCGGGATGGTTGTACGTGCGCCGAGCCGGTGGCGGTGCTTGTTACGGGGCCGTGACGGAGGAGACGGCTCCGTCGAGGACCGAGGTCAGAGCGGTCCGGCCGTCACAGGTGGGTGGGGGCGAACATGCGGAGGACGGCGGGGAGGACGACGACCGAGGGGCCGGGGGTGGAC
>NZ_PVLV01000731.1 GCF_002982015.1 Streptomyces solincola
CTACATCGCCGAACACCGGGCCGGCGTGCAGCTCGGGGCGCGTGCGGGTGAAGTAGGCGGCCAGCTCGGCCCGGGAGGCGGGTACGTCGGCCGGGTCCAGTCCGACCAGACGGGCGCCGGCCCGGTGTTCGGCGATGTAGCGGTCGGCCTGGGCGCCGGTGAGGGCGATGCCGGAGCGGCGGACCACGTCAAGGTAGGAGTCGGTCTCCGCGCAGTGCACCCAGAGCAGCAGGTCGGGGTCGTCGACGCCGAGCAGCCGGTGGATGCGGCGGACCCGGGCGCCGATCCGTTCGGCGTCCTCGGTGGCGTCGTAGGTGGTGGTGGCGACGAAGTCCGCGGTGCGCATCAGGCGGCCCCAGGCGTTCCATGAAGGTGCTGTTGATCAGCACGCCGCGCACGGCGCGCGGGTGCAGCGCCTGGAGGTACAGGGCCCGGACGCCGGCGATCCACATCATCGGGTCGCTGTGCAGATGCCAGGTGACGGAGGCGGGGCCGTAGAGCCCGGGATCGGCCTGGGGGTTACCGGTGGTCGCGCCCATGCTCCGACGGTACCGCCGCCCGGGCGGCGGGGGCAGCCCCCCGCGGGGCCGCGGCCGCCGGGCTCAGTCGGTGGAGAGGGCTTCGAGCAGGTCTCCGACGTCGGGTTCGGGCAGGGCGCGGGCCACGTCGGCCTGGGAGACCATGCCGACCAGGCGGTGGTCCTCGATGACGGGCAGCCGGCGGACCTTGTGCTCGGTCATCCGGCGCAGCACGAACCGGGCGTCGTCGTCGGCGTCCACGTAGACCACTTCGCCCTGGGCGAGTTCGCCGGCCGTGGTGGTGGCGGGGTCGCGGTCCGCGCCGAGTGCCTTCACCACGATGTCCCGGTCGGTGAGCATGCCCTTGAGCCGGTCGTCGGCACCGCAGATGGGCAGGGCGCCGACGCCGAGGCGGCGCATCCTGCGGGCCGCTTCGAGCACGGTGTCCTCCTCGCCGACGCACTCGGCGCCCCTGGTCATGAGCTGGCGTGCGTTGGGCATGGCCCGGTTCCTCTCGTTGGCGGTGGTTCCGACATGGGTCGGTCGTGGCTCGGTCGTGGTTCGGTCGTTCGGTCGCGGTTCGGTCAGCGGGCGATGACGAGTGCCATGGCGGCGAACAGTGCGGCCACCTGGACCGCGAGCAGGACGACCAGCGTCAGCGGCACGCCGGCCCGGCCGGGGGCGGGGTCGGGGTC
>NZ_PVLV01000732.1 GCF_002982015.1 Streptomyces solincola
GTGTACGGGGGTGGGGCGGCGGGTCCGGGTGGGCGCGCCGCTCCTGCTCCCCGCCCGGTGCGGTCAGTGCGGGCGCAGGCCGCGGAGCTGGTCGAGTTCGCGGCGTTCGCGCTTGGTGGGACGGCCGGCGCCGCGGTCGCGGACGCCGGCGAGGGCGGTGTGCTCGCGGGGCGGCGGGGGCGGGCTGTTGTCGGTGTACGCCTCGGCGGCGGCGGGCGCGCCGACGCGCTTGGCGAGCACCGCCTTCACCTCGACGATCCGCTCGCGGCCGGCGTGGAAGAGCCGCACCTCGTCGCCCAGGCCGATGTGCCGGGCCGGCTTGGCGCGCTCGCCGTTGACCTTGACGTGCCCGGCCCGGCAGGCGGTGGCCGCCTGGGAGCGGGTCTTGGTGAGGCGGACCGCCCAGATCCAACTGTCGACACGGACGCTGCCGCGGCCGGTGGTCTCCTCCGCCATGTCCCTCTCCCCCCGTCTCAGCCCTGCTGGAAGAGCTCCGCCGGCAGCGGCTTGAGCAGGGCGTAGAGGTCGTCGGTGATGGGGCGGTCCCAGCTCGCGATGGTGACCAGCACGTTGTCGCTGCGGTCGAACTGGACGCAGGAGATCCGGGATTCGGAGAGCTTGAGCCGGCGCACGATGAGCAGGTTGTCGCCCTGCATGACCGGGACGTCCTCGGTCTCCACGACCTCGACCGGCTCGTCGTTCTCCAGGGCGGCGAGGAGCTGGGCGACCTCGAAGGGGATCTGGCCCTCGGCGACCTCGCGGGCCGGGGAGCCCTCGGGGAGGTTGCCGATGATCATCGCGGGGCCGCGGCCGCCGAACAGGTCGTAGCGCAGGAAGACGCCCTGGCAGCTTCCGTCGGGGGCGGGGAGCAGACCGGCGCCGAGATTGCCGGGCCAGTCGCCCGGATCCATGGCCAGGACGTCGAAGTCCGGGCCCGCGGGGGTGGCGGCGCTGCGGCGGCGGAGGAAGGACATGCCGCCATGGTACGTGTCCGGCCGCGCCCGGCGGCGCGTGGGCCGGGCCGCCGCCGCTCCTGGTCGGACAGGGGTGTCAGCGGTGCGCGGGCGGGGCGGCGGACCGCGGCCGGAGGCGGGGCGCACGGTCCGTCGCGGGGGCGTCAGCGGGCGGCGGGCAGGACGGCTCGGACGGCCTCGGCCATGCCGCGTTCACCGGCCGCGTTGGGGTGGAAGGGGGCGGCCGCGTTGGTGAACAGGGGCTCCATCCAGCGGGTGCCGGCGCTCTTGCAGGCGTCGCGGCCGATGGAGGGGGTGTAGGTGTCGGCGTAGGACGCGTTGTGGGCGGCGGCGGTCCTGGCGATCATCGCGTTGAGGCGCTTGTGGGTGTCCCGCAGCCACGGGGCGTCGCCCTTGGCGATGGAGAAGACCCAGGGGCAGTTGCTGCCGTCGTCGGGGACGATCGCCGGGTAGCCGGTGAGGACGATCCGGGCGTGCGGGGCGCGGGCGCGGATGCCCTCGACGGCGGCGGCGATCTTGGGTGCGGTGTTGTCGATGGCGGCGGCGAGCTGGTCGCGGCCGGTCCAGGTGTAGCTGGTGCGGCAGGGCCGTCCGCCCATGTCGAGCAGGCCGAGCGAGACGCAGCGCACGATGATGCCGGCGAAGCCGATGTCGTTGCCGCCGATGGTGAGGGTGACCAGGTCGGTGTCGGCGCTGAGGGCGTCGAACTGCGGCGGCGCGGTGGCGCTCTGCGCGGTGGTCAGGTCGGCGGTGGTGGCGCCGCCGCAGGTGACGTCGCGGTGGACGGCCGGGGCGAGGTCGGCGTTGAGCAGCGCGGGGTAGTTGCGGCTGGAGCGGGCGCAGCCGGTGTCGGTCTGCTCGGGCACTCCGGCGCCGGAGGCGTAGGAGTCGCCGAGGGCGACATAGGCGGCGACGGCGGTGGGCGCGGGGGCGGGGGC
>NZ_PVLV01000733.1 GCF_002982015.1 Streptomyces solincola
GGGGAACGCCCCGCCGGTGCCGGGCGCCGGCGCCAGCGGATGGGTGGGGACGGGGGGCCGGGTGCTGCGGTCGGCGACCACCAGCACCAGCCTGTCGCCGGCCAGGGCGGCGTCGAACCCGGTCAGGCCGCCGCCGTGGCGCAGCGCGTTGGCGACGAGTTCGGAGGTCACCAGCAGCGCGTCGGCCGCGGTCCGCTCGGACGGCGGCGGCGTCGCGGCGGCCAGCAGGGCCCGCACCTCGGCGCGGGCCCGGGCGGCCTGGCCCGGTCCCTGGTGCGCCGAGGGTCTCGCCGGCCGTGCCGCGCTGTCGTCCTTCACTCCTGCTCCGTCCGTGCGTACTGCCCGTGCGCGGGCTGTCGGCCCGCTGCCACCGTCCCGCTCGTGCCGGGCCAGTCGACCTGGACGCCCTGGTCGCCCCGGGCCGCCCTGCGCGGGTTGCCACGGCGGGGCTTCCGAGGGGAGACCGGTCGCCGGGAGCGGGGTTGCCAGGCTAGGCCGGTTGCCAGGGCGGGGTTGCCAGGCTGGGCCGGTCGCCGAGGCGGGGTTGCCAAGGTCGGCCCGGGGTTGCCGGGGCGGGACCGGTTGCCAGGGCGGGGTTGCCAGGGCCGAGGCGCCGCGGTGGGGCGTCCCCGGTCGGGGGACAGCTTCTCAGGTCGGCCGGCCGGCGCTGTCCGGGGCCCGGCGAGCGGGTGTCAGGACGTCCGGTCCGCCGGGGCGCAGTCCCCCGCCGCGCCGTCCCGCCCGCCGTCGGCCGGGCCGAGGTAGTCGGCGGTGCCGGTGCGGTGTTCGGCGGTGCCGGTCAGGTATGCGGCGGTGCCGGTGAGGTACAGCATCCGGTCCAGCAGCGCCGGGCGGTCCTCCAGCCGCATCCGGCCGCCCGCCGCGTCGACCAGACGGCGGATGCGCAGGAGCGCCGCCAGCCCGGTCGAGTCGCAGTCCGTCAGACCGGCCAGGCCGAGTTCCAGCGGCGGGCCCGGCCCGTCGCCGGCCGCCGTGAGGTGCTCGCGGGCGGCGGTGAGCAGCCCGCCGGCGGTCTCGTGGTCCAGCTCTCCGGCCAGCTCCAGGCGGATTCCGTCGGCGGTGCGCCGTGCGGTGACGGTCAGCGACGGCGGCGGTGTGCTCATGCGGCCCTGCCCCGACGGGCGCTACGGCGGCGGGGACGGCCCGCGCCGGGGGTGCCGGGCCGGGGCGGCGTGGAGCGGGGAGGGGCGGCGCGTCGTCATGGGGTCAACCT
>NZ_PVLV01000734.1 GCF_002982015.1 Streptomyces solincola
CGCCCGCCCCGCGCCCGCCAGATCCTGGCCGCGGTCCGCGCCTCGGGCGGCACGTTCCTCACCGTCACCGACGACCAGATCCGTGCCGCCCAGCGCGACCTGGCCGCCCGCGGCCTCTACGTCGAGCCCACCGGCACCGCCTGCTGGGCCGCCACCCTGGCCACCCCCCGCCCCGGCGCCACCGTCGTCCCCCTCTGCGGCGCGGGCGCGAAGACCGGCCCGGCCACCTGAGCCCGGCGCTCCGGACCGCTCACCAACCCGTGGTCCGGCCCCCACGAGTCGATAGCTCGACCAGCGCAACCGCTCGGAGCCGGACCTGCTGGTCGCGACACCCCACGCGATCTCCCACCCGTCCGACCAGCCATGTCAGACAGTTCAGGGGCCCGCCTCCGGAGAGATGGGCCCCTGATCACCTGCGCGTCCGCCACGTCGACGACGCGGTGTCGTGCGCTCCGGTCACACGTTGAAGCGGAACTCCACCACGTCGCCGTCCTGCATCACGTAGTCCTTGCCCTCCATGCGCGCCTTGCCGGCGGCGCGGGCTTCGGGGACGGAGCCGGTGGCGACGAGGTCGTCGAAGGAGATGACCTCGGCCTTGATGAAGCCCTTCTGGAAGTCGGTGTGGATGACTCCGGCGGCCTCGGGGGCGGTGGCGCCCTTCTTGATGGTCCAGGCGCGGGACTCCTTGGGGCCGGCCGTGAGGTAGGTCTGGAGGCCGAGGGTGTCGAAGCCGACGCGGGCGAGGGTGGCGAGGCCGGGCTCCTCGGCGCCGACGGACTGGAGGAGCTCCATGGCGTCCTCGTCGTCCAGCTCGGCGAGGTCGGCTTCGAGCTTGGCGTTGAGGAAGATCGCCTCGGCGGGGGCGACCAGGGCGCGCTGGGCGTCCTTGAAGGACTCGTCGGTCAGCTCGTCCTCGTCGACGTTGAAGACGTAGAGGAAGGGCTTGGTGGTGAGCAGGTGCAGGTCGTGGAGGAGCTCGGTCTTCTCGGTGCCCTGGAGGTAGCCCTGGGAGAAGAGGGTGTCGCCGCGCTCCAGGATCTCCTTGGCCGCTTCGACGGCCGCGACCTTGGGGGCGATGTCCTTCTTGATCCGCGACTCCTTCTGGAGGCGGGGCAGGACCTTCTCGATGGTCTGGAGGTCGGCGAGGATCAGCTCGGTGTTGATCGTCTCGATGTCGTCCTTGGGCGAGACCTTGCCGTCGACGTGGACGACGTTCTCGTCCTGGAAGGCGCGGATGACCTGGCAGATCGCGTCGGACTCGCGGATGTTGGCGAGGAACTTGTTGCCCAGGCCCTCGCCCTCGGAGGCGCCGCGGACGATGCCGGCGATGTCGACGAAGTCGACGGTGGCGGGGAGCACGCGCTGGGAGGAGAAGATTCCGGCCAGAGTGGTGAGCCGGGGGTCGGGGACGCCGACCACGCCGACGTTCGGCTCGATGGTGGCGAACGGGTAGTTGGCCGCCAGTACGTCGTTCTTGGTCAGGGCGTTGAACAGGGTCGACTTGCCGACGTTCGGCAGGCCGACGATTCCGATCGTGAGCGACACGGTGGCGACTTCCCTCGGAGTGGATAGGTCGGAGTGGATAGGTGTAGTCGACCATTTTACGGGCGGGGGGACGGGGGTCGGGACGCCCGCTGGG
>NZ_PVLV01000735.1 GCF_002982015.1 Streptomyces solincola
CCCTCACCCCCCTCGCCCCCCTCGCTCCCCTCCCGTGCGGACATCGACGGCCGGCTCGATGCTCCGGCGCGCACCTGGCTCTCCGAGGCGCTCGCCGAGGCCTCGACTGCGGCCCCCGCCGAAGCCGCCGGTGAGCGGATCCCGGCCGGGCCGCTCGCCGCGCCGGCCGCCTGGGAGCTGCGGTTCGCCTCCGCCGGCCGCCACTGCGGCGGCGAGCACGCCGACGCCGTGCGCGTCCTGCTGCTGCGCACCGCCCGGCCGGGGCCGGACGCCCTGACCCGGCTCTACCGCTTCGGCGACGCCGCCGAACGCCGCGCCGTGCTGCTCGCCCTGACCTTCCTCCTCTCCGGGCCCGAGGCCCTGCCGCTGGTCGAGGACGCCCTGCGCGCCAACGACACCCGGCTGGTCGCCGCCGCCGTCGGCCCCTACGGCGCCACCCACCTCGACCCGCACGCCTGGCGGCACGCCGTCCTGAAGTGCCTGTTCACCGGCGTGTCCCTGGACGCCGTCGCCGGCCTGGCGTCCCGCGCCCGCGGCGATACGGAACTGGCCCGCATGCTCGGCGACCTCGCCGCCGAACGGACCGCGGCCGGCCGCCCCGTCCCCGGCGACCTGCACCGCGTCCTCGCCCTGACCGTCCCCCCGGAGGATTCCTGATGCGCATCTTCGACCCGCACATCCACATGACCTCCCGCACCACCGACGACTACCAGGCGATGTACGACGCCGGGGTCCGGGCCGTGGTCGAACCGTCCTTCTGGCTCGGCCAGCCCCGCACCAGCCCTGAGTCCTTCTTCGACTACTTCGACGCCCTGCTGGGCTGGGAGCCCTTCCGCGCCGCCCAGTACGGCATCGCCCACCACTGCGCCCTGGCCCTCAACCCCAAGGAGGCCAACGACCCGCGCTGCGCCCCCGTCCTCGGCGCCCTGCCCCGCTACCTCGTCAAGGACTCCGTGGTCGCGGTCGGCGAGATCGGCTACGACTCCATGACCCCGGCCGAGGACCACGCCCTGGCCGCCCAACTCCAGTTGGCCGCCGACCACGGCCTGCCCGCCCTCGTCCACACCCCGCACCGGGACAAGCTCGCCGGGCTGCGCCGCACCCTGGACGCCGTGCGCGAGTCCGCACTGCCGGTGGAGCGGGTCCTGCTGGACCACCTGAACGAGACCACGGTCAAGGAGGCCGCCGACAGCGGCGCCTGGCTCGGCTTCTCCATCTACCCCGACACCAAGATGGACGAGGACCGGATGGTCGCCGTGCTGAAGGACCACGGCGCCGACCGCGTGCTGGTCAACTCGGCCGCCGACTGGGGAAGAAGCGACCCGCTGATGACCCGCAGGGTCGGCGACGCGATGCTCGCCGCCGGCTTCGACGAGGACCAGGTCGACCAGGTGCTGTGGCGCAACCCGGTCGCCTTCTACGGGCTCAGCGGCCGCCTGCGCCTGGACCCGCCCGGCGACGTGGGCCCCCTGCACGAGGGCAACTCCATCCTGCGCGGCGGTGAGTGAGAGGAGCCGGTCATGCGCTTCCGCCACCCGGACGGCTCCACCGTCCACCTCGCCTACTGCACCAACGTCCACCCCGCCGAGACCCTGGACGGCGTGCTCGCCCAGTTGCGCGACCACTGCGAACCGGTCCGCCGCCGCCTCGGCCGCGACCGGCTCGGCATCGGACTGTGGCTCGCCCGGGACGCCGCCCGGCTGCTCACCGACGACCCCGCCGCCCTGCGCGGCCTGCGCGGCGCACTCGACCGCCGCGGCCTGGAGGTCGTCACCCTCAACGGCTTCCCCTACGAGGGCTTCGGCGCGGCCGAGGTCAAGTACCGCGTCTACCAGCCGGACTGGACCCGCCCCGAACGCCTCGCCCACACCACCGACCTGGCCCACCTGCTCGCCGCCCTGCTCCCCGACGACACCGCCGAAGGCTCCGTCTCCACCCTCCCCATCGCCTGGCGCACCCCGTTCGACGGCGCCGCGGCCCAGGCCGCGCACACCGCGCTGACCACCCTCGCGGCCCGCCTGGACGCGCTGGAGGACCTCACCGGCAAGTCCGTCCGGATCGCCCTGGAACCGGAACCGGGCTGCGTCGTCGAGACCACCTCGGACGCCATCGCCCCGCTCACCGCCGTGCGCAGCGCCCGGATCGGCGTCTGCGTGGACACCTGCCACCTCGCCACCTCCTTCGAGGACCCGGCGACCGCCCTGGCCGCCCTGACCACCGCGGGGATCTCCATCCCCAAGGCCCAGCTCTCCGCCGCCCTGCACGCCGAGCGGCCCCACCTCCCCGAGGTCCGCGAGGCCCTGGCGGCGTTCGCCGAGCCCCGCTTCCTGCACCAGACCCGCACCCTCACC
>NZ_PVLV01000736.1 GCF_002982015.1 Streptomyces solincola
AGGGTGGGGGATGCGGTGAGGGTGCGCAGGGCGGCGCGGGCCACCGCGTCGGCGTCGGACAGGGTGACCGAGCCGACGCCGGGGCGGGCCCCGGCCGCCGTCACCCAGTGCACGCCCTCGGTGGGCACCCCCAGGGCGAACCGCCGCGGATGGGCCCGGCCGTGAGCGTCGATCAGCCGGTAGGGCGCCGGTGTGACGTCCAGGCCGCCGGTGTCGTGGTCGTCCACCCGGTGCGTCCGGCAGCCGCCCTCCGCAAGCAGCGCGGCCAGCAGGGCGTCACCGGTGGTGCGCAGGTCGGGCTCGGGCAGCCGGGCCTCGATCAGCGTGGTCGCCGTCACGGCGGAGCCCGGCACATCGGGGGAGTCGGCGGTGAAGACGCCGCCTTCGACGCGCACCCGCAGCCGCGGTCCGACGATCCGCAGCACGCCGGCCTCGATCAGCGCGGTCATCTCCTCGATGCGGCGGCGCGGCGGGCCGATGGAGAGGAAGGCGTTCAGCGGGGTGTACCAGCGGTCCAGGTGCTCCCGGCGGGAGAGGCCGGCCAGGCCGGAGTGGTCCACGATCTGGCGGACCTCGTTGCGGATGTCGCGCAGCACGTCGAGGGCCGCCTTGACCGGGCCGGTGACATTGCCGCGTGCGGCCTCTGCCGCGTCGGCGCGCAGGCGGTCCAGCAGCCAGTCCTGGAAGTCGGAGGGGGAGGTGAAAGCGCGGTCGGCGTACGGGCGGGCGAGGCGCTCCCAGGACCAGCGCAGCTCCGGCGGCACCCGGTGCGCGTCCAGGACGGCGGCGAGGTCGTCGGGGTCGTAGGGCGCGGCGGTGAGCAGGGCCGCGGGGACGGGAAGGACGTGCGGGCCAGCGGCGCTCGGGTCGGCGGCGCTCCCATCGGCGGTGAGGGTGGTGTAGTAGACGGTCTCCACCTCCCGGGCGATCAGCGGCCACACCTCCTCGCGGAAGTCCGGTGCGTCGCCCGCCTCCGCCCGCTTGCGGAAGCGCTCCACCACGTCCGGGGTGAGCAGCCGCGGCGCGTGCCGCTCCGAGGCGCCCTTCTCGTTGTCGCCGCGCGCCTGGTAGGGGATGCCGCGCCGGGAGCCCGCGTACAGCAGCGGCTCGCGCCCGGAGGGGTGGTAGGTCAGCGCGCCGGTGGCGGGGTCCGGTGTGAAGACGCCGCCCCGGCCGGCCGTCAGCAGCGCCATGTGGTCGAAGAAGTTGAGGCCCAGGCCGCGCAGCAGGACGGGTTCGCCGGGCAGGACGCGGGCCAGGTCGGCGGTGAGGTCGGCCGGGTTGGCGGGCGGGAGCCGGCGCAGGCCGTGCCGGGCGGCGGAGGCGAGGAGCGACTCGGGGGCGGAGACGGGGGCGGAGATGGGGAGTGGCTTGGGA
>NZ_PVLV01000737.1 GCF_002982015.1 Streptomyces solincola
CCCTCCCCCGCCTCGCCGAACACCCCGGTGCGCGCCTCCGGGCCGGACGCCGCCCGGCTGGCCGCGTACGTCGTCGCCCCCACCCTCGCCGCCGGGGTCGTCGTCCGCCGGCGGGCCGGGATGGCGCTGGCCGAGCGGTGCGCGGTCGACCGGCGGGCCACCGCACTGCTGACCGGACTGCGCGAGCGCCACGGCCCCGGCCCGCTCACGCTGGACGCGGCCGGACGCGCCTTCGCGGTCCCGCTCACCGCCGAGGACGCCGCCCGCGTGCTGGCCGGCGCCCCCGACCCGTACTCCCCCGCCACCCGGGAGAAGCGGGCCGCGCTGGAGCAGTTCCAGCCGCACGGCGTGTTGGTCTCCCAGGGCGGCGCACGCGACGAGCGGCGCGCCTTCAACGAGGCCGTGCTGGAGTACCGCACCCGGCTTCACAGCAGTGCGCCCGCCGTGGTCCGCACCGTGCGCGAGGAGACCGGCAAGCTGCTGGGCGCGGTCACCGCGGACGACGGCGAGATCGACTGGCGCCGCTTCCACACCATGTGGAACAGGGCCGTGCGGCGGATCGTGCTGGGCGACGCCGCACGCGACGACACCGCGCTGACCGCGATGCTCGACAGGCTGCGCTCGGCCGGCAACTGGTCGTTCGCCGCACCGCGCCGCACCGCGCTGCGCGACCGCTTCGAGCGCCGGCTCCGCGCCCATCTGGACCGCGCCGAGCCGGGCGCCCTGGCCGGCGCGCTGGCCCGCACCCCCGCCGCGCCCGGTGTCGACCCGGCCGGCCAGGTTCCGCACTGGCTGTTCGCGTTCGACGCCGCCGCCATCGTCGCCTTCCGCGCCCTCGCCCTGCTGTCCACGCACAGCCGCCAGGAAGACCAGGTCCGGGCCGAGACGGCGGTCGCCGACCTCACCGAGCCGAGCCTCCTGCCGTACACCCGGGCCTGTGTGCTGGAGTCGGTGCGTCTCTGGCCGACCACGCCGTTCCTGCTGCGCGAGTCGGTGCGGGAGACCCGCTGGGGTTCGGGCGCCCTGCCGGCCGGCACCGGTTTCCTGATCTACGCGCCGCTGTTCCACCGGGACGGGTCGCTGCCGTACGCGGACCGGTTCACGCCCGAGATCTGGCTCGACGGGACCGCCCGGGACACCGAGGCGCTGATGCCGTTCAGCGCCGGGCCGGCCCGCTGCCCGGGCGAGGACCTGGTGCTGCTGGTCACCTCCACCGCGCTCGCCGCGCTGCTGGAACGCCACCGCCACCTGCTCGAGCGGCCCGCCAGGCTGCGGCCCGACCGCCCGCTGCCGCACACCCTGGACCACTTCGCGCTGAGGCTGGCCGCGCTGCCGCACTGAGCGGGGCGCGAGGGGCGACGCGTTGCCGGATCCGGACCGGGACGCTGTGTCATGATGCGAGGGCCCTGCCCAGGCTGACGCTGCGAACGGAAGGTTCGGCATGGCTCCTCGCGCTGGGAACTGGGAGCGCGTCCCCCTCATCCCGCAGAGCAGGCACGCGGCGGCGACCGAGATGGACGCGGCGCCCGCCGCTCCGCCGCCCGTCCCGGCTCCCCCCGTCTACTCGTCGCTGCTACACGAGTGGCGGGTCCATGGCCGCGCCCTGCCCGGAGTGCCGGACCACGAGTGGGACGCCCTCGTCTCCCGCCCGGTGTGGCCGGGCGGCTGAGGCCCCGACCGCCCCGGAAGAGGCCGCGGGCGGTCGGCCGCCGTGCCGGAGTTCCCGGCATCCGGGTGATTCGGCCCGCGAAACAGCCGCAATGACCGCATTTCGCCACTTCTTTAGGTCTGATTTTCACAGCGGAAGCCGGACCCGGTCGTGTGCGTGGTCCGTACGTCGTGAGATCCGCGACGGGACTTCCCCTGCCGAAAGGAAGCCGAACATGAAGTGCAAGAAGGCCGCGGTAGCCGTCGCCGGCATCATCATGGCGCTGGGTGCGGCCACGCCCGCCGTCGCCGACGCGGACGCCGAGGGTGCGGCCGTCGGCTCGCCGGGCATCCTGTCCGGCAACGTCGTCCAGGCCCCGATCCACATCCCGGTGAACGTCTGCGGCAACAGCATCGGCGTGATCAGCGGGCTCAACCCCGCCTTCGGCAACATCTGCGTCAACAAGTGACGCGATAGGGAAACCGGCCTCACGGCCACCGAGAAGCCGGCCCCGGGACGCTCCCGGGGCCGGCTTCCCGCCTTTCCGGCCCCGCCCGCGGGCCGTCCGCCCACCGGCCGTCCGCCCACCGGCCGTCCGCACGCCCGAACGGGGGAGTCCGTCCACCGATGGTCCAGCCGAGGGCCTCTCCGGATTACCCGACGAGCCGTCAGTCCTACTTTTGCTCCACGGGGATGACCGGACGGGCGCCACCTGGCGGAGGAGCGGACATGGGTCACCGGAAGAGCCGCGACGGACAGGGCGGGCGGGACAGGCGGGCGGGCACCCGGCGCGGCCCGCGCCGGCCGCGCGGGACAGGCGCGCCGGGCGGGCGGCTGGCCCTGGCGGCGGCCGCGCTGCTGATCGCGGGCACGGCCCTGACGGCGCCGGCCGGCGCCGTCAGGGC
>NZ_PVLV01000738.1 GCF_002982015.1 Streptomyces solincola
GGCCCGGCGGCTCCCGGTCCCGCTCCGGTCTCCGCCACCGCCCCGGTCTCCGGTCCCCCTCCCGTCTCCGCCACCGGTCCGGCTCCCGCCCCGGCGGCCGGCGCCGGGACGCCCGCGGCGCTGGCCACCGCGGTGCACACCGCCGGCGCGGCCCCGGTGTCGGCCGGGCCGACCCACGCGTCCGGCGCGCCCTGGCCGCCGACCGGAGCGGCGCGGCCGCACCCGGGCGCGAGGGGCGGCGTCCCCGCCCAGCGCACCGGACCCGGCCCGGCGGCGGGCGGCGGCGCAGCGGCCGGCGCGCTGCTGGGCGAGCTGGACGCCCGGGCGACGGCGCTCGCCCTGCCCGTTCCGCACGTGGACCCGTCCGACCCCAACGCCGGCTTCCTCGCCGGTCTGCTGGCCTCGGCCCCGGCCGAGCTGATCGCCGCCCTGCGCACCGCGCCCGGCGCCTCGGTGGAGCTGCGGCTGCGGGAGCTGCGCGCCCGGCTGGACATGGGCGAGACCGAGCCGGCGCTGCGCGGCCTGGAGAGCCTGGAGGCCGACCGGCCGGACGACTGGCGGGTCGTGTGGTACCGGGGCGTCGCGGCCCTGGCGTCCGGCGACGACGAGACGGCGGCGCTGTCCTTCGACGCGCTGTACGACGCGTTCCCGGGCGAGCCGGCGCCGAAGCTGGCGCTCGCGGTCTGCGCCGAGCTGCTCGGCCAACTGGACAACGCGGCCGAGTACTACAGGCTGGTGTGGACGACCGACCCGAGCCATGTCAGCGCCGCGTTCGGGCTGGCCCGCGTCCAGTTGGCGGCCGGCGACCGGTCGGCGGCGGTGCGCACTCTGGAGTCGGTGCCGGAGTCCTCCATCCACTACACCGCGGCGCGCGTCGCCGCGGTCCGGGCCCGGCTGCGGCGCCGCTCGGGGCGGGAGCCGCTGCTGGCCGACCTGACGGCGGCGGCCGGCGAGGTGGCGGCACTGGAGCGGTTCGGTCTGGACGCGGTACGCCGGGAGCAACTGGCCACCGAGGTACTGGGCAAGGCACTCGACTGGGTACTCTCCGGTAGTCCCGGTGCGGACGGTGCGAAGTGGCCGCTGCTGGGCAGCGAACCGGACGAGCGCGGGCTGCGCGCGGGTCTGGAGCGCTCCTACCGGGTGCTGGCCCGGCTGGCCCAGCGGGGCGAGGAGCGGATCGAGTTGGTGGAGCGGGCGAACCGCGTCCGCCCCCGGACTTGGGTGTGAGTGATGGCGCAGATGGACCGGCCGGCGGCCCTCTCCAGGTGTCCCGGCTGCGCGGAGCCGCTGGAGTCGGGTGACCTGTTCTGCGGCGTGTGCGGGTACGACCTGTCGGCCGTGCCCCCGCCGCCGCGGGAGAACCCGACGGTGCCCCTCGG
This sequence comes from Streptomyces solincola, assembly GCF_002982015.1. Lineage (GTDB taxonomy): Bacteria > Actinomycetota > Actinomycetes > Streptomycetales > Streptomycetaceae > Streptomyces > Streptomyces solincola. Next base: position 1,380 of record NZ_PVLV01000738.1, read on the forward strand.
CGCCCCGCCGCCCGGTGAGCCGGCCCCCGGCGCCGCCTGGAGCCCCGCCCCGGAGAGCGCACCGGCGGCGGGCCCCGCCCCGGGGCATGCCCCGGCGGCCCCGCCGGGCCCCCGCCACACCCTCGCCGACGGGGCCGCCCTCCGCTTCGACGAGCGGGCCGCCGCCACTCCCGGACAGACCGCCGCCGGCCCCGGGCAGACCCCACCCCCGCCCCCGGCAGACCGCCGCCCGCCCCGGACAGGCCGCCCCCCCCCGC
>NZ_PVLV01000739.1 GCF_002982015.1 Streptomyces solincola
AGCCGATACCCGTCGTGGCCGGGGGGCGGGCGGGTGCGCCGTACGCCGCGGCGGCGAGCGGTCCGGCGCTCTCGCCGAGGGCGTTGAGCAGCCCGGCGGCGACCGGCACCAGTCCGAGCCCGACCAGCAGTCCCTCGGCCGGGACCAACCCGGCCTGGTGGCCGGCGCAGACCGTGCAGTCCCGGGCGTGCCGGGCCAGCCGCTTGCGCCAGAGGGCGGAGGGGGCGCCGTCCCACCCGGCGAGCAGGTCGTCCAGGAGCACGCAGCGCGGCGCGGCGGACAGCGCCCGCACCACCAGCCGGGCAGTCTCCAACTGGGCCTTCATGCGCTGCACCCGCACCGCGGTGTGCTGGGGGCTCAGCTCCATGGCGGCGGCCACCTCGGCGCGGGTCAGCTCGCCGGCCGCCTCCAGCCACCACAGCGACAGCAGGGTGCGGTCGTCCGAGTCGAGCCAGCGGGTGGCCTCGGCGGTCTCCCGGCGCTGCCCGGACAGGCCGAGCCGGACGATGGTCAGGTCGACGAAGTCGGCTCCCGGGTCGGCGACCTCGCGCGCCTCCCAGGGGTCGCCGGGCGCCTGGCCGGGGTGTCCGGCGGCCCGCAGGTGCCCGCGTATCTGGTTCATGGTGATCGCCACCAGCCAGGAGCGGAAGCTGCCGGGATCGCGCAGCGAGCCGAGCCCGGTCAGGGCCCGGATCATCGCCTCCTGCACCACGTCGTCAACGTCGGCGTGGCCGTTGAGGGCGCGTCCGGCGATGTTGTAGACGAGCGGGAGGTACGCGGCGACGAGCTGGTCCTGCGCCCACTGCTGCCCGGCCTGCGCCGCGGTGACGATCGAGGGTTCCCGTTCGAGGTTCACGATGCCCACTCACTTATCCCCGGGCCCCGCCCGGTCATGGATGTTCCGTCCTGCCATGAGGGAGATACGGAAGCGGTCGCGCGGATAACAGAAACCTTCCGTCTCGGATGCGGGGAGATTCTCGCCCGGCCGCCGGTCCGGCCCGCGACCAGGGTTCCGCGGACGTCCCGGGCCTGGACGCAGACGGGAAATCGACTCTCCCCTAAAGATCAGGGCCCGGCG
>NZ_PVLV01000073.1 GCF_002982015.1 Streptomyces solincola
GCCTCCGCCTCGCCGTCCGGGGCCTCGCCGTCCGGGTCCTCCTCCCCGGCGGGTGGCGGGCCGGGCGTGGAACCGGCCCCGGAGCAGTAGCCGGACGGCGGCCGTCCGGGCGGTGGCTTGTGCTGTTATCCAGTCTTTGCCGGGCGGGTTGCCGAGGGCGCCGCCCGGCAGGGTAGCGTCGGTGCTGCCATGGACCTTGCCTACATCCCCAGCCCGTCGACCGGTGCGATCCACCTCGGACCCGTCCCGCTGCGCGGCTACGCCCTCTGCATCATCGCCGGTGTCTTCGTCGCCGTCTGGTTCGGCAACAAGCGCTGGATCGCCCGCGGCGGCCGAGCCGGCACCGTGGCCGACATCGCCGTCTGGGCCGTGCCCTTCGGCCTGGTCGGCGGCCGGCTCTACCACGTCATCACCGACTACCAGCTCTACTTCGGCGAGGGCGAGAACTGGGTCGACGCCTTCAAGATCTGGGAGGGCGGCCTCGGCATCTGGGGCGCCATCGCGCTCGGCGCGGTGGGCGCCTGGATCGGCTGCCGCCGCCGCGGCATCCCGCTGCCCGCCTACGCCGACGCCATCGCCCCCGGCATCGTCCTCGCCCAGGCCATCGGCCGCTGGGGCAACTGGTTCAACCAGGAGCTGTACGGCCGGCCCACCGACCTGCCCTGGGCGCTGAAGATCAGCGAGGGCGCCAACCGCGAGGCGGGGCTGTACCACCCGACGTTCCTGTACGAGTCGCTGTGGTGCGTCGGCGTCGCGCTGCTGGTCGTCTGGGCCGACCGCCGGTTCAGGCTGGGCCACGGCCGGGCGTTCGCGCTGTACGTCGCCGCCTACTGCGCCGGGCGCGGCTGGATCGAGTACATGCGGGTGGACGAGGCGCACCACGTGCTGGGCCTGCGGCTCAACGTCTGGACCGCGATCGTGGTCTTCGTGCTGGCCGTCGTCTACATCGTCGTCTCGGCCAGGCTGCGGCCCGGCCGGGAGGAGATCGTGGAGCCGGCCGTCCTCGCCGACCAGGCCAAGGCCGACGCGGCGAAGCTGAAGGCCGCCGAGCAGGACGGCGACTCGGAGGGCGACTCCGGCAGCACCGGGGACGGGGCCCCGGGCGGAGGCGCGGACGGCGCGGTCGGACAGGGCGGCGCGGCGCGCGACAGCTCCGGTTCCGCCTCCGGCGGCGCGTCCAAGACGGCCGGGAAGGGCTGAGCCGGGCCCCTGAAGACCCCGGAGGGGCGGTCACCGCATGACGGTGACCGCCCCTCCGCCGTGTCCGCCACGGCTCAGAGCGCGTCGATCTCCTTGCGGTACGGCATGGCGGGCGCCGCGCCCAGGCGCTGCACGGACAGCGCGGCGGCCGAGGAGGCCCAGGCCAGCGCGTCCCGGACCGGCCGGCCCTCGGCCAGCGCGACCGCCAGGACGCCGGTGAAGGTGTCCCCGGCGGCGGTGGTGTCCACCGCGTCCACCTCGGGGGCGGGCACCATGACCGGTTCGGCGCCCCGGGCGGCGTGCAGACTGCCGGCCGCGCCCAGGGTGATCACAGTCTGCGGCACCTGGCGCAGCAGCGCCTCGGCGGCCCCGTGCGGGTCGGCGATCCCGGTCAGCGCGGCGGCTTCGTGCTGGTTGGGCACCAGCAGGTCGGTGGCGCCCAGCAGCTCGGGCGGCAGCGGCACGGCGGGCGCGGGGGTGAGGACGGTGCGCACCCCGTGCCGGCGGGCCGCCTGGGCGCCCTCGACCACGGCCGACAGCGGCAGTTCCAACTGGAGCAGCAGGGCGTCGGCGGTGGCGATCAGGGTGTCGTCGCCGGGGAGCAGCGACTCGACGGTGCCGTTGGCGCCGGGCACGACGACGATCGTGTTGCGGCCCTCGTCGTCCACCGTGACGTGCGCGGTCCCGGAGGGGCCCTCGACGGTGCGCAGCAGGTCGGTGTCGACGCCGGCGCTCTCCAGCGAGGCGCGCAGCGCGGAGCCGTACGGGTCGGAGCCGACGGCGCCGATCATCGAGACCTCGGCGCCGGCCCGGACCGCGGCGACGGCCTGGTTGGCGCCCTTGCCGCCGGGTGCGGTACGGAAGTCCCGGCCGGTGACGGTCTCGCCGGGTCCCGGGAGGCGGCCGGCGTAGGCGACGAGGTCCATGTTGGCGGAGCCGAGTACCACGATGTGGGTCATGGGCGACGTCTCTCCTGGAGTCGAAGATCGAAACGGGGCCTGCCGTGCCTCCCAGGGTGCCGTGCGGGGGAGCCGGGAACCACGCGGCCGGCTCGGACGTCACACTGATGACCGAACACGATCAAGGAGCTGGGGCATGGCCGTCACGCTGGGCGAGGAGATCACCCTGCTGTCGCTGGACGACGAGTCGGGCGTCGCCAGGGAGCGGTCGTCGGCAAGCTGGGCGGTGGCGGGCGGGGCGCTGCTGGAGCTGGCGATGGCCGGGCGGGTGGCGGTGGCCGACGGCAGGCTCACCGTGGTCGACGCCTCGCCCACCGGGACGGCGCTGCTCGACGAGCGGCTGCGCGGGCTCGCGGAGTGGACGCGGGGCAAGGAGCCGCGCCGGGTGACCGACTGGCTGACGAAGGACCACTCCAAGGCGGTCGCCGCGACGGTGGCGGCGCTGTGCGAGCGCGGTCTGGTCGCCGAGGAGCGGGGCCGGGTGCTCGGCGTGTTCCCGGTGCGCCGGTACCCGGAGGTGGACGGCTCGGTGGAGCGCGAGCTGCGGGCCCGGCTGACGTCCGTGCTGTACGGGGCGGAGCCCGACGCGCGTACCGGTGGCCTCATCGCCCTGCTGCACGCGGCGAAGCTGCACCGCCTGGCCTTTCCCGACGTGCCGCGGGTCCGGGCCGAGTCGCGCATGGCGCAGGTCGCCGAGGGCCAGTGGGCCGGTGACGGTGTGCGCGAGGCGATCCGGAACATGCAGGCCGCGATGGCGGCCGTCACCGCGGCCACGGTCGCCGCCGTGGTGATCTGACCCGCCCGCCGCCGGGCCCGGCGGCCGCCCGCGGTCCGGGGCCGGTGCGCCGTACGGCATGATCGGGGGAATGTCCGATCGCATCATCGCCGCCTGTGACGGGGCGGCCAAGGGGAATCCGGGCCCGGCCGCCTGGGCGTGGGTCATCGCCGACGGGGAGGGCCGGCCCGAGCGCTGGGAGTCCGGCCCGCTGGGCCGTGCCACCAACAACGTGGGGGAGCTGACCGCGCTGCTGCGGTTGCTGGAGGCGGCGGACGCCGGCACTCCGCTGGAGGTGCGGATGGACTCCCAGTACGCCATGAAGGCGGTGACCCAGTGGCTGCCGAACTGGAAGCGCAACGGCTGGAAGACGGCCGCCGGCAAGCCCGTCGCCAACCAGGAGCTGGTGCAGCGCATCGACTCCCTGCTGGACGGCCGGGACGTGGAGTTCCGCCATGTGCCGGCCCACCGGGTGGACGGCGACCTGCTCAACGCCATCGCCGACCAGGCCGCCAGCGACGCGGCCGTCAGCCAGCGGGCCGCCGGCACCGCGCACGGCGACACCGCGCTGCCGCAGCCGGCGCCGGAGCGCGCCGCGCCCGCCGCCGGGGCGAAGGCCCGCCGCCCGGTCCGTACCCGGCCGGCCGCCGGAGCGGCGACCGCCACGGGGGCGTCCGCCAAGGCGTCCTCCGGCAAGGCGCCCACCATCACGGCGAAGTTCCGGGGCACCTGCCCGTGCGGCACGTCGTACGCCGCCGGGGAGTCGATCACCCGGGTCGGCGCGCGCTGGGGCCACCCGGCGTGCCGGACGGCCGGCGACTCCCCGTCCTGACCCCCGTACTTCGGTAAGGCATCCCTGACCTGCGAAGACGCGTCCGCTCCATCCTTCCGACGACGATCGGTAAGTAAAGCCTGCCTTGCTGGCGCGCCCCTTACATCGGGCGTAAGTTCGAGGGCGTCGAGGGGGAGCGGGACCGCGTCCGGGCCCCGCCGTATCGCGTACCACCGGGGAGAGACGTGTCCATCATCGAGACCGAGGCGACGCTGCACGCGGCGCACCGCGACAACCACACCCACCGCGACGTCAACGGCGGCTGGCTGCGGCCGGCGGTGTTCGGCGCGATGGACGGCCTGGTCTCCAACCTGGCGCTGATGACCGGCGTGGCCGGCGGGGCCGTCTCGCAGCAGACCATCGTGATCACCGGGCTGGCCGGTCTCGCGGCCGGCGCGTTCTCCATGGCGGCGGGGGAGTACACCTCGGTCGCCTCCCAGCGCGAGCTGGTGGAGGCGGAGCTGGACGTGGAGCGGCGCGAGCTGCGCAAGCACCCGGTGGACGAGATGGAGGAGCTGGCCGCGCTCTACGCTGCGCGCGGGGTCGAGCCCGCGCTGGCCCGCGAGGTCGCCATGCAGCTCTCCCGGGACCCCGAGCAGGCGCTGGAGATCCACGCCCGCGAGGAGCTGGGCATCGACCCGGACGACCTGCCCTCGCCGCTGGTCGCCGCCGTCTCCTCGTTCGGGTCGTTCGCGCTGGGCGCGCTGCTGCCGGTGCTGCCGTACCTGCTCGGCGCCACCGCGCTGTGGCCGGCGGTGCTGCTGGCGCTGCTGGGCCTGTTCGCCTGCGGCGCGGTGGTGGCCCGGGTGACGGCCCGGAGCTGGTGGTACAGCGGGCTGCGGCAGCTGCTGCTCGGCGGCGCCGCCGCGGCGCTCACCTACGGGTTGGGCGCGCTGTTCGGCGCGGCGGTCTAGGGGCGTGCGCCGGCCGCCGCGCTCGCCGGGCGCGGGCGGCCGATCGGCCGTACCGTGGAACCCGCCGGGCACCCCCGCCACCACCGCGGCCAGCGGCTTCACAGCAGGTCGGACCCCACAACGACCGGGCGGCCACCGCCCCCCGCGTTGTGACGAAACTCCAATAGCACAATGCGCCATGCCGATGAGACACTATGCGCCGCGGCACATAGACAGCCGCTGATGCTGACGGTTTGGAGCCTTGCACACCGGGGCATGAGCCGTTAGCGCCGCGGGCAACGAAGCCCGCGCACACGTGCACGGGCCGTCGGACCGGCCCCGAGCACCGAGCCGCCGCCGGGTGCGCCAGGACGTCGCAAGCGACTCCCCTTCGCCCGGCTCCGCCGTCTCCGCGCTGCCCGTGACCTGCGGGGCACCATCCCGCACCCCCTCGTGTTGTCCGCATGCTGGAATGCAGTATCCGCTTTGCGGAATCGCAGCCATCATGTAACCTGCACGAAATTTTGCGGAGGGCCAACGTCGTCCCTTCGGCACCGCTGTATGCCACGACGACGACGGGAGAGCCGATGCGTTCCGACGCCTGGTCGCCCATGGACGGTCGCCCCGCCCCGCAGGGTATGTACGACCCCCGCAACGAGAAGGACGCCTGCGGCGTCGGCTTCGTTGCCACCCTCACCGGCGTAGCCAGCCACGAGCTGGTGGAGCAGGCCCTGACCGTCCTGCGCAACCTGGAGCACCGCGGCGCCACCGGCGCGGAGGCGGACTCCGGCGACGGCGCGGGCATCCTGTTCCAGGTCCCGGACGCCTTCCTGCGCGAGACCGCCGGCTTCGAGCTGCCCGAGGCGGGCTCGTACGCCGTCGGCATCGCCTTCCTCCCGGCCGACGCCGAGGAGAACGCGACCGCCGTCTCCCGTATCGAGGCCATCGCCGCCGAGGAGGGACTGACCGTCCTCGGCTGGCGCGAGGTGCCGGTCGCGCCCGACCTGCTCGGCGCCACCGCCCGCGCCACCATGCCGGTCTTCCGCCAGCTCTTCGTCAGCGACGGCGAGACCAGCGGGATCGTGCTGGACCGCAAGGCGTTCGTGCTGCGCAAGCGCGCCGAGCGCGAGGCGGCCACCTACTTCCCCTCGCTGTCCTCGCGGACCATCGTCTACAAGGGCATGCTCACCACCGGGCAGCTCGAGCCGTTCTTCCCGGACCTGTCCGACCGCCGCTGCGCCACCGCGGTCGCCCTCGTCCACTCGCGCTTCTCCACCAACACCTTCCCGAGCTGGCCGCTGGCCCACCCGTACCGCTTCGTCGCGCACAACGGCGAGATCAACACGGTCAAGGGCAACCGCAACTGGATGCGGGCCCGCGAGTCCCAGCTCGCCTCCGAGGCGTTCGGCGCCGGCGCGCTGGACCGGATCTTCCCGATCTGCACCCCCGACGCCTCCGACTCGGCCTCCTTCGACGAGGTGCTGGAGCTGCTGCACCTCGGCGGGCGCTCGCTGCCGCACGCGGTGCTGATGATGGTCCCCGAGGCGTGGGAGAACCACGACTCGATGGACCCGGCCCGGCGCGCCTTCTACCAGTACCACTCCACGATGATGGAGCCCTGGGACGGCCCGGCCTGCGTCACCTTCACCGACGGCGTCCAGGTCGGCGCGGTCCTGGACCGCAACGGGCTGCGCCCCGGCCGCTACTGGGTCACCGACGAGGGCCTGGTCGTGCTCTCCTCCGAGGTCGGCGTCCTGGACATCGACCCGTCCAGGGTCGTCCGCAAGGGCCGCCTCCAGCCCGGCCGGATGTTCCTGGTGGACACCGCCGAGCACCGGATCATCGAGGACGACGAGATCAAGGCCGGCCTCGCCGGCGACCAGCCGTACCAGGAGTGGCTGGAGACCGGCATCATCGAGCTGGGCGACCTGCCCGAGCGCGAGCACATCGTGCACACCCACGCCTCGGTCACCCGCCGCCAGCAGACCTTCGGCTACACCGAGGAGGAGCTGCGCGTCCTGCTCGCGCCGATGGCCCGCGCCGGCGCGGAGCCGATCGGCTCCATGGGCACCGACTCGCCCATCGCCGCGCTCTCCGACCGGCCCCGGCTGCTGTTCGACTACTTCACCCAGTTGTTCGCGCAGGTCACCAACCCGCCGCTGGACGCCATCCGCGAGGAGCTCGTCACCTCGCTGCACTCCTCGCTGGGCCCGCAGGGCAACATCCTGGAGCCGACCTCGGCCACCTGCCGCAGCGTCACCCTGCCCTTCCCGGTGATCGACAACGACGAGCTGGCCAAGCTCATCCACATCAACGCCGACGGCGACATGCCCGGCATGAAGGCCGCCACGCTCTCCGGCCTCTACCGGGTCTCCGGCGGCGGCGAGGCGCTGGCCGCCCGCATCGAGCAGATCTGCACCGAGACCGACGCCGCCATCGAGGCCGGCGCCCGCCTCATCGTGCTCTCCGACCGGCACTCCGACGCCGAGCACGCCCCGATCCCCTCGCTGCTGCTCACCGCCGCCGTGCACCACCACCTCATCCGCACCAAGCAGCGCACCCAGGTGGGCCTGCTGGTGGAGGCCGGCGACGTGCGCGAGGTCCACCACGTCGCGCTGCTCATCGGCTACGGCGCGGCCGCGGTCAACCCGTACCTCGCCATGGAGTCGGTCGAGGACCTGGTCCGCGCCGGCACCTTCATCGAGGGCGTCACCGCCGAGAAGGCCATCCGCAACCTGATCTACGCGCTCGGCAAGGGCGTGCTGAAGGTGATGTCCAAGATGGGCATCTCCACCGTCGCCTCCTACCGCGGCGCACAGGTCTTCGAGGCCGTCGGCCTGGACGAGGCGTTCGTCGAGAAGTACTTCAACGGCACCGCCACCAAGATCGGCGGCGCGGACCTGGACATCGTCGCCCAGGAGGTCGCCGCCCGGCACACCAAGGCGTACCCGGTCTCCGGCATCGCCTCCGCGCACCGCCGCCTGGACATCGGCGGCGAGTACCAGTGGCGCCGCGAGGGCGAGCCGCACCTGTTTGACCCGGAGACCGTCTTCCGGCTCCAGCACGCCACCCGCTCCGGGCGCTACGACATCTTCAAGCAGTACACCGGCCGGGTGAACGAGCAGTCCGAGCGGCTGATGACGCTGCGCGGCCTGTTCGGCTTCTCCTCCGACCGGTCCGCGATCCCGCTGGACGAGGTCGAGCCCGCCTCCGAGATCGTCAAGCGCTTCTCCACCGGCGCGATGAGCTACGGCTCCATCTCGCAGGAGGCGCACGAGACGCTCGCCATCGCCATGAACCAGCTCGGCGGCAAGTCGAACACCGGCGAGGGCGGCGAGGACCCGGAGCGGCTGTACGACCCGGCCCGCCGCTCGGCGATCAAGCAGGTGGCCTCCGGCCGCTTCGGCGTGACGTCCGAGTACCTGGTCAACTCCGACGACATCCAGATCAAGATGGCGCAGGGCGCCAAGCCCGGCGAGGGCGGCCAGCTCCCCGGCCACAAGGTCTACCCGTGGGTCGCCAAGACCCGCCACTCCACCCCGGGCGTCGGCCTGATCTCCCCGCCGCCGCACCACGACATCTACTCCATCGAGGACCTCGCCCAGCTCATCCACGACCTGAAGAACGCCAACCCGGCGGCCCGCATCCACGTGAAGCTGGTCTCCGAGGTCGGCGTCGGCACGGTCGCGGCCGGCGTGTCCAAGGCGCACGCCGACGTGGTGCTGATCTCCGGCCACGACGGCGGCACCGGTGCGTCTCCTCTGACGAGTCTCAAGCACGCGGGCGGCCCCTGGGAGCTGGGCCTGGCCGAGACCCAGCAGACCCTGCTGCTCAACGGCCTGCGCGACCGGATCGTGGTGCAGACCGACGGCCAGCTCAAGACCGGCCGGGACGTGGTCATCGCCGCGCTGCTCGGCGCGGAGGAGTTCGGCTTCGCCACCGCCCCGCTGGTGGTCTCCGGCTGCGTCATGATGCGCGTCTGCCACCTGGACACCTGCCCGGTCGGCATCGCCACCCAGAACCCGGTGCTGCGCGAGCGCTACTCCGGCAAGGCCGAGTACGTCGTCAACTTCTTCCAGTACATCGCCGAAGAGGTCCGCGAACTCCTCGCCGAGCTGGGCTTCCGCACCCTGGACGAGGCCGTCGGCCACGCCGAACTCCTCGACACCACCCGGGCGGTGGACCACTGGAAGGCGCAGGGCCTGGACCTCGCCCCGCTCTTCCACGTGCCCGAGCTGCCCGAGGGCGCCGTCCGGCACCAGATCACGGTGCAGGACCACGCCCTGGAGAAGGCCCTGGACAACGAGCTGATCAAGCTCGCCGCCGACGCGCTGAACGCGGAGAGCGCCGAGCAGGCCCAGCCGGTCCGCGCCCAGGTCGCCATCCGCAACATCAACCGCACCGTCGGCACCATGCTCGGCCACCACGTGACGAAGAAGTTCGGCGGCGCGGGACTGCCGCAGGACACCATCGACATCACCTTCACCGGCTCGGCCGGCCAGTCCTTCGGCGCCTTCGTGCCCAAGGGCGTGACCCTGCGGCTGGAGGGCGACGCCAACGACTACGTCGGCAAGGGCCTGTCCGGCGGCCGGATCGTGGTCCGCCCCGACCGGGGCGCCGACCACCTGGCCGAGTTCTCCACCATCGCGGGCAACACCATCGCCTACGGGGCCACCGGCGGCGAGCTGTTCCTGCGCGGCCGCACCGGCGAGCGCTTCTGCGTCCGCAACTCCGGCGCGCTGGTGGTCTCCGAGGGCGTCGGCGACCACGGCTGCGAGTACATGACCGGCGGCCACGCGGTCGTCCTCGGCGAGACCGGGCGCAACTTCGCGGCCGGCATGTCCGGCGGCGTCGCCTACGTCGTCGACCTGGACCGCGACAACGTCAACCCCGGCAACCTCGCCGCCGTCGAGCCCCTGGAGGACGGCGACAAGCAGTGGCTGCACGACGTCGTGCGCCGCCACCACGAGGAGACCGGCTCGACGGTCGCCGAGAAGCTGCTCGCCGACTGGGACACCTCGGTGAACCGGTTCAGCAAGATCATCCCCACCACGTACAAGGCAGTGCTCGCCGCCAAGGACGCCGCTGAGCTCGCCGGTCTCTCCGAGCGGGAGACCACCGAGAAGATGATGGAGGCGGCGACCAATGGCTGACCCCAAGGGCTTCCTCACCACCGGGCGCGAGGTCGCCAAGACCCGGCCCGTGGACGAGCGCGTCAAGGACTGGAACGAGGTCTACGTCCCCGGCTCCCTGCTGCCGATCATCAGCAAGCAGGCCGGCCGCTGCATGGACTGCGGCATCCCGTTCTGCCACAACGGCTGCCCGCTCGGAAACCTCATCCCCGAGTGGAACGACTACGCCTACCGGGAGGACTGGGGCGCGGCCTCCGAGCGGCTGCACGCCACCAACAACTTCCCCGAGTTCACCGGCCGGCTCTGCCCCGCGCCGTGCGAGTCGGCCTGCGTGCTGGGCATCAACCAGCCGGCCGTCACCATCAAGAACGTCGAGGTCTCCATCATCGACAAGGCGTGGGACAGCGGCGACGTCACCCCGCAGCCGCCCGAGCGCCTGTCCGGCAAGACCGTCGCCGTCATCGGCTCGGGACCGGCCGGCCTCGCCGCCGCCCAGCAGCTGACCCGGGCCGGCCACACCGTCGCCGTCTACGAGCGGGCCGACCGCATCGGCGGACTGCTGCGGTACGGCATCCCCGAGTTCAAGATGGAGAAGGTGCACATCAACCGGCGCATCGAGCAGATGCGCGCGGAGGGCACCAAGTTCCGCACCGAGGTCGAGATCGGCGTCGACATCGACGCCGCCAAGCTGCGCCGCCGCTACGACGCCGTCGTCATCGCCGCCGGCGCGACCGTCTCCCGCGACCTGCCGGTGCCCGGCCGGGACCTCAAGGGCATCCACTTCGCCATGGAGTACCTGCCGCTGGCCAACAAGGTGCAGGAGGGCGACTTCATCGCCCCGCCGATCACCGCCGAGGGCAAGCACGTGGTGGTCATCGGCGGCGGCGACACCGGCGCGGACTGCGTCGGCACCGCCCACCGCCAGGGCGCGGCCTCGGTCACCCAGCTCGAGATCATGCCCCGCCCCGGCGAGGAGCGGAACACCAACCAGCCCTGGCCGACCTTCCCCATGCTCTACAAGGTCACCTCCGCCCACGAGGAGGGCGGCGAGCGCGTCTACGCCGTCTCCACCACCCACTTCGAGGGCGACGAGGACGGCAACGTGCAGGCCCTGCACCTGGCCGAGGTGGAGTTCAAGGACGGCAAGCTGGAGCAGAAGCCCGGCACCGAGCGCCGTATCCCCGCCCAACTGGTCACCCTGGCCATGGGCTTCACCGGCACCGACCGCTCCAACGGCCTGGTCGAGCAGTTCGGCCTGGACCTCGACGAGCGCGGCAACGTCGCCCGGGACGCCGACTTCGCCACCAACGTGGACGGCGTCTTCGTCGCCGGCGACGCCGGCCGCGGCCAGTCCCTGATCGTCTGGGCCATCGCCGAGGGCCGCTCCGCCGCCCGCGGTGTGGACCGCTACCTCACCGGAGCGAGCGCCCTGCCCGCCCCGATCCGCCCCACCGACCGCGCCCTGGCGGTCTGACCCGGGACGCCACCCAGGCCGCCCGCCGGGCCCGCAACCCCGGCGACGGCCACCCCTCATCGTCCCGTACAACGGCGTACGGAACACCGCAGCGCCTGCCACGTCCCCGACCGGACCGGCAGGCGCTGCACCCTTTTCCGGTGCTGATCTCGCTGTCGCGGAGGCGAGCACCGCTGCTCCGGCGGCGCGCGTCGCTGTACCCGTGGCGATCATCGTTGTGATCATGTGCTGATCGGACGGTTGCGGAGGCCGGCGGTACGGAGGTGGGCCGGGCGTGTGAGGCGCCCGGCGGGGGCGTGCGCGGCGTCCGGCGGCCGGGTAGGGCTGACGCTCCCCGACTCCCGCGCCCCGGCCCTGCCGGGGCGCCGCCTGACAGGAGACCAGCTCATGATCCGTGCGGGACTCGTCGCGGCCGCCGCGGCCGCGCTCGTCCTCGGGCCGGCCGCGCCCGGCTTCGCCGCCACCACCACGACCGGTGACGTCAGCGCCCCCTGGGGCGACCGCGCCCGGGTCGAGTTCACCTGGACCGACCGGACGGCCGTCGAGGGCGGAACCCTCACCGTCTCCGACCTGACCTGCGACGACGCCCCGGTGTACGCCGTCGTCACCGCCCTCACCGGGAGCGGGGCCACCATCCCGCTGGCCACCACCGCGCGCACCGCGGGCTGCGGACAGCGCGCCGAGCGCACGCTGACCCGGGTCGGGGACGCGGCCGGCATCCGCCAGGTGACGCTCAGCCTCTGCCGCCCCGCCACCGGCGCGGCCGGCGCGGCATGCGTCACCCCGTACCGGGCGACGAACCCCTACGGCGGGTTCGGCGGCCTCCGGTTCTGAGCGGCTCTGACCGCGGCTGACCGCCGCTCGACGCCGGGGCGTCCCTTCGCGGGTCGCCCTCGGGTCGTTCACCTCCCGGTCGCACAGGTGGCCGTTCGGTCGACATCATGCGGACGTTCCGCCTCCGTCATTGACGTGCACACGTCTACGCGCGTCATCATCGGACCATGACGATTCCCCCACGCCTCAGTCTGCTCGGCGGCGCCGCCGAGCAGACTGAGGCGTGGGGGAATCGTCATG
>NZ_PVLV01000740.1 GCF_002982015.1 Streptomyces solincola
CGCCGTCGGCGAGCGCCGCCAGCGACAGGTTGAACGGCCCGGCGCCCACCCCCAGCAGGTCCACCGGCGTCTCGTCGGCGTCCTCGCGGCCCGTCGGCTCGCTCGCGCTCATGCGTCTCCTCCGTGATCACGTGCGGGGCCCGCGCCGCCCGGCCGCCCGGGCGCGGCGGACAGGTCGAGCAGGGCGTCGAAGTCGGCCGCCGCGGTGTGCGGGTGCAGCAGGGTGGCCTTCAGCCACAGCTTCCGTGCGCCGCCGGGGGCGCCCGCCGGGGCGTCCTCGGCCCAGGCCCGGCCCAGCACCGCCCGCCCCCGGCGCAGCAGCTCCCGCCGGACGTCGGCCACCAGCGCGTCGCCCTGCTCCGGCGGCAGCGCGTCGGCGGCGGCGGGCCGGAACAGCACGGTGCTGGTCCCCGCCCCGCCGGGCCGGGCCCGCAGCCCCGGATGGGCCCCGATCCGCTCCGCCAGGTGCTCTGCCGCCTCCACGCACCGCTCGACCAGCGCCGCCATGCCCTCCCGGCCGAGCGCGCGCAGGGTCGCGGCGATCTTCAGCGCGTCGGGCCGGCGGGAGGTGCGCAGCGACCGGCCCAGCAGGTCGGGCAGCCCGGCCTCGGTGTCGTCGTCGGCGTTGAGGTAGTCGGCGGTCAGGTGCAGCGGGGCGAGGTACGCCGTGTCGGCGACCGCCAGCACGCCGGCGGCCACCGGCTGCCAGCCGAGCTTGTGCAGGTCGAAGGTGACCGAGTCGGCCCGCTCGATGCCGGCCAGCCTGGGCGCCAGCTTCCCGCTGAACAGCAGCGGCCCGCCGTAGGCGGCGTCCACGTGGAGCTTCGCGCCGTGCGCGGCGGCGGCGTCGGCGAGCGCCGGCAGCGGGTCGATGATCCCCTCGTCCGTGGTCCCCGCGGTCGCCACCACCAGCGCCGGTACGCCGCCGGGCAGCGCCGCCAGCGCATGCCGTACGGCCTGCGGGTCCATCCGGCCGCCCGGGCACGCCACGGCGACCGGTTCCGGCAGCCCCAGCAGCCAGGCCGCCCGCGCCACGCTGTGGTGCGCCGTCCGCCCGCACACCACCCGCAGCGGGTGGCCGCCGCGCGCCTGCTCCCGCGCCAGCAGCAGCGCGACCAGGTTGGACTCCGTCCCGCCGCTGGTGATCAGCGCGTCCGCAGCGCCCGCCGCCGGGTAGACCAGCCCGGCCAGCTCCCTGGTCACCGCCTCCTCCACCGCGG
>NZ_PVLV01000741.1 GCF_002982015.1 Streptomyces solincola
ACAGGTGGGGGGACGGGCCGGGGGTGCGGCTCGCGGTCACGGCGGACCCGCCCCCAGCAGGGTGAACGCCCCGTAGCCGGCCGAGGCCAGGGCGAGGACGGTGAGGGTGAGGGTGGCGGTGCGGTCCTTGCACCGGGCCAGGGCGGCGGCGGCCGGGAGCAGCAGCGGGAAGGCGGGCATGATCAGCCGGGGGCGGGAGCCGAAGTAGGCCGCGCCGACGAGGGAGATCGCGACGATGCCGAGGGTGTAGGCGACGACGGGGAGCGGGAGCCTCGGGCGCAGCCGCAGGCACAGCCACACCACCCAGCCGAGCAGGGCGAGCGCGGCGAGCAGCCCGACGCCGGCGAGCGGGGTGGGGCCGGTGAGGTGGGCGTGGACGAAGCGGGCGAGGGCCACCCCGCCGTCGATGTCGTTGCCCCAGGCGGCCTGGACGTCGAAGTAGGCGGTGGGCCGGCCCTCGCGGACGGCGACGTAGACGACGTAGCCGAGCCAGCCGAGCGGGGCGAGGGCCACTCCGGCGGCGAGGCGGGCGGGCAGCCGGCGGTCGCGGACCACCGTCACGGCCGCGGTGACGCCGAGCGCGGCGATCAGCGCGGCTGCGGACGGGCGGGTGAGACCGGCCAGGGCGCAGAGCAGGCCCGCGGCGATCCAGTGCCCGCGCAGCACGGCGTACAGGGACCAGGCGGCGGCCGCGGTGAACAGGGTCTCGGTGTACGCCATCGACTGCACGAACGCGGTGGGGTACACCCCCCAGAGCACGGCCAGCAGCACCCCGGCCCGCCGCCCGGCGACCTCGGTCCCGACCGCGTAGATCCCCCACGCGGCGGCGAGCCCGGCCGCCCAGGCGACGGCGAGCCCGGCGGTGCCGGGGGTGACCGGGAGGACGGTGGTGACGGCCCGCTCCAGGGCGGGCAGCAGCGGGAAGAACGCGAGGTCGGGGTGGCGGGCGCCGTCGGGCAGGGTCGCGGTGTAGCCGTAGCCGTGCTCGGCGATCCGGGCGTACCAGACGGCGTCCCAGCGGCCGGTCAGCCGGTGCCACCCGTCCTCGCCGGTCGCCCCGGCGGCGACGGCCAGCACCGCGAGCCCGACCGCCCGCACCGCCGCGTAGCCGAGGAGGGCGGGGGCGGCGGCGGACAGACGGGAGCGGAG
>NZ_PVLV01000742.1 GCF_002982015.1 Streptomyces solincola
CGCCCCCGGCTCCGGCTCCGCCCCCGACCTCGCAGACTTGAACATGTTCAAAAACGCCCCTAAGCTCGACCCCATCAGCTTTTGAACACGTTCAAAGGGGATGGGGCATGGACCTCACCGTCGTCGCGTACATCGTCTACCTGCTGGTCAGCGTCGGGCTGACGGTCTGGGTGGCCCGCACGCTGAGCCGGAACGGGCGGATCTTCCTCGCCGACGTCCTGCACGGCGACGAGAAGCTGGCGGACGCCGTGAACCACCTGCTGGTGGTCGGCTTCTACCTGGTCAACCTCGGCTTCGTGGCGCTCTACCTGAGCCAGGAGGAGAGCGTCGCGGACGCCCGGGGGCTGTTCGAGGCGCTGTCGGTCAAGCTCGGCGTGGTGCTGCTGGTGCTCGGCGTGCTGCACCTGGCCAACGTCTACGTGCTGAACCGCATCCGCCGGCGCGGGGCGCTGGACCGCGAGCCGCACCCGCCGGTGCCACCGCAGGGCTGGACCGCCCCCGCCACCGGCGCCTGAGCCGGGGCGCGGCGGCCATGACCCGGCAACAAGCCCCCCGGCTCCCGCCGGTGCGACGACTGACGGTCCTGTACGACGCGGACTGCGCGCTCTGCACGCATCTGCGGGGCTGGCTGGTCCGGCAGCGGCAGCGGATCCCACTGGACCTGGTGCCCGCCGGGTCGGCCGAGGCCCGGCGGCGCTTCCCGCACCTGGACCACGGGTCGACGCTGAAGGAGATCACCGTGGTCGGGGACGCCGGCCAGGTGTACCGCTCGACGGCGGCCTGGATCACCTGCCTGTGGGCGCTGGACGCCTACCGCCCCACCGCCCGGCGGCTGGCGACCCCAGCCGGACTGCCGGTCGCCCGGGCCACCGTCCTGGCCGCCGCCCGCTGGCGCGGCGCGCGTGGCACGGCCGGCTGCGCGGACGGGCGGTGCACCCCGGACCCGGGCGTCCCGGGGGCGGCGGGGGCCGCTTACCGTGGGCGGGACGTCGGGACGGGGAGGTAGTCGGTGGGTACGTGGGGACGGACGTTCCAAGCGGGGCGGGAGG
>NZ_PVLV01000743.1 GCF_002982015.1 Streptomyces solincola
CCTCTGCGTCCCGGGGGCTCGGAGATGTGTATAAGAGCCAGCCCCAGCGCCGCGCCCCCGGCCAGCGCGGGGCGCGGGCCCGACGCCGGCGCCCCACACCCGCGGACCGCCCCGCTCCCGCGGTGACGGGCTCCGCCGGCGCGCGGCCCGCGAGCTGCGCCAGCGCCGACACCACCACGGCGAACCCGGCCAGCCCCTGCGCGCACGGCGGGCAGCGCCGCACATGCGCCTCGCACTCCACCGCGTCCCCGGGCTCCAGCACACCCAGCGCATAAGCGGCGACATCGTGATGCCGCTCCCGCAGACTCATCGGGGTGCCTCTCCCTGCCCTCACGCGCTGGACGCGCTCACCGGAGCCGGGTCCTCGCCGGCCCTGCCCACACCTGCGTGGACCAGTACGTGCCGAAGCCCGCTTCCGGCTCAATCACCGGCCCGCCTACACTCCGCGGTCATGGTGCGCGCACTGGCCGTCGACGACGAGCAACCCGCTCTGGCGGAGCTGCTCTACCTCCTGCGGGCCGACCCCCGGGTCCGCAGCGCGGAAGGAGCCCCGGACGCCGACACCGCGCTGAGCCGCATCGGACGGGCACTGGCGGCCGGCGCGGCCGGCGAGGACGCCGTCGACGTCGTCTTCCTGGACATCCAGATGGCCGGGCGGACCGGACTGGACGTCGCCCGGTTGATTGCCCACTTCGACCGCCCGCCGCTCATCGTCTTCGTCACCGCCCACGAGGGCTTCGCCCTCCAGGCGTTCGACCTCAAGGCCGTCGACTACGTGCTCAAGCCGGTCCGCCGCGAACGCCTCGCCGAGGCGGTACGCCGGGTCCGCGACCTCACCGAACCGGCCCCGGCCGCCGCCGCCCCCGAGCAGATCGCCGTCGAGCTCGGCGGTGTCACCCGGTTCGTCGCCGTCGAGGACATCGCCTACGTCGAGGCCCAGGGCGACTACGCCCGGCTGCACACCGGGGACGGCAGCCACCTGGTCCGCATCCCGCTGTCCACGCTGGAGGAACGCTGGGCGGCGCACGGCTTCGTCCGGGTGCACCGCAGCCACCTGGTCGCCCTGCGCCGGGTCGAGGAGCTGCGGCTGGACGCCGGGACCACCACCGTCAAGGTGGCCGGCGCCGACCTCGCGGTGAGCCGCCGGCACGCCCGACCGCTGCGCGACCTGCTCACCCGGCACGCCGCCCAGGGCGACCCGCCCCGCCCCTGAACCCACCGGCGGACCCGAGGGCTACCGTCCGGCGAGCCCT
>NZ_PVLV01000744.1 GCF_002982015.1 Streptomyces solincola
CGCCGGCGCCGGCGGCCGCGGCGGGGGCCGGTTCACCGGTGTAGGGGACGGCGTAGCAGTGCGCGGGGCCGGCGGCGTCGTAGGCAGGGCGGTCGGCGCCGGGCCGGTAAGCGCCGCGGGAGGGGACGGTGCGCAGGTTCACATGGAGTCCGGGCTGGTCGGTGCCCTTGCCGAGCGCCTTGTCCATGGTGGGGACGAAGCCGGCCAGGGTGCGCAGGGTGCAGGGGAAGGCGGCGGAGTTCTCGGCGAGGAGTTCCAGGGTGGGGCGGGAGGCGGCGGAGAGCCGGATGAGGTTCTCGCGGTTGTCCCGGAGGAAGGCGGTCACGTCCCGGGCGGCGCCGGTGGTCGCGCCGTACAGCTCGGTGAGGGCCTGGCGCTTCTCGGCGAGGGTGCCGGTGGTGGTGGCGGCGTCGGTGAGCGCGTCGAGGATGCCGGGGGCGGCGTCGGCGTAGATCCGGCTGACCTCGACGAGCCTGCTGATGTCCCGGTTGAGGGCGGGCAGGTGGGGGTTGAGCTTCTTCAGGTGGGCGTCGAGCCGGACGAGGGTCGCGCCGAGTTGTTCGCCGCGGCCGTCGAGGGCCTGGGCCATGGCGGTGAGGGTGGCGGACAGCTTCTCCGGTTTGACGGCGGTGAGCAGCGGCAGCACCTGGTCGAGGACCTGTTCGAGTTCGACGGCGTTGGCGGTGCGGTCGGGGGGGATGACGGCCCCGGCGGCGAGCGGGCGGGCGGTCGCGGTCGTGCCGGGCGGCGGGACGAGGGCGACGAACCGTTCGCCGAACAGGGTGGTGGGCAGCAGGCGTGCGGTGACGTCGGCGGGCACCCGGGGCAGGTGGCCGGGGTCGATGGCGAGGGTGAGCCGGGCGCCGGTCCCGTCGGCGCGGACCTCGCGCACCTCGCCGACGACCACGCCGCGCAGCTTGACCTCCGCGCCGCGCCGCATCTCGTTGCCGGCGGCGGGGGTGAGCACGGTGACGGTGGCGTCGTCGCTGAACTCCTTGCCGTAGACGGCGAGGGAGAGCCGGACGAGGAGCACCGGCACCAGCAGGAAGGCGAGGCCGGCGAGCCGCCGGCGGACGGTGCGGCCGCGCTCACCGGCGGCCCGGCCGGCGT
>NZ_PVLV01000745.1 GCF_002982015.1 Streptomyces solincola
GCACCGCACCGCCCCGGCGCCGGCACGCCCGCCCCCGCGCCCGCCGCCCTCACCGCCAAGGTCCGCACCCTGGCGCCCTCCATGACCCGCTCCATGCAGCGGGTCGCCGAGGCCGTCGCCGGCGACCCGGCGGGCTGCGCGGCCCTCACCGTCACCGGCCTGGCCGAGCTGACCGGCACCAGCGAGGCCACCGTGGTGCGCACCGCCCGGCTGCTCGGCTACCCCGGCTACCGCGACCTGCGCCTGGCGCTCGCCGGGCTGGCCGCCCAGCAGGAGTCCGGCCGCGCGCCCTGGGTCACCGCCGACATCGCCGTGGACGACCCCATCGCCGACGTCGTCGCCAAGCTGGCCTTCGACGAGCAGCAGACCCTCGCCGACACCGCCGCCGGACTCGACACCGTCCAGCTCGGCGCGGCCGTCACCGCGCTCGCCACCGCCCGCCGTACCGACGTCTACGGCATCGGGGCCTCCGGGCTGGTCGCCCAGGACCTGGCCCAGAAGCTGCTGCGGATAGGTCTGGTGGCGCACGCCCACCACGACCCGCACCTCGCCGTCACCGGGGCCGTGCAGCTGCGCGCGGGGGACGTCGCCATCGCCATCACCCACTCCGGTTCCACCTCCGACGTCATCGAGCCGCTGCGGGTCGCCTTCGACCACGGGGCCACCACCATCGCCGTCACCGGCCGGCCGGACGGTCCCGTCAGCCAGTACGCCGACCACGTGCTGACCACCTCCACCGCCCGGGAGAGCGAGCTGCGGCCGGCCGCCATGTCCTCCCGTACCAGCCAACTCCTCGTCATCGACTGCCTGTTCACCGGCGTCACCCAGCGCACCTACGAGACCGCCGCGCCGGCCCTCGCCGCCTCCTACGAGGCCCTGGCCCACCGCCGCGCCCCCCGCGACCCGCGCTAGGCCCGCCTCCCCCGCACAAACCCGGGACCCGCACAGGCCCGGAACCTCGCACAAGCCCGGAAAGCAGCGCCCGCTCATGAACCCTGACGAGCTCGCCTCCCTCGCCACCGAAGCGTTCCGCCCCGAGCTGGCGGACGTCGACACCCTGCCCACCGCCGAGATCGCGCACCTGATGAACGCCGGGGACCAGGCCGTGCCGGCCGCCGTCGCCGACCAGCTCCCGCACATCGCCGCCGCCATCGACGCCATCGCCGAACGGATGGCCCGCGGCGGCCGACTGGTCTACGCGGGCGCGGGCACCGCGGGCCGGCTGGGCGTGCTGGACGCCAGCGAGTGCCCGCCCACCTTCAACACCGCCCCCGGCCAGGTCGTCGGCCTGATCGCGGGCGGCCCGCGAGCCATGGTGGAGGCCGTCGAGGGGGCCGAGGACTCCGCCGCCCTCGCCGCCCAGGACCTCACCGCCCTCGCCGTCGGCCCGGACGACACCGTCATCGGCGTCTCCGCCTCCGGCCGCACCCCCTACGCCGTCGGGGCCGTGGACTACGCCCGCGCCCGGGGCGCGCTGACCGTGGGCCTGTCCTGCAACCCGGGCAGCCCGCTGGCGGCCGCCGCCGAGCACGGCATCGAGATCGTCACCGGACCGGAGCTGATCACCGGCTCCACCCGGCTGAAGGCCGGCACCGCGCAGAAACTGGTGCTCAACATGGTGTCCACCATCACCATGATCCGGCTCGGCAAGACCTACGGGAACCTGATGGTCGACGTCCGCGCGTCCAACGAGAAGCTGCGGGCCCGCTCGCACCGGATCGTGGCGCTGGCCACCGGTGCCCCGGACGGCGACATCGCCGCCGCGCTCGACGCCGCCGACGGCGAGGTCAAGCAGGCCGTCCTGGCCCTGCTGGCGGGGGTCGACGCCGACACCGCCGCCGGGCTGCTCACCAAGTCCGGCGGCCACCTGCGCGCCGCCCTGGAGAGCTGACCGGTCCGGCCGACGGGCCCTGTGGGGCAACCGAGTGGGCGGGGCGCGGCCCTCGGCGCGCGCCCCCGCCCCCGTACCCCCTCCCTGGCAC
>NZ_PVLV01000746.1 GCF_002982015.1 Streptomyces solincola
CCTGCGCCCGCTTCGGCGACGTCCGCCCCGACCCGGAGCCCGAGCCCGTCCCCGGCGCCTGGCGCGGCCGCTGCCGACCGGGGTCAGGGCAGCACGCTGCGCAAACGCGTTTTTGTGCTGGCCCCGGAATCCGCTAGAGTTCAACACGTCGCNNCTTGCCAAGGTGAGGGTCGCGAGTTCGAATCTCGTCGTCCGCTCGACGTGGGGGATCTTCCCGAACCCCCGCAGCTCCTGGTGGAGTGGCCGAGAGGCGAGGCAACGGCCTGCAAAGCCGTCTACACGGGTTCAAATCCCGTCTCCACCTCCAAGGACGATTAGCTCAGCGGGAGAGCGCTTCCCTGACACGGAAGAGGTCACTGGTTCAATCCCAGTATCGTCCACTGGCCCGCGAGGGCCCCGCGCGATTAGCTCAGCGGGAGAGCGCTTCCCTGACACGGAAGAGGTCACTGGTTCAATCCCAGTATCGCGCACGCACCGCCGACGGCCCCCGGGCCGCGGCCCTGAGGACGATTAGCTCAGCGGGAGAGCGCTTCCCTGACACGGAAGAGGTCACTGGTTCAATCCCAGTATCGTCCACACCGTACGAAGCCCCGGTCGCCCAAGACGCGACCGGGGCTTCGTCGTGTGCGCGCCTGCCCGGGCCCGCCGCCCCGGAAGGGACGGCGGGCCCGGGCCGACCTCAGGACGAGAACAGCATCCGGCCGAAGCCGCGGTGGTGGCCGTGGTGGCCGTGCCCGTGGTGCGGGGCGCCCCAGGCGGGGGCGTGGCCGGCGGCCGGGTAGGCCTGCGGGGCCGGCGGCGCGGGCGGGGCCTGCTGCACCCACTGCGACTCCATCCGGGTCAGCGCCTCCAGCTCGCCGTAGTCCAGGAAGATGCCGCGGCAGCCGCTGCACTGCTCGATCTGGACGCCGTTGCGGTTGTACGTGTGCATGGGCGCATGGCACTTGGGACACTGCATGATCGGCTCACTCCCCTATCCGTCGCGATCTCCGTCGCGGACGCTCACCGCCAGGGACGCCGGCTCGGCCTCCCGCGGTTCGCTCCCCCGCCGTTCGTGCTTGTCCACCTCACCCTACGGGCGGCGGTGCGGACGGCGCCGGGAGGGCGGCGATGCGGGCGCAGGCCGCCACCATCTCCGCCTCGACCTCGTCCAACTCCCGCTCCTCGGACGTCGATTTGGCGATGGCCACGGCGGCGGTCTGCACGGTGAGGGCGCGCGCGGGGACGTCGAGGCGGGGCCAGGGATCGCCGTGCGCCGGTACGGCGGGTCCGCCGGCCGCGCGGTAGGCGGCCAGGAACCGCTCCCACACCCCCGGCGCGAGCAGCCCGGCGGCGAACCAGGCGGCCGGGCGGGCCAGGTCCCACGCCGGATCGCCCGTCCCCAGGTCGTCCACGTCGATCAGCAGCCAGGGCCCGTCCGGGGCGGGGTGTCGCACCAACTGCCCCAGGTGCAGGTCGCCGTGGCACAGCAGGGCCTCCCCCGGGGCGGGCGCCTCGCCGCGGGCCCAGGGCGGCAGCGGCCGCCAGGCCGCCTCCACCGGGGCCGCCGCCGGATGCGGTCCGGCGGCCCGCATCCGGGCCACCGCCAGCGCGGCCTTGGCCGGGCCGCGCATCGGCGGCAGCGGGCGGGGCAGCGCGGCGGTCGGGGTGCGGTGCAGCCCGGCCAGCAGGGCGGCCGCCGCCTCCCAGGGCGCCGCGTCCGGGTCGGCGGGGTCGACGGGCGTGCCGTAGGGCCAGGCGGACACCGGGCGGCCCGCCACCTCGGGTGCGGTGACCGGCAGCGGCGGCAGCAGGACGCCGGCGAGCAGCGGATGGGCGGCCACCGCGAGGCGGGCCCGGTGGGCGGCGCCCCCGGCGCCGGGGGCGTGCGCCTTGGCCACCGCGCGGCCGTGGCGCACCACGGTGCCGTCCGCCCGGTCGGCCAGCACCCCGTCTCCGGCCTCCGACCCGGCGGCGCAGGCGGGGCAGGGGGTGCGCGGTCCGGGCACGGACGGGTGCGCGGCGGACCTGGCCACCCTGGCGAGGGCGCGGACCAGGGGGGCGGCGGGGTGGGAGGGGTAGGGATCCGGCTGCACGGGGCGACCCTACGCGGGGCGCGCACAAGCGGTGGCCGGCAGCTCCCCAGCTGCCGGCCACCGCTGCCGTCCGCCGCACCCCCGTCCCCACGGGGTCGGGCCGGATGTCGTGCGGGCCCGGACCGCTCTTCCGGACCCGGAACGCCGATCAGCGCCCCAGCATCACGCCCACGGACGACGCCTGTGCGGCCACTTGGTCCCAGCCGCCGAAGGCGACGAACAGGACGGCGGCCAGGGGGAGGACCATCGCGGCCGCGACCAGCGGATGGCGGTGGCCGGAGGGGCGGACGCCGAACGAGGAGAACGCCGCCCCCGCCCGCGAGCGGGCGATACTCCGCGCTGCCGTGTCCGCCATGGTCCCTCTCCCGTCGTGTCTGGCAGCGGCGGGCGTCCAGTGCCTCGGGGGACGAGTGCCGCGCCCGCCGCTTGGATACCAACTTAGGGACATTCAGGGCCCGGGGCGTCATGCCCGCGTACCCATCACCGGGCCTCCCGGAGGATGAGCCCGCGCCCCGCGGCGTACTCCCCTGGGTGGAGAAGGACGGCGGGACGTAGGGGACTTCCCCGAGGGGCCGCCCCGGGGAGCGGGGGTGCGGGAGCGGTGACATCTCTCACGTCGGCGGGCCGGGGCCGGAC
>NZ_PVLV01000747.1 GCF_002982015.1 Streptomyces solincola
GGCCGGGAGCGTCGGGCTCGGCCGCGGGGCGGCCCGGCGGGCGTCCGCCGGCCCCGGTCTGGGCCCAGCCCGGCCAGGGGCCGGCGGCGCCGCCGGGCCAGTCGCGGCCGCTCCAGGGCGCGGACCCGTCGGGGCCGGGCCGGCCGCCCCCGGACGGGTGGCCGTGCGGGGCGCTCCCCGCATCCGTACGCCCGCCGTCGCCGTCCTCGCCACGGCTGTTCCCGGGGCGTATGTCCGGCCGGGCGGCGGTCGCCGGTCCCGAGGAGCGGGCGGCCGCCGGGCCGGACTCCCGGGCCTGGGCGACCCGGTCGGGGCCCGCGCCGAAGCCGGCGAGCGCCAGGGCGGCGAGGAGAACCGCGCACCGCGAGCCGAGTCGTGGAGCCACCGGGTGCCCCCTCCCGCGCCGGACTGCCGAGGAGCCGTACGACGAACTGAGAACGGTCTGAGAACGGACTCAGCGTCACACGACCCTCGCCCGCCGGCATCCCGGGCGGCCACCCGTGCCCGCCGGCAGGGGGAACCCCGCGGGGCGCCGGAGCGCCGCCCGCGCGGTCACCCCTCCGGGTTGTCGCCGGTGGCCACGGTGATGTCGAAGGACTGGCCGGAGGGGTCGACGGCGGAGCCGGCCGGCGGGAACTGCTCGACGACCTGGTCCTCGGCGAAACGGGGGTCGTCGGACGGCTTCTCGTTGAGCTTCCAGCCGGCCGCCTGGAGGCAGGCCTTGACCGACAGGATGTCCTTGTAGCGGAAGTCGGGCGCCTGGACCTTCTCCGGGTCGTCGTAGTCCTCGGGGGCGTCCGTGCACTTGGTGGTGTCCAGGGTGCGGTGCCGCTCGGGGCCGCGGTGCTCGGCGGCCTGGGAGGGCTCGGTGGACGCGGCGGTGGAGGGGGTGGAGCCGCCGCCCGCGCGCGGGTCGTCGGGCTCGTCGCCGCCGCCCAGGCCGATCGCCGCCACGGTGCCGACCACCGCGATCAGGGCGACCGCGGCCGCGCTGATCAGGAGCGTGCTGCTCCGCTTCTTCGGGGCGGCGGGGGGCGTGGGCGCGGCGTACTGGTAGGCC
>NZ_PVLV01000748.1 GCF_002982015.1 Streptomyces solincola
CCCACGTCGTCCCCCTGCCCCTCCCCGCCTGACCGGCCGGACAGGCGGCATCCTTGATCCCATGGCCGACCGACGCCGTACCGCCGAAGCAGCCGCCTCGCGCACCGGCGCCTCGCACACAGGCGCCTCGCACCCCGGCGCCTCTCACACCGGCAGCGGGGACGCCCTCGCCCGTGCCCTGCGCGCCGCCGTCCGGGGCGAGGTGGACTTCACCGCCGCCGCCCGGGCGCTGGCCACCATGGACGCGTCCAACTACCGCCGGGTCCCGGTCGGCGTGGTCGCGCCCCGCGACGCCGACGACGTGGCGGCGGCCCTCGCGGTGTGCCGGGAGCAGGGGGTGCCGGTCGTCCCACGCGGCGCGGCCACCTCGATCGCCGGGCAGGCCACCGGCACCGGCGTCGTCCTCGACTTCACCCGCCATATGCGCCGCGTCCTCAGCCTGGACCCGGAGGCCCGCACCGCCACCGTCCAGCCGGGCGTGGTCCTGGACCGGCTCCGCGCCGCCGCCCGCCCGCACGGCCTGACCTTCGGCCCGGACCCGTCCACCCACAGCCGCTGCACCCTCGGCGGGATGATCGGCAACAACGCCTGCGGGGCGCACTCGGTGGCGTACGGCACCACCGCCGACAACGTCACCCGCCTCTCCGTCATCCGCTACGGCGGCGAGCGCGCCGTCCTCGGCCGGGGCTGGTCAGGCGCGCCCGACACCCTGCGCGAGCTGGTCTCCGCCCACCTCGCCCTCCTCCGCACCGGCTATCCCCCCGGCCTGCCCCGCCGCATCTCCGGCTACGCGCTCGACGCCCTGCTCCCCGAGAACGGCGCGGACCTGGCCCGCGCCTACTGCGGCAGCGAGGGCACCCTCGCCGTGCTCACCGCGGCCGAGGTCCGCCTCGTCCCCGAGCCGCCCGCCCGCGCCCTGGCCGTCCTTGGCTATCCCGACGAGACCGCCGCAGCCGACGCCGCCGCCGGCCTCCTGCCCCACCGCCCCCTCACCCTGGAGGGCATGGCCGCCGACCTGGTCCGCGACCCTGCCGCCCGCGCCGCCCTGCCGCCCGCCGGCGCCTGGCTGTTCGCCGAGACCGGCGGCGCCACCGAGTCCGAGGCCCGCGCGGCGGCCGGCGCCCTCGTCCACTCCGCCGACGCGCTCTCCGCCACCGTGGTCACCGACCCCGCCGCCCGGCGGGCCCTGTGGGCGGTCCGCGAGGACGCGGCCGGCACCGCCACCCGCACTCCCGACGGGGCGGAGGCCTGGCCCGGCTGGGAGGACTGCGCCGTCCCGCCCGCCCGCCTCGGCGCGTACCTGCGCGACTTCCGCGCCCTGCTGACCGTGCACGGCCTGCGCGGCGCCCCGTACGGCCACTTCGGCGAAGGCTGCGTCCACGTCCGCATCGACTTCGACCTGGTGTCGGCAGCCGGCGTCGCCCGGTTCCGCGCCTTCTCCGAGGAACTGGCCGACCTGGTCGTCTCCCACGGCGGCTCGCTCTCCGGCGAGCACGGCGACGGCCGCGCCCGCGCCGAACTGCTCCCCCGCATGTACGGCCCCGACCTCACCGCCCTGTTCGCCCGCGTCAAGCACGCCTGGGACCCGGACGCCGGCCTCAACCCCGGCATCCTCACCGACCCCGCCCCCCTCGACACCGACCTCCGCTTCACCGTCCTGCCCGGCGGGAAGGTGCCGGGGGCCGCCTTCGCCTATCCCCACGACGGCGGCGACTTCGCCACCGCCGTCCGCCGCTGCGTGGGCGTCGCCAAGTGCCGTGTGGACGGGCCCAGTACGGGCCCCGCCGTAATGTGCCCGTCCTTCCGCGCCACCGGCGAGGAGC
>NZ_PVLV01000074.1 GCF_002982015.1 Streptomyces solincola
CTCCCCCCCTGCCGGAGACGCGCTGACGCGGAGCCGCCCGCGTCGCCACTCCCGGCGGATGAGGATCCGCGCACGCCACCCTGCGCAGATAAACGGACATATCGCCCACCACTTGCTACGTTCCCGGCATGACCGCCACCGGGCCCGCCGGCCGCCCCACCGGAAACCCCGCCGCCGTGTCCGGTGGGGCGGGTGGGCGGCGCGGGGTGGAGCTGTGCCTGCTCGTCGGCGCGGTGCTGATCTCCGTGTACGGCTATGTCGCCGTGGGGCTGGCGCACGACGGGGCGGTGCCGCCGGACGCGGCCGGGTACGGGGCCGGGCTCGGGCTGCTGGCGCTGCTGGCGCACGGCGCGGTCCGGGTGCGCGCCCGCCACGCCGACCCGCTGCTGCTGCCGATCGCGGTGCTGCTCAACGGCCTCGGCCTGGTGCTGATCTACCGGCTGGACCTGGAGACCCCCGGCGACCGGGCCGCGCCCGCCCAGTTGGTGTGGTCCACGCTCGGCGTCGGGCTGTTCATCGCGGTGGTGGCGGCGCTGCGCGACCACCGCACGCTCCAGCGGTACGCGTACGTCTGCGGCGCGGCCGCGCTGCTGCTGCTCGCCGCGCCGATCGGCTTCCCCGAGGTGAACGGGGCCCGGATCTGGATCCGGTTCGGGCCGCTGTCGTTCCAGCCGGGCGAGTTCGCCAAGGTGCTGCTGGCCGTCTTCTTCGCCGCCTATCTGGCCGCCAACCGGGACGCGCTGGCCGCGCGCGTGCACCGGAGCGTGCCGGTGCTGGCCGGCGGCGCGGCCCGGGAGCGGCGGATGCGGCTGCCGGCCGGCCGGGTGCTCGGACCGGTGGTGACCATCTGGCTGGTCAGCGTGGGGGTGCTGGTGTTGGAGCGGGACCTCGGCACGTCCCTCCTCTTCTTCGGGATGTTCGTGGTGGTGCTGTACGCGGCGACCGGGCGGGCGAGCTGGGTGGCGATCGGGCTGCTGCTGGCCTCGGCCGGCGCGTTCGCCGTCGGCAGCGTCGAGCCGCATGTGCACGGCCGGGTGGAGGACTGGCTGCACCCCTTCGCGTCCATCGAGGCGGGCCGGGGGCCGGACCAACTGGCCCAGTCGCTCTTCGCGTTCGCCGCCGGCGGGATGCTGGGCGCGGGGCTCGGCCGGGGCGAGTCGGTGCTCATCGGCTTCGCCGCCAAGTCCGACTTCATCCTGGCGACCGCCGGGGAGGAGCTGGGACTGGTCGGGCTGACCGCGCTGTTCCTGCTGTACGCGCTGTTCGTGGCGCGCGGCTACCGCACCGCGCTGTCGCTGCGCGACCCGTTCGGACGGCTGCTGGCCACCGGGCTGGCCACCGTCCCGGCGCTCCAGGTGTTCGTGATCGCGGGCGGGGTGATGGGGCTGATCCCGCTGACCGGGATGGCGATGCCGTTCCTGGCGCAGGGCGGCTCGTCGGTGGTGACCAACTGGATCATCGTGGCGCTGCTGGTGCGGGTCAGCGACTCGGCCCGCGCCCCGGATCCGCCGCCCACCCTCGCCGGCCTCCCCGACCGGGTGCCCGCGGGGGAGGTCCCGCGGTGATCCCCTGCATCCGGCGCGCCGCCGCGCTGTGCCTGCTGCTGCTGGCCGCGCTGCTGGTCAACGCCGTCCGGGTGCAGCTCGTCGACGCGCCCGAGCTGGACCGCAACCCGGCCAACCGCCGCCCCGCGCTGGCCCGTTACGCCGAACCGCGCGGGGACATCCTGGTCGGCGGGCGGCCGGTCACCGGCTCCCGGGACACCGGCGGGAGGCTGCGGCACGAGCGGACCTACACCGACGGGCCGCTGTACGCGCCGGTCACCGGCTACGCCTCGCAGACCTACGGCACCACCCTGCTGGAGCACACCGAGGACGGCATCCTGGCCGGGACCAGCGCGATGCTCACCGCGCTGCCGCTGTGGCGCGACCTGAGCCGGTTCCGGCCGCCCGGCGGGACCGTCCACACCACCGTCCGCGAGCAGCTCCAGCGCATCGCGTACGAGGGGCTGCGCGGCAAGCGCGGCGCGGTCGCCGCGCTCGACCCGTCCGACGGCCGGATCCTCGCCCTGGTGACCAGCCCGTCCTACGACCCCTCGGTGCTCTCCGGCACGGGGAAGGCGGCGAGCGGGGCGTGGGCGCGGCTGAACGCCCGTACCGACCAGCCGATGCTCAACCGGGCGCTGCGGCAGACGTATCCGCCCGGCTCCACCTTCAAGATCGTGACGGCGGCGGCGGCGCTGGAGTCGGGGGCGGTGGAGGACCCGGACGCCCCGAGCGGCGTCCCCGAGCCGTATCTGCTGCCGGGCACTCGCACCCGGCTGCCGAACGAGGCGGCCGGCTGCGGCGACGCCTCCCTCGCCTACGCGGTCCGCTGGTCGTGCAACACGGTGATGGCGCAGTTGGGGGTGCGGGTGGGCCTGGCCGGGATGCGGGAGGCGGCGGGCCGGTTCGGCTTCAACGACGCCTCGCTGCGGGTGCCCTCGGCGGTGGCCCGCTCCAATTTCGACGACGACCTGACCGTGGACCGCCTGGCGCTGTCGTCGATCGGCCAGTACGACACCCGGGCCACCCCGCTCCAGATGGCGATGGTGGCGGCGGCGGTCGCGCACGAGGGCGAGATCGCCCACCCGTACCTGGTGGAGCGGACCACGACGGCCGACGGCGACACCGTACGGCGGCATGTGCGCACCTCGTACCGGCGGGCGATGAGCCCGTCGACCGCCCGGGTGCTCCAGCGGCTGATGGTGGAGGCGGTGGAGCGCGGCTCCGGCAAGCGGGCGGCGATCCCGGGCGTGGTCGTCGGCGGCAAGACCGGCACCGCCCAGCACGGCATGGACAAC
Organism: Streptomyces solincola; assembly: GCF_002982015.1. Taxonomy (GTDB): domain Bacteria; phylum Actinomycetota; class Actinomycetes; order Streptomycetales; family Streptomycetaceae; genus Streptomyces; species Streptomyces solincola. Next base: position 2,843 of record NZ_PVLV01000074.1, read on the forward strand.
ATCGGCACCCCGTACGCCTGGTTCATCGGCTGGGCGAAGCGCCCGGACGAGGTCCGCCCGGCGGTGGCGGTGGCGGTGGTGGTGGAGGACGCGGCGGCCAAGCGGCAGGACATCAGCGGCGGCGGCAGCGCGGCCCCGATCGCCCGGGCGGTGATGGCGGCGGCGCTGGGCGACCGCTGACGAGCCCTCGCGGAGGGCGGGTTTCAGCCGATCGGGGTGCGGACCTCCGCGCGTATCGCCACGGTCCGCTCCGCCGCCTCCGCCAGGTCGAAGTCGCCGGCCTGGGCGTCGGTCGCGGCGGTGTCCATGAAGGCCACGCCGGCGACGGTGTTGGCGTCGCCCCAGGCGCACATGGGGAACAGCACGGGCGAGCCGTCCGCTCCCTCGGCGGACAGCACCGCGCACTCGATGGCGGTGTCGGAGCCGGTCGGGGTGACGTCCTCGGCGGGCTTGGCCACGGTGGCGTTCTCGGCGGTGGCCGCGCCCCGCAGCACCGAACCCCGCTCCAGGTGGGGCTTCTTGACCTGCCCGTGGAACCCGGAGAGGACGATGACCTTGCCGCCCTGCTCGCCCTGGGCGGTGTACTGGCCGATCGCGGCGCCGTCCGCCCGGGTGTCGGCGGAGGTCTTCCCGGTCAGGGCCGCGCCCTCGGTGCCGCTGAGATCCTGGAGCAGCGTGTACTCGCCGTCCAGCAGGGACTTGGGCACGGTCAGCTTGTACTCGGCCTTCGGGAAGGCCCCTGAGGAGGACACTCCGCCCACCCCGTCGGCGATCGACTTCACGCCGTAGCCGAGGGCGCCCAGCACCACCAGTCCGCCGATGACCAGCAGCGCCACCGTGCCGCCCCGCCCCTTGCGCGGCGGCGGCTGCTGTCCGTAGGGCCCCGGGTGCCCGTACCCGTGGCCCACCGGCTGCGGCTGCCCGTAACCTCCGGGCTGGGGCTGACCGTGCCCCCCGGGCTGGGGCTGCCCGTAACCTCCGGGCTGGGGCTGACCGTGCCCCCCGGGCTGGGGCTGCCCGTAACCTCCGGGCTGGGGCTGACCGGCGGGGTACGGGCCGTAGGGGCCGGTCGGCTGATGGGGCGGCGGAGGCGGCATGCTCATGCCGTCAGGTTATGTGACGGGGCGGCGCGCCTGACCTCACCCGTCCGAGTGGACGCCGCACAGGCATTGACGCGCTTGCTGACGGGCAGTCTTATAAGAGGTGACCGCTGGTAACGCGACTCGACGCGAGGTGCCTTCGACATGACCGCCGTGACCGAACGGGACGTCCGCCTGCTCAGCGACGCACTCGGGCCGCTCCGGGACCGCGAGCAGGTCGCGGCCCGCCTGCTGGAGGCGTCCGCCAAGCACTCCTTCGACCCGGACAAGGACCTGGACTGGGACACCCCGCCCGAGCCCGACAAGTGGTCCTGGCCACCGGAGCTGGTCTCCCTCTACGGCACCCCGCTGTGGCGGCGGATGTCCGAGGAGCAGCGGATGGACCTGGCCCGGCACGAGGCCGCCTCGCTCGCCTCGCTGGGCATCTGGTTCGAGATCATCCTGATGCAGCTGCTGGTCCGCCACATCTACGACAAGTCGGTGACCAGCAACCACGTGCGCTACGCGCTCACCGAGATCGCCGACGAGTGCCGGCACTCGATGATGTTCGCCCGCATGATCCAGTACGGCGGCGCCCCGGCGTACCAGGTGCCGCGGGTCTACCACAACCTCGCCCGGGTCCTGAAGACGGTCTCCACCACCCCCGGTTCGTTCGCCTCGACCCTGCTCGGCGAGGAGATCCTGGACTGGATGCAGCGGCTCACCTTCCCCGACGAGCGGGTGCAGCCCCTGGTGCGCGGGGTGACCCGCATCCACGTCGTGGAAGAGGCCCGGCACGTGCGCTACGCCCGCGAGGAGCTGCGCCGCCAGATGGTCACCGCCCCGCGCTGGGAGCAGGAGCTGACCAGGCTGAGCTGCGGGCAGGCCGCGCAGGTCTTCTCCGTCTGCTTCATCAACCCGCAGGTGTACGAGAACGTGGGCCTGGACCGCCGGGAGGCGCTGGCCAACGTCAAGGAGAGCGGCCACCGCCGGGAGGTCATGCAGTCCGGCGCGAAGCGGCTGACCGACTTCCTGGACGACATCGGCGTGCTGCGCGGTCCGGGCCGCCGGATGTGGCGCAGGTCCGGGCTGCTGGCCTGACCCGCTCCCCCTCCCCCGGACCGGGGTTACGCTGCGGACATGACCAGTGCCGCCACCCCCGCCTACCGCCGGCTCAGCGTGCAGGAGCGCCGCCGGCAACTGCTCGGGGTGGCGCTGTCCCTCTTCGCGCACCGCCCGCCCGAGGAGGTCTCGCTCGACGTCGTCGCCGAGGCGGCCGGGGTGTCGCGCCCGCTGGTCTACCGCTACTTCCCCGGCGGCAAGCAGGAGTTGTACGAGGCGGCGCTGCGCTCGGCCGCCGACCGGCTGGAGCTGTGCTTCGCCGAGCCGCCCGCCGGGCCGCCCACCGAGCGGCTGACCCGGGTGCTCGACCGCTACCTCGCCTTCGTGGACGAGCACGACGCCGGCTTCAGCGCCCTGCTGCGCGGCGGCAGCGTGGTGGAGACCTCCCGGACCACCGCCATCGTGGACGGGGTGCGCCGGGCCGCCGCCGGGCAGATCCTGCTCCACCTGGGCGTCCCCTCCCCCGGCCCGCGCCTGCGGATGATGGTGCGCACCTGGATCGCCTCGGTGGAGGCCGCCTCCCTGATCTGGCTGGACGAGGGCAAGCCGCCACCGGTCGCCGCCCTGCGCGGCTGGCTGGTGGACCATCTGGTGGCGCTGCTCACCGCGACCGCGGCGACCGACCCGGAGACGGCCGCGGTGCTGGCCGCGCTGCTCGCCCGGGAGTCGCCGGACGGCCCGGTCGGCACCCTGGCCCGGCGGGTGCTCCCCGTCGTCGCCGACGGCGCCCGCCTGCTGTGACGCGGGAGGGGTGACACTGGAGGGGTGCGAAGCGAGAACACGCCCTTCCGTGGCGGCCCCTTGGACGGCCGGGTCCTGCCGGTGCTGACCGGGCCCACCGGCCACCCGCCGGCCTGGTACACCGTGCCCGTGCCCGCCGAGGACGGCGGCCCGCCCACCGTGCTCGCCTACCGCCGGGTCCCGGCCGGCCACACCCGCCGGCTCGGGCTGCGCCGGGGCTGGACGTACGAGTACGCCCCCGAAGGGCGCCCACCGAGGGAGATCCGCTGGCCCTGGTCGAAGCCGAAGGACGGCGGCCCGGGCGGAGGGTCCGGCGGGGCCCCGCGGGAGTGACCGCCGTGGGCCGGACGGCGTAGTCCCGAGCCGGTCATATGATCATCCGCCGCCTTCGCGCGCATCATCCGTGCGGAGGTGGTGACGTCATGCCAGGAAGGCTGCTGCGGGCGGTCTGCGCGCTCGCGCTGGCGGCGACCCTGCCGGCCGTCCCCGCGACGGCGACCCCCCGGATGCCGGAACCGGAACCGGCGGCGACGGCCGGCGCTCCCTCGGGGGCGGCGGCCGGGCCGGAGGGTCCGGAGGCGGAGACCGGGCCGGAGGGTCCGGACGCCGGCACGGAGCCGGAGGGTGCGGACGCGGGCACGGAGCCGGAGACCGGGCCGGAGGGTCCGGAGGCGGAGGGCACGGGCACGGCGGCGGGCGCCGGGGCGCCCCTGGCCGCGCCCGGCACCGTCGCCGGGATGCTGGGGAGGCTGCGCACGCTGTACCAGCAGGCCGAGGAGGCCACCGAGGCGTACAACGCCGCCGAGGAGGAGCTGAAGACGCTCGGCGGGCAGACCCGCGCGCTCAGCGGCGACCTCGCCCGCACCCGGGAGGCGCTGGCGCGCGGCCGGGCCGAGGCGGGCAGGCTGGCCCGGGCCCAGTACCAGGGGCGGACCGTCCTCCCTGACGCGCTGCGGCTGCTGTTCTCCCGCGACCCCGACCGGGCGATGACCCAGAACCACGTGGTGCGGCGCGCCGCCCGGGAGCGGGCCGCGCTGGTCAGGCGGCTGACCAGCGGCGAGAAGCGGGCCGGGGAGCTGGCCACCGCCTCCCGTACCGCCCTGGACCGGGAGCGGGCGCTCGCCGCCCGGCGCCGGCAGGCCAGGGACGCGGTCACCGCGAGGCTGCGCGAGGTCGAGGGGACGCTCGCCGGGCTGTCGCCCGAGCAGGTGGCCGAGCTCGCCACCCTGGAGTCCGCGCAGACCGCGGGCGCCCAGCGGGCCCTGGTGGACGCCGGGGAGCTGGACCCGGACAGCGGGGCCGCCCCCTCGGCGACGGGCGCCCGGGCGGTGGCCTACGCGGCCGAGCAGCTCGGCAAGCCCTACCTGTGGGGCGCGGAGGGGCCCGGCTCGTTCGACTGCTCCGGGCTCACCTCTTCGGCCTGGGCCGCCGCGGGCCGGGCCATCCCGCGCACCAGCCAGCAGCAGTGGCGCACCCTGCCCCGGGTGCCGCTGCGCTCGCTGCGCCCGGGCGACCTGGTGGTCTACTTCCCCAAGGCCACCCATGTGGCGCTCTACCTGGGCGACGGCAAGGTCATCCAGGCGCCCCGCCCCGGCGGCCGGGTCAAGGTCTCGCCGCTGGCGGCGAACCCGCTGCTCGGCGCCGTACGCCCGGATCCGGCGGACCTGCCGCTGGCCGGCTACGCCGCGCCGGAGCTGCCGGCGGGCGCGGCCGACGGCTCCGACGCCGGATACGACGGCGGCCCCGTCCGGGGCTGAGGGGGGGCGTCAGTTCGCGGGGGCGACCGAGGCCAGATAGGCGGCGGCCTTGTCCGGCTCGTAGAAGAAGTCCTCGAAGTCGCCGGGGTCGTTGAAGCCGTTGGCGAACCGGTCGGCGACCGGCGGGAGCTGCCCGGCCGCGCCGATGAGGTTCAGCACGTGCTCCGGCGGGACGCCCAGCATGGCGTTGGTCCACTTGGTGACGTGCCGGGCGGTGTCCCAGTACCGGTCGAACGCCGCCCGCATCCACGCCTCGTCGAACGGGGCGTCGCCGTGCGCGGTGATGGAGTCCAGGTAGGAGGCGGCGCACTTGGACGCCGAGTTGGAGCCCTGGCCGGTGATCGGGTCGTTGGCGACGACGACGTCCGCGACGCCGAGGACCAGCCCGCCGCCGGGCAGCCTGCCGACCGGGTTGCGCACGGTGGGCGCGTACCGGCCGGCGAGGGTGGAGCCGGCGTCGGTCAGCTCGACCTTGGTGGCCCGGGCGTACTCCCAGGGCGTGTAGCGCTCCATCAGCTCCAGCGTCAGCGCCAGGTGCTCGGAGGGGTCGGTGACGCCCCGGAAGACGTCCAGCGGGCCGCCGGGCAGGCCCTCCCAGAACAGGATGTCGGCCCGGCCGCCGACGGTCAGGGTCGGCATCACGAACAGCTCGCCGACGCCCGGCACCAGGTTGCAGCGGACCGCCTCGGTGTCCGGGTGCTCGGGCCGCGGGCCGAGCCCGTGCACGTACGACACGGCCAGGGCGCGCTGCGGCTCGCGGTACGGCGAACGGGCCGCGTCCCGCTCGAACAGCGACACCAGCTCGCCCTTGCCGGCCGACACCAGCACCAGGTCGTAGGTGCGGGCGAAGTAGTCCAGGTCGGAGACGGCCGCGCCGTGCACCACGAGCTGGCCGCCGCGCTGGGTGAACACCTCCATCCAGCCGGCCATCTTGACCCGCTGGTCCACGGACTGGGCGAAGCCGTCCAGCCTGCCGAGCCAGTCGACGGCCCGGGCGCCGTCGGGTGCGGCGACGGAGACGCCCAGGCCCTCGATCCGGGGCGCCTGGTCCTCCCAGAAGTTCAGGCCGAGGTCGCGCTCGTGCTGGAGGGCGGTGTGGAACATGCACTGCGTGGACATCACCCGGCCGGACCGGACCTCGTCGGCGGTGCGGTTGGACATCAGGGTGACCTCGTAGCCCCGCGACTGGAGTCCGAGGGCGAGCTGGAGCCCGGACTGCCCGGCTCCGACGACGAGTATCTTCCGCATCGCGGTCGTTCTCTTTCTCTGCTGCTGGTGGGGAGGGGTGCTGCCGGGAAGCTGCCCGGAGCTATGCGGGGGTGGTCTCCAGGGCGCGGGCGACGAGCGCGAGCAGCGCCTCGACCACGGTGGCCTTCGACCGGGCGTCCATGAGCACGATCGGCACCCGCGGCGGGACGGTGAGCGCCTCGCGCACGTCCTCGGCCGCGAACAGCTCGCTGCCGTCGAAGTGGTTGACGGCCACCACGTACGGCAGCCCGCAGCTCTCGAAGTAGTCGAGGGCGGGGAAGCAGTCGGTGAGCCGGCGGGTGTCGGCCAGCACCACCGCGCCGATCGCGCCGCGCACCAGGTCGTCCCACATGAACCAGAACCGCTGCTGACCGGGCGTACCGAACAGGTACAGCACCAGGTCGTCGTCGAGGGTGATCCGGCCGAAGTCCATCGCCACCGTGGTGGTGGTCTTGCCGGGCACCCCGGTGAGGTCGTCGGTCTCCTCGCTCGCCCGGGTCATCAGCGCCTCGGTCTGGAGCGGGGTGATCTCGGAGACGGACCCCACGAAGGTCGTCTTGCCGACGCCGAAGCCGCCCGCGACCACGACCTTGGTGGCCAGCGGCGCCCGGGTGTGGTCGAGCTGCCAGGGCTGCTCGCCGTCGTCGGGCACGGGGTCGACGTCGTCCCCGGGGCGGTCCAGCGGCTGTATCTCAGAGACGGCGGAGGCCACTCAGCACCCTTTCCAGCAGCGCGCGGTCGGGCCGCCCGGCGCTGTGGCCGGTCCCGTACACGCGGATCCTTCCCTGGTCGGCGAGGTCGCTGAGGAGGACCCGGACCACGCCCAGGGGCATCCTCAGCCGCGCCGAGATCTCGGCCACCGTCCGCATCCGGCGGCACAGCTCCACGATGGCGCGGCTCTCCGGCATGCCCCGGGCGGCGGGGCGGTCGGCGGCCGGCGTCTCCAGCGCGGCGACCAGCGTCTCCACCAGCAGCACGTGCCCGAAGCGGGTCCGGCCGCCGGTCAGCGAGTACGGGCGGACGCGGGCGGGGCGCCGGTCGGCGCCGCGTACCGGCAGCCGGGGGGCGGCGGCGAAGGCCGCGCGCGCGGCGGACACGGCGCTCATCGGCCGTCCTCCCGTTCCGTCGACTCCATCGACTGGGCCAGCTCACCGCGGAGTTCGGGGGTCAGGACGTGTCCGGCCCGGCCGACGAACAGCGCCATGTGGTACGCCACGACGCTCATGTCGCAGTCCGGCGTGGCGTGCACGCCGAGCAGCGAGCCGTCGCTGATCGACATGACGAAGACGCTGCCCTCCTCCATGGCGACCATGGTCTGCTTCACCGCGCCGCCGTCCATCAGCTTGGCCGCGCCGATGGTGAGGCTGGCGATGCCGGAGACGATGGTGGCGAGGTCGGCGGTGGAGCCGCGCGGTCCGGCGGCGTCGCGGGACGGCAGCGGGCCGTCCGTCCGCTGCCCGCCCCGGCCGGTGTCCGCGGCGCGCGCGGTGGGCGGTCGGTCGTCGGCGCCGCCGTCGGGCACCGGGTCGGAGGAGAGCAGCAGCAGGCCGTCCGAGGAGACCACGGCGACCGAACGGACCCCGGGCACCTCCTCGACCAGGTTGCCCAGTAGCCAGTGCAGGTCTCTGGCCTCACGGCTCAGCCCGAACGTGGCGGTTCCCGTCGCTGTGCTGGTGCCGGTCGTCGCAGTCAACCGCGTGCCTCCTCGACTGTCTCCCCCGTCTCCTCGGCGCGCGCGCCCTGCGCACGTGCCGCTTCCCGGTGTACTGCTTCCTCCGTCTGCGGGCCGGTCCGGCCGGCCCCCTCGTGCGTCTCCGCCCGCTCGGCGGCGGCGATCTCCGCCTCGACGTCCCGCCGGCCGTCCTTGGCCCCCTGCTGGAACCCGCCCAGCCTGCGCCGCAGCGCCTCGGCGTCCACCCCGCCGGCGCGCCCGGCGGCCGGCGCGGACGGCGCGACCACCCGGGGCGTGCGCTTGGGCAGCCCCTTGTCGGTGACCCGCTCCCAGCGCGGCTCGTGCGGGCGGCGGTGCTCGTCGTGCTCGGCCGGGGCGGGCTCGTCATCGGCGGCGTCGCTCGCCTCCGCCGTCGTCGGCTCCCGATCCGGCTCCGGCTCCGGCTCTGCCTGTGCGTGCGTCTCGTCCGCCGCCTCGGAGTCGGCCGCCACGGGGTCGGAGGCCGGGCGGGGCAGCCGGACCTGGAGCGTCGTCTCGCCGGCGACGGGCTCCGCGTCCTCGGGCGCGTCCTCGGGCGCCTCCTCGACCGTCGCCTCGGGCTCCTTGGACGGCGGCGTCTCCTGGCGGTCGCGGGCGCCGGGCAGGGCGTTGGAGTTGGCTTCGGCGGTCGAGCCGGGCAGGTTGAGCGGCGGCCCGGTGACGGTCTCGACGGGCGGGGCCTCGGCGAGCAGCGCGGGCGGCAGGACGGCGAGCGCGATCAGGCCGCCGCCCTGCTCCGGGGCGCGCAGCTCCACCCGTACGCCGTGCCGGGCCGCGAGCAGCGCGGTGACCCGCATCCCCAGCCCCGTACCGCCGTCCGCACCGGCGTCCGCGCCTGGTTCGGCGAGGCGGGCGTTCAGCTCGGCGAGGCGCTCCGGCGGCGCCCCTATCCCGGTGTCCTCCACCGAGACGACGATCTCGCCGCTCTCCAGCGCCCGGGCGGAGAGCTGGGCCTTGGCTTCCGGCGGCGAGAACGAGGTGGCGTTCTCCAGCAGTTCGGCGAGCAGGTGGCTGAGGTCGTCGGCGGCGAAGCCGGCGATGTGGGCGTGCGGCGGCAGGGCCTGGATGACGACCCGCTCGTAGCGCTCGATCTCGCTGACCGCGGCGCGCGCCACGTCCACCAGCGGCACCGGGTCCTGGTGGGCGTGGTGGTGCTCGTGGCCGGCGAGGACCAGCAGGTTCTCGCTGTGCCGGCGCATCACGGTGGCCAGGTGGTCCAGCCTGAAGAGGGTGGCGAGCCGGTCCGGGTCCTGCTCGCGCTCCTCCATCTGCTCGATGACGCCGAGCTGGCGCTCGACCAGGCCGAGGGTGCGCAGCGAGAGGTTGACGGTGTCGGGCCGGCCGGAGTCCCGCAGCCGGGCCAGTTCGGCGGTGAGCGCCGCGATCTCGGCGGTGCGTTCGGTGGCGTCGGCGCGGTGCGCGGCCAGCTGGGCGGCGAGCGCCTCGCGCTCCGTCTCCGCGGCCTCGGCCCGCTTCCGGGCGGTCCGGGCGGCCCCCTGGAGCGGCTCGGGGGCGGGGGCGGGCTGCTGGGCGGCCGAGGCCCGCTCGGCGAGGACGGCGAGCTTGCCGTGCAGGGTGTTCAGCGACCGTACGACCTGGGCGAACTCGTCGTTGCGGCCGGTGAAGCGGACCGGCTCCTCGGCCTGCGGGGCGGGGGCCTCGGCGAGCCGGGCGGCGCCTCGGCGCAGGACGGACAGCGGCCGGGTGAGGCTGCGGGCGACGGCGGTGGAGATGGCGATGGCGAGCAGCAGCAGGACGCCGAGGGCGGCGACCCGCAGTTCCAGACCGGTGACGTCGTCGTCGCGCAGCCGTTCCATCCGGGCGATCTCGTCGGTGGCGAGCGCGGATTCGACGCCCCGCATCTGCTCGATCCGGGCGGTCAGCGCGGCGTCGAGCTTCTCGGGGTCGGTGGCGCGTTCGGCGTCGGTCAGCGCGGGGGCGTCGGTGAGGCGGGCGAGGAAGCCGTCGGCGGTGGTGACGTCGGGGCCGGTGACGGTGGCGGCGAGGCGTTCGCGGGCCGAGGCGGGCGCGGCCTGGCCGAAGTCGGCGAGCGCGGCCTGTTCCCGGACGCGGGACTGCTGGGCGGCGGTGGTGAGTTCGCCGCGGGTGCGGCCGGCGGCCTCGCCGGCCGGGTCGGGCGCGGGGACGAAGCGGCCGGTGGCGGGGTCGTAGACGGTCTGGCCGCTCTTCTCGCCGGGCGTGGCGAGCGCGGCGAGCAGCAGGCCGCGGGTGGCGGACGCCTGGTCGGCGGCCTGGCCGAGTTCGGCGAGGGCGCGGGCCCCGGAGCCGGCCTCAGCGGCGCGGGCCGGGACGCGGTCGGCCAGCTCGGCGGAGAGGGTCAGCAGCTTGCCGACGACCCTGGTGTACGCGCGGTGGGCGGCGGTGGCGGTGTCGTCGCCGGTGAGGGCGGTACGCCGGATGTCGCCGACGCCGGCCAGTTCGCGGCGCAGGTCGGCGGGGGCGGTCTCGCGAATCTCGCTGATCTGCCGGTCGACGCGGGCGCTGAGGGCCCGGTCCACGGCGGCGGGCCGCGCCGGTGCGCCCGCCTCGGCGGGCGGCTGCTCGCCACGGCCGGCGGCGACGTACGCGGTGACGTCGTCGCGCTCGTCGGCCAGGGAGTGGGCGAGGGTGACGGCCTGCCGGTTCAGTTCGGCGCGGGTGACCAGGGCCTGGGAGTCGTTGAGGTCCTGGGAGGCGGTGAGGAGCATGGGGGCGCCGGCGGCCAGGACGGTGAGGCCGGTGAGGGCGACTCCGATGACGAGCCGGCTCCGTACGCGCTTGCGGCGGCCGCCCGGTGCGTGGGGATCGCCGGGGGTGTCACTGCGCTTCTGCACCGATGCTCGCATTCCTGGAAACGAGAGGTGACGGCCGGTCACCACCGGGCGCTCACCTCTGGTACGGCTTCCGACCTTGGCAGCGCCGCCGCGGGGAACGCACGCGTCGGCCTCTTGGCCACCTGAACGAGTGAACAACACTCCGGAGTTGGCGAACAACTCGGGCGGGCGCCCGGCGCGCGGCCCGGCGCGCACGCGGGTTGAAAGTTCGTCGGGGGCTTTGGCAGGATGCGCGCCCGCATCCCGCCGGCTTCTGCCGGGTGCGCCCCGCCTGCCCGCCTGACCAGCCACGACCCCGCCGCCCGGGGCGGGACGGGGCGGGCGTCCCCCGGCGCCGGGGGTCTCCGGCAGACTGGCCCCCATGCATGCTGAGATCGCGTCGGCCCCGGCCGCGCCGGAACGGCCCAACGAGGACTGGGTGTCGGTGGCGGGTCCGGCGGACGGCCAGGGCGGTGCGCTGGTGCTGCTGGACGGGGTGACGCCGCCGCTGGACGACGACGGATGCGCGCACTCGGTGCCGTGGTTCGTCACCCGGCTGGGTGGCGCACTGACCGAACTGTCCACTTCGCGGCGCGACCTGACCCTGGCTGAGGTGCTGGCGGAGTCGATCCGGCGCACCGCGGACGCCCACCGCTCCACGTGTGACCTTTCTCACGTTCGCACGCCGCAGGCAACCGTGGTCGTCGCCCGCTGGGACGCGGTGGAGCTGGAGTACCTGGTGCTCGCCGACTCCGTGCTGCTGCTCCGGGCGCCCGGCGGCGCGGTCCGGGCCGTGCTGGACGACCGCCTGGCCCGCCTCCCCGCCTCGTCCCTCGTCTCCCACGCCGTCGTGGACTCCACCGTCCGCAACCGCGAGGGCGGCTTCTTCACCGCCGCCGCCGATCCCTCGGTGGCCGCCCGTGCGGTGACCGGCTCGGTGCCGCGGTCCGAGGTGGCGGCCCTGGCCGCGCTGAGCGACGGGGCCTCCCGCTGGACCGAGCTGTTCGCCGCCGGCGACTGGGCCGACTGCCTGGAGGTGCTGCGCACCGAGGGCCCCCGCTCCCTGATCGCCCGGGTCCGCGCCCTGGAGCAGTCCCCGCCCCTCCCCGTCCGCGGCAAGACCCACGACGACGCCACAGCGGCGTACGTCCAGTGGTGACCGTCCCCGCCCGGCCCCCTCAGTCCTCCGCGCCCGCGTTCAACTGGCGCAGCAGTCTGGCCAGTTCGGCGACCTCGGCGCGGTCCCAGCTCGCGAGCGTGCGCTTGTAGCGGGCGCGGCGGGCGTCGCGCACCCGGTGGAAGCGGGTGCGACCCTCCTCGGTGAGCCGGACCAGCGAGGCGCGCCCGTCGGCCGGGTCCGGGTCGCGGGCCACCAGCCCCAGGTCCTCCAGGGCGCGGAGCTGCCGGCTCATGGTGGCCTTGCCGACCCCGAAGTAGCCGGCCAGCGCCGTGGCCCGCTGGGTGCCGGCGTCGGCGAGCCGCACCAGCAGCCCGTACGCGGCCGGCTCCAGGTCCGGGTGCACCTCGCGGGCCATCTCGCCCGAGGAGGCCCGGGCCCGCCGCAGGAAGACCGCCAGCTCCCGCTCCAGCGCCAGGAACTCCTGCTCCCCCGCCGCCGCGCCCCGCCCCGTACCGCTCTCCCGCACCTCAGCACCCCTCGCACGCTCACGGCCCACCGGATGTGTCCCCGCCACGGACGACCGTCCCCGCGGCGCGGCCCCAGTATTTCCCAGCCGGGCCCCGGCCTTCACTCCGGCAGCGCGGCGGTGAGGTCCACCTCCACGAGCTGCCCCTCGTAGCCGAGCTGGGCGACGCCGAGCAGCGTGCTCGCGGTGGTGAACGCCTCGCCGATGACCGAACGCCTCAGCCGGCCCCAGGTCTCCGCGAGCACCGCCTGCCGGGGGCTGGCCACGTAGATCACCGACCGCACCACGTCCTGCGGCCGCGCCCCGACGGCCTCCAGCGCCTTCAGCGCGTTCGCCGCCACCTGCTCGACCTGCGCGTCGAGGTCTCCCTGCCCCACCACGGCGCCGCCCTCCCCGACCGGGCACTGCCCGGCCAGGTACGCGGTCCGCCCCGCCTCCACGACGGTGACGTGGTGGTAGCCGGGAGTGCCGTGCAGATTCTCGGGGTTGAGCCGGGCGATGCGCCCGCCGGAAGTCGCCATGCCCCGAGTCTGCCGTCCCCCCGGGCCCGGCGGTACCGGCTTTCCCGGACACGCCTGACCCCCGGCGCCGTCCGCCGGGGGTCAGGGGCAACAGGGGTTCTGCCGGTGGTCAGCCGCAGGCGCCCGCGGGGCGGGGGCGGGTGGCGAGGGTGGTCCAGCCGGTGGTGCCGTCGAGCCAGACGACCTGGGTGCCGGAGACGGCGGCCGGGGAGATCTGCTCGCCCCGGTTGCAGGAGACCCGCTCCTTGCGGGAGCCGTCGGTGGTGAACTGCCAGTTCTTCGGCAGGGTCTCGTTGCGCCAGGCGGTGTCGGGCACCGTGGCGTTGACGGTGACGGCGGTGTCGGAGACCGTCAGGTCGGACGGGATGAGGGCGGCGGGCTTGCCCTCGGCGGAGATGTCGTAGGGGTCGGAGCCGTCCAGGTCGGCGCGGCGGATGCCCATGCGGGCGTCGGCCGAGTCGGATTCGGTGAGCCAGAAGACGTGGGTCTTGTTCAGGCCGGTCTGGCCCAGGGTCTCGGGCTCGTCGAGCTGCTCGGCGAGGGTGGTGCGGCCGGTGGCCAGGTCGCGCAGCTCCACGCCGAGGCGGTAGGCGCCGGTGGTGGCGTCCGGGTAGAGCTTGGCGTAGGCGAGGCGGCCGGCGGCGACGGACGGCAGGGCGGTGAGGACCTCGTCGCTGTTGCCGTCGACGGCGGTGGGCTGCTTGTCACCGGGGCGCAGGTACTGCACGTGCCGGTCGAACAGGCCGAGGGTCTCGAAGACGACGGTGCCCTGGTCCACGCGGAGGCCGGAGACGTCGGCGGTGGTGGAGGAGAAGAGCTTCCTGACGGGGCCGCCGGCGATCGGGCGGGAGAGGATGTCGAGGCCGGCCTCGCCGTAGGCGGTCCAGACGACGGTGGCGCCGTCGGTGGCCGGGTTGACGTGGTAGCGGCCGTCGTTGGGGCTCATCAGCTTGGGCGCGCCGCGGCCGTCGGCGCGGCCGGCGTAGACGGAGTAGGGCTCGGTGCCGTCGTCGTTGGACTTGGCCGCGGTCCACCAGCCGCCGCCCGCCTGGACGGTGGAGCCGGTGGTGTTGAGCTTGCCGAACAGTTCGTCGGAGTCGACGCCGAGTGCCAGCTCCCAGTCGTCCACGATGCCGTGGGCGTTGAAGGAGCGCTTGGTGACGGAGATCTGCTTGGCGGTCGCGCCCACCTCCCTGGCGGCGGCGAGGACGGCGTTGCGGCCGTCGGTGAAGCCGTCCAGCGGGGTGAGGTAGGAGGTCAGCGCCTTGTAGACGATCTTGTCGGCGAGTTCGGCGCCGAGGTCCTGGCGCATGTCCCACAGCGCGCCGGAGAAGATGGTGGAGTTGAGGTGGACGCCGCCGTTGTCGGTGGAGAAGGTGACCCCGAGGAAGTCCTTGGAGGTCGTCGCCCCGTCGTTGAGGTCGCGCAGGGCGCAGGCGCGCGGTCCGCCGGTGCGGCACAGGTCCTCGCCGATGAGACCGGCGTCGGGGTGGTCCATCGGGGTGCCGGAGCGGTCCACGTCGATGGCGTTGCCCAGGTAGTCGGCGATCGCCTCGTTGAGGGCGCCGGACTGGCCGGCGTAGACGAGGTTCGCGGTGTTCTCCACCACGCCGTGGGTCATCTCGTGGCCGACCACGTCCAGGTCGGCCGAGAGCGGCCGGTAGGTCTCGTCACCGCCGCCGTACACCATCTTGGTGCCGTCCCAGAAGGCGTTGACGAACGGCATGCCCCACTCGGTCACGCCGACCAGGGATTCGACCGCGCCGCCGCGGCCGTCCAGGCCGTCGCGCCCGTGCCGCTGCTTGTAGTAGTCGTAGACCTGCCCGGCCGCCCAGTGCGCGTCCACCGCGCCGGACTCGGTGGCCTCCTTGCCGAACTCCGGGGTGGGCGAGGAGAACTCGGCCAGGCCCTCGGGCCAGGTGCCCAGCACCTCGTAGACGTCCTTGTCGCGGGCGTCCCAGGTGGTGAGGGAGTTCTTGCTGCTCGCGGCCATCCGGGCGTCGTCGGCCATCAGGTGGCGGCCGCCGGACTCGCGGACCTCCAGCGGGACGCGGGAGCCGTCGAGCCGGACGCCGGAGCCGGTCGCGGCGGCGGACGCGGGACCGGCGGCGGGCGCGGGACCGGCGGCGGGCGGCGTGCCGACCGCCGTGCGCTCGGGGGCCAGCGTCTTGATGCCGCTGAAGCTCAGCAGCGGGTAGCCGGCCCGGGCGTCCACGTAGACCTGCTGGAGGACGGGCGCGCCGGTCGCCGGGTGGGCCCCGCGCACGGTGACCTGGTAGGCGAGGACGCCCTCGCCGCGCGGGACGACGACGAGGCCGGCGGCGTCCCCGGTCAGCGGCGCGGCCTCCTCCTTGCGCACGCCCGGGGCGTTCTTCAGCGACAGCTTCGCCCCGCCGAGGCGCTCCATGGTGGCGGTGACCGCGCGGCGCACGGCGGTGGCCTCGTCCACGGCGGGCTTCACCCCGGTGGTGAGCCCGGTGAAGTACTTGCCGGAGGTGCCGGTGACGACCCGCTTGCCGTCCGCCTTCTCCATCCGGACCAGGTACTGGCCGCCGAGCACCGGCACCCCGCGGTGCTTCTGCTGGAGCCGGACCGTCTCCTCCGCGCCCTGCTTGAGGGTGCCCACGGGGGCGAGATCGCGCCCAGGTTCGGCGATCTTGTAGCGGTCCTCCTCGGCGGCCAGATGGGCCTTCGCCGCGTCCGCCGCACCGGCCTTCGCGTCCACCGCCTCGCGGATGCCGTCCACCAGGGACGGCGTGTCGGTCCGCGCTCCCGGGATGACGTCGATGGCCTCGGCGGGCGGCTCCACGGCCGCGGACGGGGTCGCCGCCCCGGCCGGCGCCGCCGTGATCAGCAGGCCCGCGGCGGCCAGCAGCGCCGCCGCCCTGGCCCCCGTCCGTATCCCGATCCCCGCCGTGTGCGTACTGGGTCTGCGCACAGTCCGTACCCCTCCCACGTGCTGGTCAGCCGTTCAGGTGGTCATGGCCATGCAAGCCGTGAGGCGTCGGCGCGACAACGGGCCGGCAGGGGTGAGAAGTGGACACGCGCACTTGTGAGGCGGTGCGGAGGCGGTGAGAATCCCCGGCATGATCCAGGGAGAACTGACCACTCTCGGCCTGGGCCGGACCGAGGAACGCGCGTACGCGGCACTGCTGCGCCACCGGGGGGACGGGGCGGAGGAGTTGGCGCGGAAGCTGGGGCTGCCGCGCCGACGGCTGGACGCGGCACTGGACCGGCTCGTACGGCACGGCTTCGCCAGCCCACCGGACGGCGGCGGCGGTGCGGACGGCCTGCCCCGCCCGGCCCAGCCCGCCGCCATCCGCTCGCTCATCCACCGCCGCCAAGCCGAACTGCACCTGCGCTCGGCGGAGTTGGAACGACTGCGGATGGCCGCGGAACGGCTGGAGCCGCCGGACGGCGGGGTCGGCGGCGGCGGTACGGAGCCGGTGACCGGCCCGGCCGCCATCGCCGAGCGGACGGCCCGGCTGCTGGCGGGCGCCCGGCAGGAGATCGCCGTGCTGGACCGCGCCCCCCACGCCGTACCGGCGGCGCGGCCGGGCCCGGGCGTGGCGGTGCGCGCGGTGCTCGCCCCCGGCGGCCCCGGCGGGCCGCCCGCCCTCGCGGGCCCCGGGGTGCGCACCGCCGCCGACGTCCCCGTACGCCTGCTGCTGGTGGACCGGCGCACGGCCCTGCTGCCGCCGGCCGACCCGGACGCCCCGGACGCCGCCGCGCTGCTGGTGCGGGAGGGGCTGCTGTGCACGGCGCTGCTGGGGCTGTTCGACTCGGTGTGGGAGCGGGCCGAGCCGCCCGGGGTGCCGGGCCCGGAGCGGGAGCTGCTGGCGCTGCTGGCGGCGGGCCTGAAGGACGAGGCCATCGCCCGCCGCCTCGGCGTGCACGTGCACACCGCCCGCCGCCGCATCAGCAGGCTGCTGGACACCCTCGACGCCCGTACCCGCTTCCAGGCGGGGGCACGGGCGTCGGTACGGGGGTGGCTGGAGGGCCCTTGAGGCCCTCGGGCGTCAGGCGGCCACCGGGGCCTCCGAGGCCGCAGCGGGGGCACCGGCCGTCGCCGGGGCCAGGGCCAGCTCCAGGACCTGGCGGACGTCGGTGACCGGGTGGACCTCCAGCGTGTCCAGGATCTCGGCGGGGACGTCGTCCAGGTCCGCCTCGTTCCGCTTGGGGATGACCACGGTGGTGATGCCCGCCCGGTGCGCGGCGAGCAGCTTCTGCTTCACCCCGCCGACGGGCAGCACCCGCCCGGTCAGGGAGACCTCGCCGGTCATCGCCACATCGGTGCGCACCAGCCGCCCGGAGAGCAGGGAGGCGAGCGCGGTCGTCATGGTGACGCCCGCGCTGGGGCCGTCCTTGGGCACCGCGCCGGCCGGGAAGTGGACGTGCACGCCCCGGTCCTTCAGCCCGGTGACCGGCAGTTCCAGCTCGGCGCCGTGCGAGCGCAGGAAGCTCAGCGCGATCTGCGCGGACTCCTTCATCACGTCGCCCAACTGGCCGGTGAGGGTCAGTCCGGCGGCCCCGGTCTCCGGGTCGGCGAGCGACGCCTCCACGAAGAGGACGTCCCCGCCGGCGCCGGTGACCGCCAGGCCGGTGGCCACCCCGGGCACGGCGGTGCGCCGCTCGGCCGGGTCCTGCGCGGACTCCGGTACGTGGTGGGGGCGCCCGATCAGCGCGCGCAGGTCGCCGGCGGTGAGGGTGGACGGCAGCTCCCGCTCGCCCAGTTCGCTCTGCGCGGCGACCTTGCGCAGCAGCCTGGCCAGGGAGCGCTCCAGGTTCCGCACGCCGGCCTCGCGGGTGTACTCGCCGGCCAGCCTGCGCAGCGCGCCCTCCTCCAGGGTCACCTCGCCGCCGGCCAGTCCGGCGCGCTCCAGTTGGCGGGGCAGCAGGTGGTTGCGGGCGATGACGACCTTCTCGTCCTCGGTGTAGCCGTCCAGCCGGACCAGCTCCATCCGGTCCAGCAGGGCCTCCGGGATGGCCTCCAGGACGTTTGCGGTGGCCAGGAACACCACGTCGCTGAGGTCGAGTTCGACCTCCAGGTAGTGGTCGCGGAAGGTGTGGTTCTGGGCCGGGTCGAGGACTTCGAGCAGGGCGGCCGCCGGGTCGCCGCGGAAGTCGGAGCCGACCTTGTCGATCTCGTCCAGCAGCACCACCGGGTTCATCGACCCGGCCTCCTTGATCGCCCGGACGATCCGGCCGGGCAGCGCGCCGACGTAGGTGCGGCGGTGGCCGCGGATCTCGGCCTCGTCGCGGACTCCGCCGAGGGCGACCCGGACGAACCGTCGCCCCATGGCGTGCGCGACGGACTCCCCCAGCGAGGTCTTGCCGACGCCGGGCGGGCCGACCAGCGCGAGGACCGCGCCGCCGCGCCGGCCGCCGACCACGCCCAGGCCGCGGTCGGTGCGGCGCTTGCGGACGGCCAGGTACTCGGTGATGCGCTCCTTCACGTCGTCCAGGCCGGCGTGCTCGGCGTCCAGCACGGCGCGGGCGCCGGGGATGTCGTAGCGGTCCTCGGTGCGCTCGTCCCACGGCAGCTCCAGGACGGTGTCCAGCCAGGTGCGGATCCAGGAGCCCTCCGGGGACTGGTCGCTGGAGCGCTCCAGCTTCTCGACCTCCTTGAGCGCGGCCTCGCGGACCTTCTCCGGCAGGTCGGCGGCCTCCACCCGGGCCCGGTAGTCGTCGCTCTCCTCGCCCTCGGCGTCGCCGTTCAGCTCGCGCAGCTCCTTGCGCACGGCGTCCAGCTGCCGCCGCAGCAGGAACTCGCGCTGCTGCTTGTCGACGCCCTCCTGGACGTCCTTGGCGATGGACTCGGCCACGTCCTGCTCGGCGAGGTGCTCGCGCAGCTGCTCGGTGGCGAGCCTCAGCCGGGCGACGGGGTCCTCGGTCTCCAGCAGGGCGACCTTCTGCTCCAGGGTGAGGAAGGGGGAGTAGCCGGCGTTGTCGGCGAGCGCGGAGACGCCGTCGATCTGCTGGACGCGGTCCACCACCTGCCAGGCGCCGCGCTTGCGCAGCCAGCTCGTGGCCAGCGCCTTGTACTCCTTGACCAGCTCGGCCACCGCGCCGGGCAGCTCGGCGGGCACGCTCTCCTCGATCTCCGCGCCCTCCACCCACAGGGCGGCGCCCGGGCCGGTGGTGCCGGCTCCGATCCGGACCCGGCTGCGCCCGCGCACCAGCGCGCCCGGGTCGCCGTCGGAGAGCCGGCCGACCTGCTCGACGGTGCCGAGCACTCCGGTGCCGGCGTAGGAGCCGCCGACCCGCGGCACCATCAGCACCCGGGGCTTGCCGGCCGAGGCCCCGGCGGTGCGGGCGGCGGCCTGGGCGGCCTCGACGGCGGCGCGCACGTCGGCGTCGGTCAGGTCCAGCGGCACCACCATGCCGGGGAGCACGACCTCGTCGTCGAGCGGCAGCACGGGCAGGGTGACGGCGGTGGCGGCGGTGGGCACGGACTCGGCGGACTCGGCCATGATCTCCCCTAAGGCATCCAAGTTGAGCTTGCTGGACTCAATAACGCTGTAGGAGCTCAATGCATGGCGGGGCGGTGATGTTCCCACCGCCACCCGTGTTCGCTGCGAGCGATCAAGAAAGCGGTGGCGCGGAGGGGTCGCCGTCTGCTTGTAATAGCCGCATGGACCGACAGACCATTACCGATATCTGGGTACGCGGGTGGGCGCTGTCCCGGGGCACGCCCGCACCCGTGGTCGAGCCCTGGGGGTACCGCATCGACGTCGGACTCCCGCGCCACGTCTTCCGGCACGTCCTGCCGGAACCCGACGGCCCGGCCGTGCGACACCTGTGCGAGACGGTGACCACCCCGCACGCCTGGCTGAAGGTGCTCGCCGGACCGGAGGACACCGCGCGCTGGATCACTCCGGGCTGGACGGTGCCGGACGACCCCGGCTTCATGATGACCCTCGACCTGCGCCCCGGACCGGCCCCGCGGCCGCCGCGCGGGTACGCCGTGCACGGCACGGAGGAGGACGGGGTGCTGCGGGTGCGGGTCCTCGGCCCGGACGGGTCGCTCGCCGCCCGGGGCCAGCTCGCCCGGGCCGGCGCCGGCCTCGCGGTGGTGGACCAGGTCGAGACCTCCGCCGAGCACCGCCGCCGGGGGCTGGGCAGCACCGTGATGCGCACCCTGGAGTCGGCTGCCGCGGCGGCGGGGACCACCCGGGCCGTGCTGGCGGCCACCACCGACGGCCGGGCGCTGTACGAGGCGGTCGGCTGGCGCTACCGCGCCCCGCTCACCGGGATCGTGCGCACCGGCTGACGGCCGCTCCGGGCGCGGTGCGCGGCGGCCCGGCGGACCAGCGGGCGGCAGGCCAGCCCGACCAGCAGCGCGATTGGGTGCCCCCAGTCGGTGAGCGGGTCGGCGAACTCGACCAGGTCGATCGCCAGCAGCACCGCCACCCAGCCGAGCACCAGCGTCCGGGTGAGAGGGGTGAGCAGCCAGGCCAGCGCACCGACGGAGGCCAGCAGGCCGAAGCTGACGCCGTAGTCCAGGCGGTGCAGCGAGGTGTGCGGCAGGTGTCCGGCCAGCACCGACAGGGCGACCGGGATCTCGGTGGCCAGGGTCGCCAGCACATGGCCCAGCACGAAGACGGCGGCCGTGCGCCGGCCGCCGATCCGCCGCTCCAGCGCGGTGAGCACGGCGACCAGCCCGGCGGCGTACGCGGAGAGCGGCCCGCCCGGCAGCCACAGCGCGCTGGCGAACAGCGCCCGCAGCGGGGCGCGCACCAGGTGGGCGGCGTCCGAGCTGGACGCCTGGAGCAGTCGGGCGACGGAGTCGGCGTCGCCGAGGCGGGCGTAGAGCGAGGTGAGGGCGAGCACGGCGAGGTAGCCGAAGGTGAACGGCGTCCGGCGCGGCGTGGGCAGCAGCCGCCCGAGCCGGACCGCGAGACGGCCGCGACCCTCGGCGTTTCCGCCGCCGGACGGGAGTCCGCGCACTCCGAGGGCCGGCTCGGCGCCGTCCGCCGGGGGGAGGCTCGCGGGCGCCCCGCAGGCCGGCTCGGCGCTCTGCACCGGGCCGGTGGTGCGGGTGAGGAGCTGGTGCACCGCGAGGCCGCCCTTCGGTCAGCCGGGCCCGCGCGCATGCCGTGGCGGGCCCACCGGCCGGGAACCTGCCCACGGAGGCCGTTCCATGCCGACCCGCGCTCATGATCTCCGTCACATCGCCGGGGCAGGGGCAACCCGGGCGCCGGTGGACGCGTCCGCCGCCGCCCGGCGAACCAGCGGCCTAGGGTGGCCCCATGGCTGTGACGACCGCGCCCGAGACGCCCGAGATGCCGCACGCACCCACACCTCCGCAGACGCTCGACCGGCGCGAAGGCCCGTACGGCGAGGTGGTGTTGCGCCGGCGCGGCCAGCACCTGGAGATCATCGCCAACGGGGTGTTCCTGATGGACACCTCCGACGGGCGCTCGGAGCGCAGGCTGGTCGAGGCGGCGCGCGACGCACTGGGCGCGCGGGCCCACCCGGCGGTGCTGATCGGCGGGCTGGGCGTGGGCTTCTCCCTGGCCCAGGCCGCCGCGGACCCCTGCTGGGGCCGGATCGCGGTGGTGGAGCGGGAGCAGGCGGTCCTGGACTGGCACCGGACCGGCCCGCTGGCCGCCGTCTCCGGTGAGGCGCTGGCCGATCCGCGCACCGTCCTCGTGCACGACGACCTCTCGGCGTATCTGCGCCAGACCCCGGACGGCTACGACGCGCTCTGCCTGGACATCGACAACGGTCCGGACTGGACGGTCACCGAGGGCAACAACTCCCTCTACTCCCCTGCCGGGTTGGCGGCCTGCGCGGCCCGGCTCAACCCGGGCGGGGTGCTGGCGGTGTGGTCCGCGCGGCCCTCCGCCGATTTCGAAGCCTCCTTGCGGAATGCCGGTTTCAGCGGGGTACGGACCGAAGAGATCCCCGTTGCCCGGGGCGTACCCGACGTGGTCCACCTCGCCGTTCGCCCTGCGTAGCCGGGACGCGGTCGGTGCCTTTACGCTGCTTGCCGGGCAGCCGCCTTCCCGGGCGCCCGTCGGCCGGAGTGCCGGCGGCGCCGTCGTCCCCGACGGCCGGGCCGGCGCCGCCCGGGTCACGGCACGGAACTACACGCTCGCGCAGGACGCGACAGGGGCGGGGCGATGGAGCAGACACACACCAGTCCGAACGGCACGGCGGCCGCGCCGGGCGCCGCCACCCAGCGCCGGGTGCTGGTCGTCGAGGACGACGGCACCATCGTCGAGGCGATCTCCGCCCGGCTGCGCGCCGAGGGCTTCCAGGTGCAGACGGCCACCGACGGGCCGGCGGCGGTGGAGGCGGCCGAGGCGTGGCAGCCGGACCTGATGGTGCTGGACGTGATGCTGCCGGGCTTCGACGGCCTGGAGGTGTGCCGCCGGGTCCAGGCGCAGCGCCCGGTGCCGGTGCTGATGCTCACCGCCCGCGACGACGAGACGGACATGCTGGTCGGTCTCGGGGTCGGCGCGGACGACTACATGACCAAGCCGTTCTCGATGCGGGAGCTGGCGGCCCGGGTGCACGTGCTGCTGCGCCGCATCGAGCGCGCGGCGCAGGCCGCGGCCACCCCGCGCAGCGGCATCCTGCGCCTGGGCGAGCTGGAGGTGGACCACGCGCAGCGCCGGGTGCGGGTGCGCGGCGAGGACGTGCACCTGACGCCGACCGAGTTCGACCTGCTGGTCTGCCTGGCGAACACCCCGCGCGCGGTGCTCTCCCGCGAGCAGTTGCTGGCCGAGGTGTGGGACTGGGCCGACGCGTCCGGGACGCGCACGGTGGACAGCCACATCAAGGCGCTGCGCCGGAAGATCGGCGCGGAGCGCATCCGCACCGTGCACGGCGTGGGCTACGCGCTGGAGACGCCCGCGCCGTGAACGGGACCGGGGCCGCGAGCGGGACCGGCGCCGGGACCGGCCCGCGCCGACGGGTGCTCGGCGCGTTCGCCCGGCGCGCCCTCGGCCGGCGGCCGTCCGGGCCCCGGGCGACCCGCGGCAGCGGCCGGGACCGGCTGCGGGCGGCGCTGCGCAGGCTGCGCGCCCTGCCGGTGTCGATCAAGGCGAAGCTGGGCACCCTGGTCGTGGTGTCGGTGTTCATCACCACCGGGCTGCTGATGGTGGCCCTGCGCACCGAGACCGAGCTGCGGTTCATCACGGTCTTCTCGGTGATCGCCACGCTGCTGATCACCCAGTTCGTGGCGCACGGGCTGACCGCGCCGCTGGACGAGATGAACACGGTGGCCAAGGCCATCTCGCACGGCGACTACACCTGCCGGGTGCGGGGCGCGGACCGCCGGGACGAGCTGGGCGACCTGGCGTCCACCATCAACCTGATGGCGGACGACCTGGAGGCGGTGGACCGGCACCGCAAGGAGCTGGTGGCGAACGTCTCGCACGAGCTGCGCACGCCGATCGCGGCGCTGCGCGCGGTGCTGGAGAACGTCGTGGACGGCGTCTCGGAGGCCGATCCGGAGACCATGCGCACCGCGCTGAAGCAGACCGAGCGGCTGGGCCGGCTGGTGGAGACGCTGCTGGACCTGTCCCGGCTGGACCAGGGCGTGGTGCCGCTGCGGGCCAACCGCTTCGAGGTGTGGCCCTACCTCTCCGGGGTGCTCAAGGAGGCGAACCTCGCGGCCGCGCTGCGCCGGCTCAGCTCCGGTTCGGGCAACCACTCCCGTACCGACGTGCACCTGCACCTGGACGTGTCGCCGCCGGAGCTGACCGCGCACGCGGACGCGGAGCGGCTGCACCAGGTGGTGGCCAACCTGATCGACAACGCGGTCAAGCACTCCCCGCCGCACGGCCGGGTGACGGTGCGGGCGCGGCGCGGGCCGCTGCCGGAGTCGCTGGCGCTGGAGGTGCAGGACGAGGGTCCGGGCATTCCGGAGTCGGAGTGGCACCGGGTCTTCGAGCGGTTCAACCGGGGCAGTGTGTCCTCCCCGCACGGCCCGGGCAGCGACGGCGGCACGGGGCTGGGGCTGGCGATCGCGCGCTGGGCGGTGGAGCTGCACGGCGGCCGGATCGGGGTGGCCGAATCGACCCGCGGCTGCCGTATCCGCGTCACCCTCCCGGGTATTCCGCAGCAGCGCGGTTGACGATCCGGTTGACGTTTCGGGCCGCCTCGCCGTTGGCGTAGGGTCGGACGCGGAAGCTCCGGTTTCGCCTACCGCGTCCGTCCGGAGCCGTCGCGGCCCGCCAGGGCCGCGACCAGCGGATGTGTGCCGCCCGGCGGCGGCCGCAGCCGGGCCCTCGGTTACCCGTTCGCAAGCGAACCACGCTTGTTTCCCGCCATTTATCGCCGTGAAACGCGTCTCACGATGTGATCTACGCGACGATGGCGATGCCCGGCCTGCACGTCCGGGCCGGGGAGGCGTAGCCTTTATTTCCGCTGTCCATCACCTTGTGAAGCGGAAGAGGGCGGTTACCGCCGTGTCGTCTCAGTCCCCCAGTAATGCGAGCACATCGACCGACCCGGACGGACAGGGACGGAACCCTGCCGCCGCGTTCGGCGCCAACGAGTGGCTCGTCGACGAGATCTACCAGCAGTACCTCCAGGACCCGAATTCGGTCGATCGCGCCTGGTGGGACTTCTTCGCCGACTACAAGCCGGGCGCCGCCGGCTCGGCGGACAAGCCCGCGGCCGAGACCGCGCAGACCTCGACGCAGGCCGCCGCCCCGGCGCAGCAGCCGCAGGCCGCCCCCTCCGCTCAGGGACAGGTTCCCGCTCCGGCCGCCGCACAGCCGGCCGGCGCGCAGCCCGCCCCCGCGGCGAAGGCCCCCGCCGAGCAGGCCGAGCAGCCCAAGGCCGCCCCCGCGCAGCCGAAGAGCGAGCAGCCGAAGGCCGAGGCCCAGCCGAAGGCAGAGCCCAAGCCGCAGCCCAAGGCCGCCGAGCCCGCGCCGCAGACGCAGGCCAAGCCCGCCGCCAAGGCCCAGCCGAAGGCTTCCGCGGACGACGCCGAGGCCCCGGCCGGTCCCGAGTTCGTGACGCTGCGCGGCCCCTCCGCCGCGGTCGCCAAGAACATGAGCGCCTCGCTGGAGCTGCCGACCGCCACCTCGGTGCGCGCCGTCCCGGTGAAGCTGCTGTTCGACAACCGCATCGTCATCAACAACCACCTCAAGCGCGCCCGCGGCGGGAAGATCTCCTTCACCCACCTCATCGGGTACGCGATGGTGCAGGCCATCAAGGCCATGCCGTCGATGAACCACTCCTTCGCGGTGAAGGACGGCAAGCCCACCCTGGTCAAGCCGGAGCACATCAACTTCGGCCTCGCCATCGACCTGGTGAAGCCCAACGGCGAGCGCCAGCTCGTGGTGGCCGGCATCAAGAAGGCCGAGACCCTCGGCTTCTTCGAGTTCTGGCAGGCGTACGAGGACATCGTCCGCCGCGCCCGGAGCAACAAGCTGACCATGGAGGACTTCACCGGCGTCACGGTCTCCCTGACCAACCCCGGCGGCCTGGGCACCGTCCACTCGGTGCCGCGCCTGATGCCCGGTCAGTCCGTCATCATGGGCGTCGGCTCCATGGACTACCCGGCCGAGTTCCAGGGCACCTCCCAGGACACCCTGAACAAGCTGGGCATCTCCAAGGTGATGACCCTCACCTCGACCTACGACCACCGGGTCATCCAGGGTGCCGCCTCCGGCGAGTTCCTGCGGATCGTCGCGGGCCTCCTCCTCGGCGAGGAGGGCTTCTACGACGACATCTTCAAGTCGCTGCGCATCCCCTACGAGCCGGTGCGCTGGCTCAAGGACATCGACGCCTCGCACGACGACGACGTCACCAAGGCCGCCCGCGTCTTCGAGCTGATCCACTCCTACCGGGTCCGCGGCCACGTCATGGCCGACACCGACCCGCTGGAGTACCGCCAGCGCAAGCACCCCGACCTGGACATCACCGAGCACGGCCTCACCCTGTGGGACCTGGAGCGGGAGTTCGCGGTCGGCGGCTTCGGCGGCAAGTCCATGATGAAGCTGCGCGACATCCTCGGCGTGCTGCGCGACTCCTACTGCCGCACCACCGGCATCGAGTTCATGCACATCCAGGACCCGCGCCAGCGCAAGTGGATCCAGGACCGCGTGGAGCGTCCGCACTCCAAGCCCGAGCGCGAGGAGCAGCTGCGCATCCTGCGCCGGCTCAACGCCGCCGAGGCGTTCGAGACGTTCCTCCAGACCAAGTACGTCGGCCAGAAGCGCTTCTCGCTCGAAGGCGGCGAGTCCGTCATCCCGCTGCTGGACGCGGTGATCGACTCGGCCGCCGAGTCGCGGCTGGACGAGGTCGTCATCGGCATGGCCCACCGCGGCCGGCTGAACGTCCTGGCGAACATCGTCGGCAAGTCGTACGCGCAGATCTTCCGCGAGTTCGAGGGCAACCTCGACCCGAAGTCGATGCACGGCTCCGGCGACGTGAAGTACCACCTGGGCGCCGAGGGCACCTTCACCGGCCTGGACGGCGAGCAGATCAAGGTGTCGCTGGTCGCCAACCCCTCCCACCTGGAGGCCGTCGACCCGGTCCTGGAGGGCGTCGTCCGCGCCAAGCAGGACGTCATCAACAAGGGCGGCACCGACTTCACCGTCCTGCCGGTCGCCCTGCACGGCGACGCGGCCTTCGCGGGCCAGGGCGTGGTGGCCGAGACGCTCAACATGTCCCAGCTCCGCGGCTACCGCACCGGCGGCACCGTGCACATCGTGATCAACAACCAGGTCGGCTTCACCGCCGCCCCGGAGTCCTCGCGCTCCTCGATGTACGCCACCGACGTGGCCCGCATGATCGAGGCGCCGATCTTCCACGTGAACGGCGACGACCCCGAGGCCGTCGTGCGCGTCGCACGGCTGGCCTTCGAGTTCCGCCAGACGTTCAACAAGGACGTCGTCATCGACCTCATCTGCTACCGCCGCCGCGGTCACAACGAGGGCGACAACCCGCAGTTCACCAACCCGCAGATGTACAGCCTGATCGACAAGAAGCGCTCGGTGCGCAAGCTCTACACCGAGTCGCTGATCGGCCGCGGCGACATCACCCTCGAAGAGGCCGAGCAGGCGCTCCAGGACTTCCAGGGCCAGCTGGAGAAGGTCTTCGCGGAGGTCCGCGAGGCCACCTCGCAGCCCGGCACCGCCCAGGTCCCCGACGCCCAGGCCGAGTTCCCGGTCGCCGTGAACACCGGCGTCTCCGCCGAGGTCGTCAAGCAGATCGCCCAGTCCCAGGTGAACGTCCCGGACCGGGTCAAGGTCCACCCGCGGCTGATGCCGCAGCTCCAGCGCCGCGCCGCCTCCGTGGACGACGGCACCATCGACTGGGGCATGGGCGAGACCCTCGCCATCGGCGCGCTGCTGATGGAGGGCGTCCCGGTGCGCCTCTCCGGCCAGGACACCCGCCGCGGCACCTTCGGCCAGCGCCACGCGGTCCTGGTCGACCAGGAGACCGGCGAGGACTACACCCCGCTCCAGTACCTCTCCGAGGACCAGGCCCGCTACAACGTCTACGACTCGCTGCTCAGCGAGTACGCGGCGATGGGCTTCGAGTACGGCTACTCGCTGGCCCGCCCGGACGCGCTGGTCATGTGGGAGGCGCAGTTCGGCGACTTCGTCAACGGCGCGCAGACGGTCGTGGACGAGTTCATCTCCTCCGCCGAGCAGAAGTGGTCGCAGACCTCCGGCGTCACCCTGCTCCTGCCGCACGGCTACGAGGGCCAAGGCCCGGACCACTCCTCGGCCCGCCCCGAGCGCTTCCTCCAGATGTGCGCGCAGAACAACATGACCGTCGCCATGCCGACGCTCCCGTCCAACTACTTCCACCTCCTGCGGTGGCAGGTGCACAACCCGCACCACAAGCCGCTGGTCGTCTTCACCCCGAAGTCGATGCTGCGCCTGAAGGCGGCGGCCTCGTCGGTGGAGGAGTTCACCACCGGCGGCTTCCGCCCCGTCATCGGCGACGACACCGTCTCGCCCGAGGCGGTCCGCAAGGTCGTCTTCTGCGCCGGCAAGGTCTACTACGACCTGGAGGCCGAGCGCCAGAAGCGCGGCGACACCACCACGGCCATCATCCGGCTGGAGCGCCTCTACCCCCTGCCGGGCGCGGAGCTCCAGGCCGAGATCGCCAAGTACCCGAACGCCGAGAAGTACCTGTGGACGCAGGAGGAGCCCGCCAACCAGGGCGCCTGGCCGTTCATCGCGCTCAACCTGATCGACCACCTGGACCTGGCCGTCGGCGCGGACATCCCGCACGGCGAGCGCCTGCGCCGCATCTCGCGCCCGCACGGCTCGTCCCCGGCGGTCGGCTCCGCCAAGCGCCACCAGGCGGAGCAGGCCCAGCTCGTGGCCGAGGTCTTCGACGCGTGACGCCGTAGGCGACGAACGGGAGCGCCCCCTGCCGGACCCGGTCCGGCAGGGGGCGCTCCGTCGTTCCCGACGGCCTCAGCCCCGGGCGGCGAAGGACACGAAGCTCGCCCAGGACCCGGGCGCGACGGCGAGCTGGGGGCCGCTCTTGTCCTTGGAGTCGCGGACCCGGACGGCGTCCAGGGTGTTGGCCACCTCGACGCAGTTGTCACCCGAACCGCTGCTGTAGCTGCTCTTGACCCAGGCCACCTCGACGCAGTTGTCCCCCGCGCTGCCGCTGTAGCTGCTTTTGAACCAGGCCAGTTCTGTGGTGCTCATCTCGCTCCTCGCATCTGCCGCAACAGGCTCAGGGACTCCTCCAGGGAGAGCGCCTGTGACCGCATCCTGGCATACCGCATCTGGAGCGTGCTGACCACTTTGGGATCGGTGATGAGATGGCCGCTCTCCTGCCCCTCGGAGTACGCGAACCACTGGTTGTCCGGCGTTTCCAGGAGGGCGATGGGGCCGTCCATGCCCCCGTGCATCGCCCGCGCGAGCGGCATGACCTGCACCTCGATGTTGCGCTGCTCGGCCAGCGTGAGGATGTGATCGATCTGCCCCGGCGCCACCTGCTCGCCGCGCACCAGCACATGCTCCTCGACGATGAAGCTGAACGCCGTGTTGGGCCGCTCGTAGAGCAGTTGCTGCCGCTCCGCCCGAGCCGTCAGACGTGCCTCGATCTGGTCGTCCCCGAATGGTGGCAAGTGATTGGCGAACAGTCTCCGCGCGTACTCCTCCGTCTGAAGCAGTCCCGGCACCAACCGGCACTCGTACGTGTAGAGGCTGATCGCCGTCTTCTCCAGCTCGGCCCACTGGCGGAACCAGCTCGCCAGCCCCTTTCGCCGCGAGAGGTACTTCGCCGCGCCCCGGATCGCGTCGAACGCGTCCAGGACCTCCTCCGCCCTCTCCACGAAGCCCGCCGACGGGAGGCGGCGGCCCTGCTCCACGGAGGCGATCGTCGGCACCGAGTACCCGACCAGCGGGGCGAACTGCTCCTGGGTCAGCCGGGCGCGTCGCCGGAACGCCTTGACCACCTCCCCGAACGCCTTCAGGCTGTCGGAGGTCTCCGGCTCCGAAGTCCCGTCGTCCAGCGCCATGTCCGGTCACCTCCGCGTCGGTGTCGCTCGCAACCGCAACATCGTGACGCCCTGTCACCGGTACCGTCCACACTTCGTACCCGTACGCTGACTGAGCGTACGAGTGGCTGATCTGGAGTACCGGCCTCCCACCGGGCCAAAGTCACTGCCATGAGCAACCCGGCGTCGCCCCCACGGGGACCACTCGCACAACTGTCCGTGACCGCACCGGCGTTCGTCCAGCGGTTCAGCTCCACCCCGCGCGGGGCCAGGCTCGCCCGCCGGCTCGCGGCGCACCAGCTCGACCGCTGGGGCTTCCCGCACGGCGGCGCGCTCTCGGACGCGGCCGTGCTCATCGTGGCCGAGCTGGCCGCCAACGCGGTCACCCACGGGCGGGTGACGGGGCGGGACTTCGAGCTGCGGCTGGAGCGGGCCGCCGGCGCGGTGCTGCGGATCGAGGTGACCGACACCCGGGGCGAGCAGCGGCCGCCCGGTCCCGGCGAGCTGCCGAGGGCCGACCCGGAGCAGGTCGGCGGGCGGGGGCTGCTGCTGGTGGAGGCGCTGGCCGACCGGTGGTGCGTGCTGGACCGCGTACCGCCGGGCAAGACCGTACGCGCGGAGCTGGACGTGCCCGCGCGGCTCACGCGGGACCGCTGATCACGGTCCCTTCGGGCAGCTTGCGCACCTGGCGGGCGATGGCGACGCAGTCGTCGAAGTAGGCCCGGCGGTCGGTGCGTTCGCGGTTGGCCAGGTCGTCCTCGCCGCCCAGGAGCAGCGGTGTCCGGTAGCCCACCGCCTCGTCGAAGCCCAGGGGGTCCGGGTCGCCGGGGTAGGTCTCCCGCCACGCGCGGAAGTCGGCGGCCCCGAACGGGTCGCCGTCCTCCTCGGCGGCCGCCGCGCACCAGGCGTCCAGGTCGAGCCCGGTCGCCGTGGCCAGGCCCCTGGCGGGGTCGACCACGACGACGCCGTCCGCCCCGGCCAGCAGCTCGCGCCCGGCCCAGTCGAAGGCGAACGGGAAGTACCGCCCGTCGATCCCCTTGGCCAGCCGCACGCAGGCCGCGTACGACTCCTGCGCGGAGGCGGGCGTGTGGAACCGCAGCAGTCCGTGCGCCAGGGTCCGCCCCGACGGCGAGGCCTTGGGTTCTTCGACCGTGCCTGTCACCGAGTAGCGCCGCAGCAGTGCGTCAACACTCATTCTGCCTCCACCTCCGACGAATTGGGCCACGAGGTTCGCCTCCGACTCGTGCTCGGTGTGCCCATCCAGGTCAAGACCCTCTGCGCCACCACACGACGGAACCCGGTCACCGTGAGACGCATGTCCACGATGACCGGGCTCCTCTGATCCGTGTCAGCTCGCGATCACGATTCTACGAGTCGGTCCCCGGGTCAGCGAGAGCCGATCCACCGAGATGCGGACGCTTTTCGGACGCGCCCCAGTCCAGGATCTCTCGAAGCCTGGCAGCCAGAACGGCGCGATCGACGTCTACTCCCTCCAGATGCACTGCGACCCCGGAGGGGACTTCGAGGGCTCCCGCGCCCTCCTCGGTGAACTCGAGTGTGAGAAGCGCATCGGTCAACTGCACACTGCGCAGACACCCGTAGGCGGTGAAACCCCGCTCCGTGGAGATGTTGTACGAGTCCAGGCCTGCTTCGATCTCCTGTTCGTCCGGGTCGTACGTGGATCGCTGGATCGACAGCGACATGTCTTCGCCGCTTTCAGTCGCTCCCGCGACAGCTACTTCGAGGGTCTCTTCATCGTCGTAGTCCTCGAAGAAGCCGATTTCCGTCGCTGTCAGCCTCATCGCCGACGCCTCCCTCCGCTGGCCACCCATGTTCCGGCGCCCTTGACACCGTCCCAAACATACGTGACGGAAACGCCCAGCTCTCGAACCATTCGGTTCATGGCTCCTCTGCATCGCGAGCATGGGGGAAGTTGTCCCTGCATCCTCACGACATCGCCACGACTCAGCGGGTACTTACCAAAGAAGGGGTCGTTGGGCAGCGACACCTTCGGCCCCGTGGACGCTCCCGCCATGCGGGAGAAGCGGTGCTCTGTGTGAGTGAACGCCGTGTTGTTCGGGTAACCCAAGGAGTCTTCCTGCGGCGTCATGTCACCGCTCTCCAGCGTGACGTTGACCTTGGACTGACCGTCTGCACCGGTAACCGATATGTCGCACATGTGGCCATTGCCGCCTGTGTTGTGTACCAGGACAGATGTCCGGCCAGCAGCGACGTAGTACGTATGCGCGTCTGTGACGGTCAGGTTGTGGGCCGTGGCTTGAGCGGTCCATCGCTGCACCGCGCGGATCTGCACCAGGGTGCCGCCTGATGTGCGCAGCCACTGACCGACTTCAAGCTGGCCGGCATCCACCCACTTGCCCAGGGCCGGTACCCAGAACGGGTGGCCCTGAGTGGCGGTCACTGTGGACTCCTGGCCCTTCCTCTCTCCGTGTCCAACGGCCATCGTGACCTTGACGAGGTGCTTCCGCCCTTCCCCGATGATGGTGGCAGTCGCCGTCTGGATCGTGGACTTGCCGGTCTTGGGGTCGGTGGCGATGACCTTGTCACCCACCTTGACCTTCTCGATCGGTTTCTTGCTGCCGTCAGCCATCAGCACCTGAGTGCCGGGAACGAAGCTGTTCGGCGTGGGACAGCTACCGTTTCCGCCCGACAGCGATTGGGACACCTGGTCCTGCACCGCCTCGGACGCTTGGTCCTTGGCCTCGGACTTGGCTTCTTCCCGGGCCTTGGACGAACCGCCGCGCTGTGCCGGCTTCCTCGCCTGCGACGGCTTCGGCCGCGGCTTGGGCTGTGCCCTCGGCTTGGGCCTCGGCTTGGGCCGAGCCGCCGCCTTGCGGGCCGCTGCCCTCTTGGCCGCGGCACGACGGGCCGCCGCACGCGCGGCCTTGGCCCGTGCCTGGGCGGCCGCACGCCTCGCCGCGGCGCGCTTGGCCGCCGCACGCTGAGCGGCACGCTTGGCCGCGGCGCGCTTGGCCGCCGCCGCCTTGCGGGCCGCCTCGCGCTTGGCCTTGGCGGCCGCACGCTTGGCCGCCTCGATGGCACGCTTGCGGGCCAGGGCCGCAGCACGACGGGCCGCCGCCTGGGCCGCCTTGCGGGCCGCGATGATCGCCGCCCGGCGGGCCGCCGCACGAATGGCCGCCTGGATCGCGATCCGGGCGGCGATGCCGATCAGGATCGGGAAGAACTCGCCCGACGGGTCCGAGAACGTCGCCGGGGCGTTGTTGCTGTAGGCGTACGGGTTGATCGTCGCCGGGTTGCTGTAGTCGACCATCGGGTCGACCGAGATGAACCGGCCCGTCGCCGGGTCGTAGTCGCGGGCGCCGAGCCTGGTCAGGCCGGTGTCCGCGTCTCTGGTGCCGCCGACGAAGCCGCGGTCGCCCGGCCAGTCCGAGGGTTGGGCGCCTCGCTGCTCCCCGAAGGGCATCATCTTGCGCCGGGTCACGGCCAGGTTGGCGCTGGCCATGTCCACCACGGTGTGTGAGCTGCCGTGGTGATCGGCGAGCATCAGCTCCCGGCCGCCGCCGGTGGACCGCACGGTGGTGGAGCCGTCCGGGTGGGCGTAGAAGCGCTGGGCCTTGACGGAGGTCAGGTCGGCGCTGACGGTCAGCTCCGCCTCTCCCAGATACAGCGTCTTGCTGCCGTCCGCACCGGTGCGGATCAGACGCCCGCCGTCCGACCCATAGAGGTAACTGGTGGACTGGGTGCCGCCGCCCTCGACGGGCCAGGACACCTTGCGCATCTGGCCTTCGACGTCCCACTCCAGGGTCTGGGTGGTGCCGCCGTGCTGACGGGTGGTGGTGTTGCCGGCCTTGTCGTAGGCGAAGGTGTTGAGCCGCTCGCCGGCCGGCCCGGTGGACTTGACCTCGGCGAGGGCGTTGGGGCCGCCGACGCCGGGCTTGCCGTAGGTGTAGGTCCGGGTGACGTTCTTGCTGGTGTCACCGGTGGTGTCGTGCTCGGTGAGCTTGGTGCGGTTGCCCGCGGCGTCGAACTCGAACGACTGCCAGTAGGCGTCAGGACCGCCGACGGTGTCCTTGGAGGGACCGGCGCTGCAGTCCTCGGTCTTCGCAGTCCAGGCCGAGGTCATCTGCCTCAGCTTGTCGTAGACGAAGCACTGGGTGTCGGTCTTGCCCGAGTCTGGAGCGGCCGCGCCGGGAGCGTCGGTGATCTTGGTGACGTTGCCGGCGTCGTCGTACCCGTAGCGGGTCTCGCTGATCCGGCCCGGGGTGATCGAGCGGTCGAAGGTCGCGTTGGTCAGCCGACGGGTGAACTCGTCGTAGATGTAGCTGCCGTAGACCTTCTTGTTGAGCGTGCCCGCGTCAGTGCGCAGGATCTCGCCGAACGCCGAGTACTGCACGTCGTTCAGGTACATGGTGGCGCCGCCGATGGAGATCGGCAGGTCGTCGGAGTTGTACCGGAAGATGACCGGCTCGGTGGTCAGGCCGCCCAGACCCGGCAACTGGGCCACGGCGATGTTGCCGGTCGGGGTGTAGGTGTACGAGTAGGCGTAGGTGCCGGCGAGTCCGGTCTCCTCCGCCGGGATGACGGTCTTCGACTTCTTGACCCGGTAGGCGTTGTCGTACTCGGTGATCTCGTCCCGGTACTCGCGACCGTTGTCGTAGCGGATGGACGCCGTGGGCAGCCCCTTGCCGAGGGTGTCATAGGTCCACTCGAGCCGCTTGGGTCCGGTGGCGCTCCCCTCACGAAGGGACGTGGGGCGGCCGCCGTTGTCATACGTCGTGACCAGCTTGTTGCCGCGCGGGTCGGTGGACGAGATGACGTTGTCCGAGGCGTCGTACTCCATGGTGGTCCGGCCGCCGTCGGGGTCGACGCTCGCGGTCTGGCGGCCGCGTCCGTCGTACTCGAAGGTGGTGACCGCCCCGCCCGGCGCCGTGATCTTCACGACGTTGTCCAGGTGGTCGTACTCGTACTCGGTGTCCCGCCACGTGGTGCGCGCGTCGTTGGTGTACTCGCGCAGACGGGTGGTGCGGCCCTCGGCGTCCTCGAAGGTCGCGGTGACCGTGTCGCCCTTGGGCGGGATGGTGGTGGAGACGTCGCCGTCGATCTCCGTGGTGGTGCGCAGCTTCTCGACGCCGCGGTGGTAGGTCACCTCGGCGATCGGCTCGCCCATGCCGTTGTAGGTGGTGCGGTTCTGCGAGGGGACCTCGTTGTCACCGACCGTCAGCAGTTGGGGCGCGGGCTCCTTGTCGTTGAAGTAGCCGTCGTTGGACTTGGAGGTCCGGCCGGCGGAGTCGTAGAAGGTGTCGTTGACGATCCGCCCGGCGCCGGCGACGGCCTCGTCCTGGGTCTGCCGCTCGCGCAGCAGGCCGTCCATGATCTCGTAGGAGACGGCGTACTCGCCGTTGTCCTTGAGCGTCCTGGTGGTGACGACGGTGGGGCCGTCGCGCCGGATGGCGTAGTCGTACGTGGCGTTCGGCGTCTGCGTCGCCGGGTCGCGGTCGATCTCCCATACCTTCAGCAGCCGGCCCAGGGGGTCGTACTGCATGGTCGCCTTCTTGCCGTTGGCGTCCGTCTCGACCAGCGGCATGCCGCGCACGTCGTCGAAGTCGGTCGTCTCGGTGTGGCCCAGCGGGTCGGTGGTGACCGTCTTGACCGGGCGGGCGATGGTGGCCGGCGTGTTGACGACCGTGGTCTTGCGGTTCTCGGCGTCGTAGGTGGCGGTCTCGCGGCCGTGGATGTCGTACTCGGTCCGGTCGATCGTCGTGTAGCCGGTGCCCTCGGCGTTGCGCTCCTGGACCTCGGTCGGCAGGCCCTTGGTGGGCGCGGCGCCGAAGGCCAGTCCGTCGTAGAGGGTGCGGGTGTCCTCGACGACCTCGCCGCCACTGGTGCCGCAGGCGCCCAGGGTGGTCAGCTCGCGCGACTCCAGCTCCAGGATGTGCGCCCCGGTGTTGCGGGCGTAGCTGGTGGTGGAGCACATCCGCTTGCCGCCGGGCGTGGTCTCGTCCACCTGGGTGGGCAGGCCGTGGGAGTCGTACGTGGTGACCTCCTTGGCGGTGCGCCAGGTGTCGCCCTTGACCCGCTCGCGGGTGGTGACGGTCTCCGGCCGGGTCATCCACGCCTCCAGCGGCGTGGTGCCGGTACGGGCGCGGGACGCGGTCTTCACCGCCCAGGCGGTGGTGAGCACCGAGGAGTCGACGGCGCCGCCGTCGGACTCGTAGGTGATCTGCTCGCGCAACTGGCCCTGGTAGTGGCCGAGGTCGGGGACGGAGCCGCCCTGGGAGTCCTCGACGGCGGCGGTGCGGGTGCCGCTGGGCAGCTTGTCGCCGTGCATGCCGCGGAAGTAGCGGTGCTCGGTGAGCTGCTTGACGTCCGAACCAGTGCCGAGGCGGGTCTTGACCCGCTCGTAGCCGCGGTACTGGGACCAGGTGCGGTGCTTGTTCTCGGTGAACTCGCTCTCGTCGTACGCCCAGGCGGCGCCGCCGACGAACTCGTAGGAGGTGACCTTGGGCGTGCTGCCCGCGACCAGGTCCTCCTCACTGACCTGGGTGACCACGTACTTGTGGAACCAGTCCTGGACCGGCTTCAGCGCGCCCTTGGGAGTCCAGTACTGCGGGTAGCAGCGCATGGAGTTGGACTCGGGCGAGGCCGGCATCCGCCGGGTCGGCAGCAGGGTGCAGTCGCGCGGCGAGTAGGTGATGCCGATCCGGCCGCCGGTCTCGGTGTCGATGGCGTGGATGCGCTGCCGGGAGAACGGGGGCAGGCCCTCGATGCCGTCGACGCGGTTGTCGAGCTGCTGGCCGAGGAAGGAGACCTTCGGCATGTCGGCGGTGCCGCCGGCGCCATGGCCGGTGCGGGTGATGGAGTCCAGCCACAGGGCGGGCGAGGTGCCGTCGCCGGTGGCGGGGAAGTTGTTCTCCAGCGCCCAGGAGTCGACGTTCTTCAGCGCGGAGCCGACGAGGACCTGGGTGCTGATCTTCGTCAGCCGCTTGGTGGACCAGAAGGTCGGACCGTACTTGTCGGTGCACTTCTCGCCCGACAGGCACTGCTGGTCCAGCGGGACGTCCGGCCAGTGCTTGGCGTTGGCCGCGGTCCGCTTGGACTCGGCGCAGTCGAACGAGGTGCCCGGCACGCAGCGTTCGGCGACGGTGAACGAGACGCGTCCGGCGGGCAGGCCGGTGAACAGGGCACTCGCGCGCTGGCCGTAGTCGATGCGGGCCAGGTCGGCGGAGCGGGTGTACGCGATCTGCTGGTCGGCCTTCATGTTCTGGCCGTAGTAGTTGGTGTGCTTGTTCCACCACAGCGTCATCGCGTCGCCCAGCGGGTCCACGACGTAGTCCAGGTTCCAGCGGTAGGCCTGGGCGCAGTCGGAGTCCATGAACGCGGTGGCGTGGCAGGGCTCACCGGGGTGGTTGCCGAACACCGGGACGGTGAGGGCGGAGTTGGTCACCTGGGTGGTGGCGCCCGGCAGCTTGTTGAGGCCGAAGTGGTACTTCACGCCGTCGGTGCCGGTGATGACCCAGTACTCGCCGTCCTTGGCGCCGTTGGCGGCGCCGGTCTTGCGCTCGACGCGGGTGCCGTCGTCGTCGGCGGGGCGCCAGGTGTTGCCGGTCTCGTCGGCGTCGTCGCGGACCAGTTCGCTGGTGTTGCCGCCGAGCGACATCACGACCTGGTCGGAGCCCCAGCACAGGTCGCCGTTGTCGGCGGTGTTGTTGGGCGCCTTGCCGTCGACCTTGCCCTTGTCGTCGGAGCAGGAGCGGTACTTGCGCTCGATGAAGCCCGGCTCGTAGTCCCAGCCCTCGGCGATCCAGGAGGACTGGCCGTTGGTGGAGGCGGTGCGGCCGTCCACGGCCTGCGAGGAGTACGAGAGCTCGATCTCGGGCTGCGGGCCGCCGGGGACCTCGGGCGACTCGACCGGGTAGGTCCAGGAGAACC
The DNA here is from genome assembly GCF_002982015.1 of Streptomyces solincola. Taxonomy (GTDB): domain Bacteria; phylum Actinomycetota; class Actinomycetes; order Streptomycetales; family Streptomycetaceae; genus Streptomyces; species Streptomyces solincola. The sequence continues at coordinate 39,833 of NZ_PVLV01000074.1, forward strand.
CGCCGGAGGAGGAGCCGGCCATCCAGGAGCCGGACGGGGAGAGCGAGGTGGCGCCGTGGTTGCCGCCGGGGCCGGCGGAGTCCGCGGTCGCGGCCAGCACCATCGCGCCGCCGGAGGCGGCACGGGCCGCCTTGCCGGGAGCGGTGGTGGCCTTGCCGGTCAGGTCGACGGTGGCGTGCACCGTACCGGCCTCGGCGTCGTTGCCGCCGGTCAGCTCGGTGCGGGTGCGGCACTGGGCCTTGTCCGGGGTGGTCAGCGCACAGGCGGGAAGCTGGACCAGGCGGAGCCGCGAGCCCCAGTCGCCGCCGTAGCTGTCCTTGAACGCGGAGTAGTCCAGAGCGAGTTCGACCCGGCCGGTGGCGGCGGCGGAGGTCGCGGTCTTCGCCGGGGCGGCGGTGAACAGCACGCCTTCGACGCCGGCCTTGCGGGCGGCCGCGGTGTCCTTGAACTCGACGCGGGCGGCCGAGCCCTTGGCGGCCGGGGCCGTGTGCGCCCCCGCGGCGGCACGGGCGCCGGACTTCGCGGAGGTCTGGGCGGCCGGGGCCGGACGCAGGGTCACCGGGGCCTTGGCCAGTCCGGCGCCCTCGGTGGCGGCGCCCAGCGACGGCTGGGCGGCGAGGCCCTTGCGCGCGGCCGGGGCGCCGGCGCCGGCGACCTGGACGGTGAAGCCTCCGGTGGGCCGCTTGTCGGCGGCCGGTGACCAGGGCTTGGCCGCGTCGTTGCGGGCAGCGGCCCGCTTGGTGGTGTGGTTGCGGCCGTCGACCGACCGTTCCCGCTCGATATCGCTCAGTCTGGTGCGGAGTCCGGCGGCGGCCGCCGGATCGTCCGGCACGAAGCCTATGAGTAGCGCCATGAAGACGACCATTGACACCGATCTGTGCCAATGGCCCAAATAGCGCAACTGGCTAGCCAGTTGCTGCACAGGTCCCTCCCCTGATCTTTGCAGCGTGCATGAAACGTGATGACATTAGTCGGCTCGGGGAGGGTCAGCAAGCAAAGTTTGCGGCCCTAAACAACCCGTCAAGCGGTCAGGAACAGGCAAACATCGCGCAAAAGTGACCATGTACTGTTCCGCCGAGCCCGTGCCACCTCCGTGGCGGCTCACCAGCACTCACAGAGGATTTGGGGGACTTTCAGCTATGTCAGCCCGTACACGAGGGCGAAGAGCGAGACTCACCGCGTGCGGTGTGGTCGCCGCCGTCCTGGTCGGCGGCGTCCTGGGGACGGCGCCGCTCGCCATGGCCGCCCCGGTGACCACGGACCAGTCGGCCGCCGATGCCCCAGTCGAGCCGAAGGCCGCGCCCGGCTCGGAGGTCAGCGCCCTGGAGCAGGCGGCCGAGACCGGGGAGCCGGTCGAGGTTGCCGAGGCCCGCAGCGAGACCAGCGAGACCTACGCCCTGCCCAACGGCAACCTGCGCACCACCCAGCACAGCATGCCCTTCCGGGTGAAGCGCGAGGGCGTCTGGACGCCCGTCGACACCGACCTGGCCGCGGTGAACGGCCGGATCGCCCCCAAGGCGGCCGCCGGTGACGTGACCTTCTCCGCCGGTGGCACCACGCCGCTGGTGACGCTCACCGACCAGGGCCGCACCCTGTCGCTGAGCTGGCCGAAGCCGCTGCCGCAGCCGGTGCTCGCCGGCGCCACCGCGACCTACCGCGAGGTGCTGCCGGGCGTCGACCTGGCGGTCGCCGCCGGTGTGGACGGCTTCAGCCAGGCCCTCATCGTCAAGACCCCCGAGGCCGCCGCCAACCCGGAGCTGGCGACCGTCGACTTCGGGCTGAAGACCGACGGACTCACCGTCACCGAAGATCCGGCGACCGGTTCCCTGCGCGCCCTCAACCCGGTCGGCCAGAGCGTGTTCGCCACCTCCACCGCCCGGATGTGGGACTCCTCCGGCCAGGAGCCCGCGCCTACCGTCCAGACGGGCAGGGCGGCCGCCAAGCCGCAGGCCCGTACCGCGAAGTCCGCGTCTCCGGTCGCCGCCTCCACCGCGACCTCCTCGGACCTCGCCCCGGGCGCCAACAGCGCGACCGTGGACGTCACCGTCTCGCCCGGCAAGCTCAGCCTCAAGCCCGACCAGGAGCTGCTGACGGCCCCCGACACCACGTACCCGGTCTACATCGACCCGCGGATGACCGGCGCCCGCCAGGCGTGGACCATCGCCTACAAGCCGCACCCCAACGACAGCTACTGGAACGGCACCGGCTGGAGCGGCGGCACCACCGGCGAGGCGCGGGTCGGCTACGAGTCCTCCAGCGGCGGCACCGCCCGCTCCTTCTTCCGCGTCGACTCCAAGTTCCTGGCCGGCGTGAAGGTGGTCGACGCGCAGTTCCAGATCACCGAGACGCACTCGTGGTCCTGCACCGCCAAGCCGGTCGAGCTGTACCTGACCGGCGGCATCAGCTCGGCCACCACCTGGAACAAGCAGCCGAGCTGGTCCACCCGCCAGGACAGCAAGCCCTACGCGCACGGCAACGAGGCGTTCGGCTGCCCCGACAAGGCCGTGGACTTCGAGGCGAATGACGCCGCCAAGAAGGCCGCCGCCGGCAAGTGGAGCACCATCACCTTCGGCCTGCGCGCCCCGCAGAGCGCGGAGGACGGCAAGGACGAGTACAGCTGGAAGAAGTTCAAGCCGGACGCCAAGCTGATCGTCGAGTTCAACCGCGTGGGCAAGGCGCCCTGGGCGCTGGACACCAGCCCCAGCACCAAGACCGCTGCCAACGACTGCGGCAACGGCTCCACCTACGTCACGGTCGGCAACACCGACGTGAGGCTTCAGGCGCAGGTCTGGGACCCCGACGGCGGCAAGGTCAAGGTCCAGTTCCATCTGTGGGCCACCGGCAAGCACGACGTCTCGCCGGGCATCATCCTCGACCAGAAGGTGGAGAGGACCGTCTCGGCGACGGACTCCAAGGGCGTGCTGGCCTGGGTCGACGTCCCCAAGGCGCTCCTGGACAAGCACAAGGGCGTCAGCGGCGGGCAGTTCTCCTGGAAGGCGCAGGTGGAGGACCCCCTCGACGCCAACTTCGCGTCCGACTGGACGCCGACCTCCGGCGCGCCCGGATGCCGCTTCGGCTTCGACCCCTCCGCACCGGCCCACCAGCCGACGGTCGTCTCTAAGAACAACCGGTACCCGGAGAACACCGACGGGGCCCTGGCGCGCACCGACGAGGTCTTCGTGCTCGACTCCGCCGATCCGGACGTCGTCGAGTACAAGTGGGACCTCGACCGGACGCCGCCGAGCAAGTCCGTTCCCGCAGCGGGCAAGGGCGGCCCGGCCGAGATCACGGCGCAGCCGCTGACCCCCGGCCCGCACACGCTGTATGTACAGGCCTTCGACGCCGGCAAGAACGCCAGCCCGGTCCGCGCCTACCGTTTCACCGCCACCAGCACCGGCATCGTCGACAAGCCCGGTGACGTGAACGGCGACGGGCAACCGGATCTGCTCACCGTCGACGGCACGTCGGCGTTGAGGCTGTACAGCGGGACCGGTTCCGGCGCGGTCGCCACGGGCGTGCCTCTCGGCTCGAAGCCGGACTGGAGCGGCGCGCTGCTCACCCACCGCGGGACCATGAACGAGGACCCCTACGAGGACCTGGTCGCCCGCAAGTCCGACGGCAAGTTGTGGCTCTACCCCAACGACGGCCTCGGTGAGTTCACCGACGCCACCAAGCAGGAGATGTACGTCTTTCCTGACAACGAGACCGGGGAGTCGATCGACCCGGCCGCCATCAGGCAGATCGTCTCGGTCGGTGACATCACTGCGGACGTCGAGGAGAACCACCAGTCGGACTTCGTGGCGGTCATCGGCGACCGGCTCTGGTTCCTGCCCGGATTCGCCAACGGCGCCGTCTACTCGGGCTACCCGATCGGCACCTCCGGCTGGACCAACATGCACCTGGCCTCGCCCGGCGACCTGGACGGCGACGGCAACGTCGACCTCATCGCCCGCAACGCCGCCAACGGCGAGGTGTGGGTGTACAAGGGCCGCTCCAACGGCGACGCGGACGGCGACGGCGTCCCGGACGGCGGCACCGACCCGTCCTCGCTGGGCGCCGGGTCGAGCCGGGTCGCCTACGCCACCGGCTGGACCCCGGCGGTCCGCCCGCTGATCACGGCGGGCGGCGACTCGGACGGCGACGGGATCTCCGACATGTGGACGACCACCGCGAACACCTCGGCGGGGCTGGAGTTCCTGCCCGGCCGCCGCACCGGTCTGATCGGCGCGCCGAAGGTCGTCGGCACGGGCGGCTGGCAGCCGTTCAAGGCGATCTCCTGACGCCTCGGCGATGACAGGGGCCCGGCCCCGCGAGCACCTCTCGCGGGACCGGGCCCTTCGCGTACGGCCGCCGGGGCCGTGCGGCTACTCCGCCAGCTCGTCGCCCTCCTGCGCCCGGGCCCCCGGGACGCGGATGACGACCACGCCGCTGCCCAGGTCTATCGGACCGCGCCCCGGGTCGGCGTCCCCCACCCCCTCCAGGGTCATCTCCTGGCGGCGCTTCTCCTCTTCGGTGTGCCGCCGCCCGGGGGCGAACAGCTCGTTCAGTGCGCTCCCGAACATGGGATCTCCCTCGGTGGCGGCGGTGGCCGCCTACTCGTCGTCGTCCTCGTCGTCCAGCCGGGCGAGCCAGGTGGCGAGGCGCTCGACCGGGACCTCGAAGTCGGGGTTCAGGTCGACGAAGGTACGGAGCTGCTCGGCGAGCCACTCGAAGGTGACCTCCTCCTCGCCGCGCCGCTTCTCCAGCTCTTCGATGCCGCGGTCCGTGAAGTACATGCGTACAGCCTATCGAGCACGCGGGAAAGCCCTCGGCTCTCTTGACGCACCCGATCCGCGATATATCGTATTCAGCAGAGAACGCGATATGTTGCGTGTCGAGCCGAGGAGGCGCCATGCCGGAGTGGACGGTCAGCGAGCCCGTGCGGCTCAGCTTCGACGATCCCGTCACCGCACTGCGCGTGCGGGTGGTGGACGGCGCCGTGCACGTGGTCGGCGCGGAGGAGGGACCGGCGCGGCTGGAGGTGTCGGCGGTCGGCGGGCCGCCGCTGGAGGTCACCCTGGCGGACGGGGTGCTCACCGTGGCGTACCCGGACCTGCACTGGCAGGGGCTGCTGTCCTGGCTGGGCGGCAAGGAGCCGCGCAGCGCCGTGGTCTCGCTGGTGGTCCCGGCGGGCGCGGACGTCTCGGTCGGGTACGTGGGCGCGGAGGCGGTGGTCTCGGGCGTCCGGGGCCCGGTGACGGTCCGCGGGGTGCAGGGCTCGGCGACGCTGACCGGGGTCTCCGGCGAGGTGCGGGCCGAGACGGTGGCCGGGGACGTGGAGGCGCAGGCGGTCACCGGCGACCTGCGCTTCCGCTCGGTGTCCGGCGGGCTGACGGTGGTCGAGGGCGCCGGTCCCTCCGTGCGGGCGGAGTCGGTCAGCGGGCATGTGGTGCTCGATCTGGACCCGGCGGCCTGGGCCGCCGAGACGCCCGGGGACGTACGGCTGAACACCGTCTCCGGGGAGGTCGCCGTCCGGCTGCCGTCCCCGGCCGACGCGCAGGTCGAGGCGAGCACGGCGGGCGGCAGCGTCGCCAACGCGTTCGAGGACCTGCGGGTGGACGGCCAGTGGGGGATGAAGCGGATCACCGGCCGGCTGGGCGCGGGCCGGGGCGTGCTGAGGGCGACCACGGTGTCCGGCTCGCTCGCGCTGCTGCGCCGCCCGGAGGACCCGGAAACCGCCCCCGACTCCTCCTTCGAAGGGAAGGTGCTCTAGAGATGCCCCCCGTCTTCGCGCACGGCCGGCTGCGGCTGTATCTGCTGAAGCTGCTGGACGAGGCCCCGCGCCACGGATACGAGGTGATCCGGCTCCTGGAGGAGCGCTTCGAGGGGCTGTACGCGCCCTCGGCGGGCACGGTCTACCCGCGCCTGGCCAAGCTGGAGGCCGAGGGGCTGGTCCGGCACACCATCGAGGACGGCGGCCGCAAGGTGTACGCCATCACCGACGCGGGCCGCGCCGAACTGGCCGACCGGGGCGGCGAGCTGGCCGACCTGGAGGTGGAGATCCGGGACTCGGTGGCCGCGCTGGCCGCGGAGATCCGGGAGGACGTGCAGGGCGCGGCCGGTTCGCTGCGCCGCGAGATGCGGGCGGCGGCCGGGGAGAGCCGGCACGACGAGGGCGACCCCTGGACGGCGGCGAAGGAGGAGCTGCGCCGGGCCCGGCAGGAGTGGCGGGAGCAGACCAGGCGGGCCAAGGACGAGTCCAGGCGGGCCCGGGAGGACGCCCGCGACGCCCGCCGGCAGGCCGAGGAGGCCCAGGAGCGGGCGCGCCGGGAGATGCAGCGGATGGCGCAGCAGGTGCAGGACCACCTGTCGGGGCGCGCGGGGCAGTGGCCCGGCGGGGTCCGGGACGGGCTGTCCGACCTGGCCGGCCGCCTCGGCGACCTCCTCGGCGGTACGCCGACGCCGCCCGACCCTCCGCACGCCGGGCCCGGCCCGGATCCGGCCCCGGACTGGGGCCGGGTGGATCCGGCCGAGGACCCGGCCCGTGCGCTGGAGAAGCTGCTGGACAAGCTGCGCGACGACGTCCGCGACGCCGCCCGCGACCACGGCGTCACCCCCGCCCAGCTGACCGGGGCCCGCGCCGAGTTGGCCGCGGCGGCGGCCCGGATCGACGCGTTGCTGCGGGGGCCGGGGGGCGTCGCCTAGAGGTCGTCGGGCAGGAGCCGGAAGCGCGGGTGGCGGTCGAGCGGGCGCACGGCTCGGAAGTCCCGCACGTCGCGGGTCAGGACGGCGTCGGTGCCGTAGTGGGCGGCCAGGCAGACGTTCACCGCGTCGACCAGATCGAGGTCGAGGTCCCGGTAGCGCGCCCGCACGTCCAAGGCGGCGTCGAGGAGTTCCCCGGTGGTCTCGGCCAGGACAAGCCGCAGGGAACGGGTGCGCTGCGACAGCTTCCGCAGGATGGCGTCGGCCGCGGCGCGCCCCGCCCTGGCGGTGGCGACATGATGGATCTCGGTGAGAGCGAGCGGGCTGGCCACCAGCAGAGCCGCCTGGTCGGCCGCCTTCCGGGCCGGCACGCACGCGGGATCGCGCGAGTTGAAGAGGGCTAGCAGCCCTGAGGTGTCGGCGACGACGATCACCGCGCGTCCGCCTCGGGGCCGCCGTCCTCCACGGCACGGGCGACGATGCGCCTGATGCCGTCGCCGGTGATCGGGTCGCCCAGGTCGAAGACGTCGCCCTCCTCGAGGAAGGGCTCGTCCCAGACGCGGGTGGCCAGGGCATGTCGTGTACCACCCGGGTAGGAGGCCCTCAGGCCACCGCGGCGGTCCAGGTGATCGCGACCCGGGCCCCCGGGGCCGCGGAGATCCGGACCCGGGCCGACGCCCCCGGTGCGACCACCGTCGTCCGGGGCCGGGCGCGGCCCGCCGCCGAGAGCCGCCAGCCGGTGGGGCTCGGCGGGAGGGAGACCACGGTGGCGCCGGCGGTGGCCTCGTAGCGGACGCCGTCCGGACCGGCGGAGACGTGCCGTCCGGCCACCGCCTCCGCGTACGGCGCGGCCGTCCGCTCCTTGTTGGCGCGCCAGCGGCCCTGGGCGTCCAGCGCGCAGTAGCCGCCGCCGTAGCACCAGACATAGCCGGCCCAGCCGGAGCCGTAGCGGTTCAGGGAGGCGAGCGCGTCGCGGTAGAAGCGGCCCATGTTCGGCAAGGAGTTGTTGAGGGGGCCCCACTCCCCGACGACCACCGGGACCCGGTGGCGGCGCGGGTAGACGGTCACGGCGGCCTCGTACGCCTCGATCCAGCCCGCCGCCGGGTCGTAGTCCGCGCCCGCCTCCATCGCGGTGTTGTAGAAGTGCGGGGCGTAGACGACCTTGGCGTCCCCGATCCGGCCGAGGCCGGTGGACACCCCCTCCCCCACGATCGGCGTCGGCTCGACGAACAGCCAGGTGTCCTCGTCCACCGAGCGGATCGCCCGCGCCAGCCGGTTGTACATCGGGGTGAGCTGGTCGCGCTCGATGCGGCGGGCCGCGTCCGGCAGCGGCTCGCCGGGGCGCAGCTCGCCCATCGGCTCGTTGACGAGGTCGTAGCCGAGGACCGCCGGGTGGTCGCCGAACCGGTCGGCCAGCACCCGCCACATGGCCGCCTGGGCGCGGCGCAGGTCGGGGTCCTCGTAGAGGTGGGTGAACGCCCGCTGCACGGCGGGCTCGAAGTACTGGAGAACCAGTCCTCGGGGCGCGGGGTGAAGGGGAGCCCGTCGGTGCGGGTCGCCCAGGCGGGGATGCCCCGGTGGCCGAACGCCGGGCCGAAGACGTCCTGGTGGGCGTCGATCACCACCCGGACGCGGTGGCGGTGCGCCCAGCCGAGGACGCGGTCGATCCTGCGGAGGTACTCCTGGCTGTAGTGGCCTCGGCGGGGCTCCAGGTCGTCCCAGAAGACCAGCAGCCGGGCGAAGTCGAAGCCCCGGGCGCGCAGGTCGCGGAAGTGGCGCTCGGTGACGGCGGCGAGCGCGCTCTCTCCCCGGCCCGCCTTGTCCTCGACGTTCCAGCCGCGCAGGGTGAGCACCCGGCCGTGCTCGTCGGTGAGCGGGGGGATGCCGGCGGACGGCGACGGCGACGGCGACGGTGAGGCCGGGTGCCGGGGCGGGGGCCCGGCACCCAGCCTCACCG